>CALZHT010000024.1 GCA_945787445.1 uncultured Desulfobulbaceae bacterium
AGGCTGGTGCGCTCCGATTTGCTGAGGGCCGGATTTTTGGCCCATTGCATCAGATTCTCGAATGCCTTCCGGACCCGGATAAAATCCTCCTTGCGACCGCCAAGGTCCGGATGGGACTCCAGCGCCCTTTTCCGGAAGGCGCGTTTAAGCATGGCGCGCACATCCCGGTCCAGAAGGTCGGATTGGCTGAGGGCAAGCAGGTTGATGTCATTTGCTGATATGCCTGCAGGTTTTAAGGTTGAGCGTCGTACCAACCTGAATTGCTCCTTGGCCTTTTGACCATCAGCCTCTAAAAGTAAGTTGCGCGAGGCCGCATGTACGCTTTTGCCGTTTCTTTTTATGTTCCACCACCGATCACCCAACGTCAAGGTGAGTCTTTTCAGATCTGCCGCCGGCTTGTTATACCTGGCGCGGTTGGCGAAATAGAAGAATACCCGCTCGGATTTGCGGGGAAGAACCTGGAGAATTACGGTGGAATCGGTCCAGTGGAAGGTGGCAAACCGGCAATCCAGAGCCTGGAGCAGACCTTCGGTGATCCAGAGTTGCCAGTGGAGAGATTTACGGCACCGGGAGCTGCAGTAGCGGCTTTTTTGCCTACTTAAATGGGTGCCGCATGAGCGGCAATCATTTCTTTCCTGCTTGGAAAATTCCACAGGTTCCAAGATCATGGCGGTCATATTGGTCCGGCCTTACTTTAGTAATAAGTCTCAATAAGGAATAATCTATCTCGGCCCGACTTGCAAGAGGAGAGCAAAGAAATTTTGTCAAGTATCGGAAAGCATGCGTGAAAAAGATCACCCCATGCGGCGCCCTTTACTGGATTGTCTTTACCTGCGTGTATCGCCAAAAAAAAAGATGGTAATGGGCGGTAATCTCTGGGAATACATGGGATTGTTTTAAAATCTCTGAGAAAAAGTTCGATTAAAAGCAGGATGATTTGATCGGACTACTCCCTAAACAGGTATGTTCGCACCCTTCTCGGGCAAAGATTAGGGAGGTATACGTAACTTTGATTTCATTCAAGAGCATCCATTATCTCTGATTGAAATTTTTCATCTTGGGTCAATTTCCGAGCAATTATCTGACATATCGCAGCAGCTAAATTTTCAGAATCATGAGCGGCTAAATTGACAGAGATTGCTAAATTGACAGAGATTTCACCTTCATCATTGGCTTCGAGAATGAGTGCGGCCTGGTTATATCCTAGTTCCATGAGAATAATTGTCCTAATGGTTTATGTTTAATGTTAATAATGGCAATAGCAACCCCGTTTAAAATATTACGATTTCATATGGATAGTGTACAGATGGAATCTGGTTTTCGATTGGCAGATCCAAGATGAATAGTAGCAATTGGTGAGCGAGATGGGACTGAATAATAAAAGATGTATAGACATAATGTCTGACAGGTAGCCGAGAAGGCCTGCCTCCAGTTTAATTGGAATGTTCTCCACAAGAACATAAAACCAATTATAAAAGGAGACAAGCCATGGAAAGACATTCTACCACAAAATTCGTCGGATAAGATGTTCATTCAAAATCGATCTCAATTGCCATTGCAGATGAAGGACGTGATGGAGAAGTCCGGCATTATGGAACTTCCGCTGAGGCGGGGATGGGGGGAGTTCCGTAGAATTTGTACAGACCTTTACGGTTCTGTTATCAACCCTTTCTCCAGAAGGAATCTTTGGGCCACATTCTCTGGCGATTTTTTTAATTCATCAACGGCATAATTAAGCTGTTGCATGGCACGGTTGTCAATTATATCTGCAAGCTGATGCAGTGTTTTTTCCACCTCCGGATACCTTCGGGCCGTCTCTAATCTGATAACCGGCGCTGCAGAGTATGGTGGAAAAAATAGTGAGTCATCTTCCAGCAAAAAAAGGTCATAGGCTTTTATCCTGCCGTCTGTGGAAAAAGCACAGATAACATCAACCTGGTTTTCTGCAATCGCCCGGTACATCAAAGAAGGATCCATGTCTTTTACCGAAAGAAAGGTGATGCCATATCTTTTTTTTAGTCCAGGGTATCCGTCAGGTCTTTCAATAAACTCCGAGGTGAATCCAGCTTTCAATTTGGCCCCGGTAGTGGCGAGATCACTTATATTTTTCCAGCCATTTTCACGGGCATCGCTGCCGCGTACGGTCAGGGCATAGGTATTGTTAAACCCAAAAGGCTGGAGCCATTTCAGTTGATAGGTATCAAGATAATGACTGCTCACGGATTTGAAAGCGAGCTCAGGGTCAGTAATGACATCCAGTTGCAAAATGGCGGTCAGTCCCGTGCCGGTATATTCAGGATAGAGGTCTATTTCTCCACTGATCAAGGCATTATGGCAAATCATCGTGCCGCCGAGATTGAAAATTCGTTCCACATTGAGAGTCGTCCGGTTTTCAATGAGCTGCGCCATTATTTCTGCCAGAATGAATTGCTCGGTAAAATTTTTTGAGCCTATTCGTATCGTTGGTTTGCCCTTATCTTTTGCACAGCCAGAGAGAAGAAAGGAAAAAAGGAAGAGAAATATAATTCCGATGAGACTCGAATAGCACTTCATATGTCGCATAGTTTTTCCCTTGATGCTCGTAACCGTTCACGGGGGAAAAACACCGAATTTTCGGCTCCCCCAGGAATTGTAAGCGTTTATAGGTGTCGGAGATGTGCGTTTTCAGGGTGATCAGCTATACACCTGTATGCTGATTACACTGAAAACGTGCAGATTCGGTGCCTGTGAACGCTTACATTGGCTGGCTTATTTTCGTTTCCAGATAAGGCTTTCCACGAAACCAAGAAAAAAATCAATCGTCAGGGCTAAAATAGCAGCCGCGCCCGCACCGAGAAAAATCAGGTTCGTGTTATTCAGGGCAAGTCCCCGATTAATGAAATCACCCAAGCCCCCCGCTCCTATAAATGATGAGAGTGTGGCAATCCCCACCCCAATAACCGCAGCTGTCCGAATTCCAGCAAAAATAACAGGCATGGCAAGAGGAAGTTCAACAAGACATAACATTTGCTTGGGAGTAAATCCCACTCCGGTTGCTGCCTCAATGATTTCATCGGAAATATTCGTTAAGCCGGTGTAGGTATTTCTGATAATCGGCAAGAAGGCATAGAGAGTCAAGGCAACGATGGCAGGCTTGATGCCAATCCCCAGTATAGGGAGCAGAAAAGCCAGCATGGCAAGACTGGGAATTGTCTGGACAACGCCGGCTGCGGCTAGCACTGTGCCCCTAATAGTCTTATGGCGCGTAATGAGAATACCGAGTGGAACACCGGCTAGTATTGCAAACGAGGTCGAAACTCCGGTGAGCACTACATGCTCCCTGAATTTGATCAGTAATTCGGGACTTTTCTCAATCAAGAAATCAATCATGCCAAAGCAGTCCAAAAATCCTTTAACTGTTCCGCTGGTTTCGCAAAGAGGTTCCTGACAAATTGTGATGCGGGTTTTTGCAGGATTTCAGTTTTCGTCCCTATCTGTTCAATACGTCCCCCATGCATAACAGCGATCCGGTCAGCAAGAATCAGGGCCTCAATGATATCATGGGTTACAAAAATGACAGTCTTCTGAAATTCATTTTTCAATTTCAGAAACTGCTGTTGTAATGCGTCTCGGGTCAGGGCATCTAAGGCGCCAAAGGGCTCATCCATGAGTAGATATTTGGGGTTGGCCGCCAGGGCCCTGGCGACTCCGACCCGTTGCTGCTGCCCTCCGGAGAGCTGAGCAGGATAACAGTTTGTGAAACGCTGTGGATCAAGTTCCACCATTTCGAGCATCTCTCGGGCACGGTCACGGCGTTGTTGACGACTCTTGCCGCAGAGGCGCAGGACAATAGAGATGTTGTCAGCCACGGTCATATGAGGAAAAAGTCCAATACCCTGAAAGGTATAGCCGATGGAACGCCGCAAATCCTGGGGATTCTGTTGCAGAACATTTTTGCCGTCGACCTCGATACGGCCGTTGTCCGGTTCAATCAGCCGGTTAACCATTTTCAGGGTCGTGGTTTTTCCACAGCCGGATGTGCCCAGGAGGACCAGGGTTTCCCCTTCAAAAACGGTGAGGGAAAGGTGGTTCACCGCAAAGGTCTTTCCCCCATCAAATGATTTGCAGACATCCCAAAGCTGAATCATGCACTTCTCTCACAACCTGAATTGTAACTACTCACGTAATGGAATGCGTGTAACCGTTCACCGGGTTACGCTTCCGAACAATTGAGCAATCTATTGCGCTGTAAGCGTTCAGAAGTGCCTCAGATGTGCGTGAACAGTCTGGTGAAGCATAGTCTCCTATGTGAATCAGGCTGGTCGCGTGCAGGTGAGGTGCTGTTGAACGCTTACGCATGCGTCAGGGTGCCGTCCATGGTTCCGCGAACTTCTTCACGTTCTTCGGCAAAATCAAAACCGGTCCAGATGCCGATGGATTTCAGAATGGAATCCTGTGGATGAAATTCCCTGAAAATTTTGAAGTAGAGGGCCGCCTCCTTGCTGGTTATTGCGGCCTGGGGGTGATCATGCTGCAGCCTTGCCAGTTCGTCGTCGCTGATATCTTTTTCCGCAAGTTTTTCTCCCAATGATTCACAACCCGCACCCTGGGTGTACTGGACTTTGTAGCGCCAGAGTATTTCATCGGGAAGCAGGCCGCTATCGGTAAAGGCCTGGCGGAAAATCCATTTTTCGATTTTAGCGCCGTTTTCCTCCTTGATCTTCAAGTGGGCCGGTATTTCCATGGCCAGGGCGATCATCTCCTTGTCGAGAAAAGGGACCCTCAGTTCGAGGTTGAAATACATGCCCATGCGATCGGCGCGCTGTAGATTGATATTATGCAGACCTTGGGTGCAGCGGCGCCCCTCTTCATTGAGCTTATCCAGAGGGAAATGTTTCATGTAGTGGTAGCCTGCAAAAAGCTCGTCCGCGCCCTCTCCGGTCAAAACCACAGTGACATGTTCGGCCGCAAGTTTACAGGTGAAATAACAAGGCACACTTTCCAGTTTTTTAATAACTTCAGGCAGGGCTGCGTAATAGTCTTCTTCGCTGAAGGCAAGTTCATGATGAGTGGAGCCGATATGCCTGGCCGCAATCCGGGCTGCCTTAAAATCATCACTCTCGTTGCCCTCGTCGTCACGCATGCCGACAACAAAGGTATGCAGGTTTGGAATTTCCTCTGCGGCAATGGCCGCAACAAGGGAACTGTCCAAACCGCCGCTGCAGAATGAACCAACCGGCACGGTGGGGTCGGCCAGTAAACGTTTTTTGACCGATTGAATAAAAGTCGCCTTGATCTTGGCGCAGATGGCCTCGATATCCGAGAGAGGCATCTGGGCTACCCGAGGAACGGTGTAATAGGCCACAAATCCATCTTCGGGCGTATAATAATGGCCGGGAGGAAACTCATGGGGTTCCGCAACCCCGGCCAAGCTCATGGCACCGAGTTCCGAGGCAAAATACATTACATCACCATGATAGCCGTAATAAAGCGGTTTAATCCCGATGGGATCACGCGCCAACATGAATGAGTCATTATCGAAAAGAGCAAAGGCAAACATGCCGTCAAGCTCACGCACGCATTCAGGACCTCGCTCTTCATAGAGGGCCAGAATTACCTCTGAATCGGAATGGGTTTGAAAAGGATATTGATCTGCAAGTCTCTCCCGGATGGCACGAAAGTTGTAGATCTCACCATTGGCAATTAATCCCTTTGAACCATTTACATTGACAATGGGCTGGTGGCCGTGGGCAACGTCAACAATTGACAGCCTTGTATGGCCAAAAATCATCTTTTCTCTACTATGGAGACCACGGTCATTGGGACCACGATGGACCAAAGCGTCCAGCATCAGGTTAACTGTTGTCTCATCCCTGGGCACCCACACAACCTGCAATACCACACATACAATCTCCTTATTAGTTGTAACCGTTCACCGGGATACGCCTCTGAATAATTGAGCCATATATTGCGCTGTAAGCGTTCAGCAGTGCCTCAGATGTGCGTGAACAGACTGGTGAAGCATAGTAGTCATATGTGATCCAGGCTGGTCGCGTGCAGATGAGGTGCTGCTGAACGTTTACAATTTGTTGATCTCAAAAATACCGACCAGACTGTGCCCCATACCGCTTCCCGGTTGCAGGTCAATTTCCAGTTTACGCAGGGAATAGCCTAGCTGCGGTTCAATGATATTGGCCCGTGGGTCGCCAAAACGCAACATACTGGCCGCCTCAACCACACCACGCATGGAGTTGATCGCATCCTTGAGCGGTTCTGGATAGAAAGGTTCAATTCGAGTTTCGGTCTCACCGTCATTGAGACCTGCCAACATGGCGATGGTGTGCTCTACCAGGGTGTTACAACACATGAAAAATGACTCAAAAAAATTATTCAGGTGGGTAAAACCGTCACGTGGGACATAATTGATCATTAAGCGCTCAAGATCCGTGCGCGTATAACTTTCAAATAGAGAATTTATTGGCAAACGCAGATCCTGGCAGTGTCTGTTATAATCTCCTGTTTCCAAGTGACGGCCGACGAGAATAGATCGATCAAAAAAAACAATCGGCTTTATCTCAACTCCCGTTTCTTTCCGAACACGGTCAATAATGGCCATGATCTCATCCTTGATCATCAATCTCAGTGGAAATGCCGGGATATCTGCCTTGTCGCGCTCATCGGGAGAATAAATATAGGAAATGCGATAATCCATGAAATACTCTTCATGGGGAGACATATGCCAGAGATCCTGCCATTCATAGGAGTACCGCCCCAGCCAGTCACCGACAAAAATAGCCTTTTCCGGTGCATGTCGGCATATTTCACTGATGACCTTCACCGCCTGATCATCATGAAAGTGGCTCATGGTTCCATACGAGGTCAGGTAGACGTCAAATGGATCTTCCCCCTCTGGCAGGCCGGCAGAAAGATCATGTTTTGCAAAGCGTATTTTCGGGTTGTGCTCATAATGACTGCGGGCCTGTTCCAGCAGATTATCGTTTATGTCTATGCCGAGATAGGCCTGCAGCATATCATCTGTCAGTGCCTGGTGGATATATTCATACAGTCCTGGATCTTTGGAGGTGACCCCCGAGATCAAATCAAAACCGTCTCCACTGCCGCAGCCCAAGTCGAGAATACGCAGTCGTTCAAGACGCTGACGCTTATAATCGACCATTTCATTAAGAACCGGGCGCAGGAATATGCCGGAAAGCTGGTCTTCCCAGAACCGTCTGACATTATCATACTTACCGGACAACCCGGAATCCTTGATATATTTGCCGGTACCTGCCGCCTGGTTATAGGCTTTAATTTCTGCCACTGTTCATCTCCCTCAAGATGCTTTGAGCCAGTCCAGCACGGCAAAAGCATCTATACAATGGGTATCAGCGCCGACCTTATCTGAAAATTCCTGTGAGGTTGGAGCCCCGCCAATGGCAATTCTCACTTCATTACGGAGTCCCTCCTCTTTCAGTTGGATGACAACTTCTTCCATCTTGCGCATAGTCGTAGTTAGTAAGGCCGACATGCCTAGGAAAGGAGCTTTTTCTTTTTTTACGGCATTGATTATTTTATCGGTTGAAACATCAACACCAAGGTCAATGACTTCATATCCTGCGCCCTTCAACATGATAGCAACGATGTTTTTGCCGATGTCGTGAAGATCTCCGGCCACCGTTGCGATAATAAATTTGCCTTTTGATTCAACTCCGGCTTTGAGCAGATGTGGGGTCAAAATATCCATGCCTGCCCCAACTCCATGGAAGCGGTCAAGCCCTTGATCAGGATATCCCCAGGCATGAGACCCTGGGCCAAAGCCTCTGTAACCAACTCAGTTACCGCCGGCTGGTCTTCAAGGCCTTCGTCAAAACCTTCGTCTTCCGCTTCAACACGACCCTGGATAACGTTAATGGCAATTTGTTCCAGTATGTTTTCTGTTGTCATTGGTCAATTCTCCTCGTCTATCAATTTTGATGCTTTCGCAGATAAGCGTAAGACATCGAAAAGTCTAAAATTTAAGATGGCCATCAGATTTGTTTCAATCGTGGCAATACCCCTGGAATTTCTTGATAAATCTTTTCGATAATATCAGGGTCAAGATGCTTTGGCGGCCGAGATTCCAGCTCACCCATATGAGCGAGAGCTTTTTCTAACACTCGGTCTTCCATATCTTTTGATTCAAATCGATAGGGCTCTGAAACATCCCCGGCCCGAACCGGTTTTCGGGTATGCCGAGTAAAAAGCTTATGACTGGTTGCCATGACCTTGCGCACTATTTCCAGGGCTTCCTGGCTTACGGCTGCATCGATCTTTGCCGGCCGCATGCAATGTTTGGCTAATCCCACCTGTTCGTTGTCCAGCACTGCCTGGAGTGGTGAAAAAGTATTGGTGCGATCCAACAGGCCGAAGGCATAATGAATGTACTGCGCTCCGCTGGCCGCCATGTAGAGATGGGAAAATAATTTTTCAAAGGTGGCCTGCATACCCGGCACCTTGCTGTTGCCGACTCCGGTGCTGGAATAGCATGGCAGTTTGTAAAAACGAGCCAATTGCACGCAGTCGATATTGTATTGATTGAATTCCGGACAACCGTAGAGATCATGCAGGTCATCAAGGCGGGCCCGAACCGGAACAGAGCCATATAGAACTGGTGTGCCTGGACGAATAAGCTGGGTCAAAGCAATGCCGGTTAAAATTTCGGCATTAATCTGGGCCACTATGCCGGCTTCCTGAATCGGTGCGGAGGAGCCCCCTTGGGGAGAAGAAGAAATTACCAGCGGCATTTCCTTTTCAACAATGGCAAATACTTTATCAGCTGTATCGTCGACGAGTTGCAAGGGGCTTTTAAATACGCAGGCAATAAATGACAAAACCGGATTTTCCCGAAGAGCTTGAGGGCCACCTGCAATAATTTCCGCCATCCTGATCACATCGTCCAGAGCATTTATACAGGTGAGTCCGGCCTGAACATGTTTGGTGATATTATTGAGGCTGGCAAAGAACTTGTTGACATCATGGTTCCTTGCATCAATATCGTCGTCCTGAATATTGACCGGTCTGATGAAAAAATCGAGATGCTCCAGCTGTTCACAGAGATGAGCAGCCCTGCACAACAATGCAGCACTCCCCCTTTTCTCGGTATGTCGAGGCAACATGCGCTTTTGGTTTTGATCTGCCGCTGAGACATACTCATCCAACTCGGTCTCCAGCCAGATATTGCTTTCTGAACCGGATCCGAAGTAAACTCGGGGAATTTCAGCGTTTATATCAAGCCGATTCTGGGGATCACGAGCCCCCAAGATAATTTTTGAGGGAGCATTGGCTATTGCCTTGGTGATTAATGATTCCGGGATACGTACCCGCCAAAAAGTATCACTGGGACTTTCCTCCAGGACAACCTCGGCGCCATTGGCTTCAAAAAGTTCGGCAGCGCGGCGGTTGTAACACCAGATACCCGGATCTTCCAGGATGGCCATGGAAGCACGATGCAGTTCTGCCAATTGGTCTTGATTGAGTCGTTCGTACGGTTTGACAATATTTCCATCACGAAAAGTGTCCATATTTCTCCTTTTTATTTTGCCCGCCAAAACCTTGAATATTTTCGGCAATGACGGTCACGCCCCATGATAGCCTCAGCGGTTTTCGCGGCCCCCACGAGTTCGTGATCAAGCACATTGAGTATGGCTCCGTCCAAACCGGCAAAAATAGCCATATGAAAAAAGGCGGTATTGAAAATCTTTCGTTTGGGTAGCCCAAAAGAGATATTGGAAAGGGCCATCACGGTTTTTGATTGCGGCAGCGCCTTTTTGATGGCACGGATCGTATCAAGGGTAACTAACCCTTGTTGCACGTCCGTGGAAACCGGAAGAACCAATGGATCAAAATAAAGGTTTTCCAGGGGAACGCCGTTTTTTTCGCAGCCAGCGGCAATTTTCTCACAGGCAGCCACCCGCTTATCAACGGTCTTAGGAATTCCTTCCTCATCCATGGCCAGGCCGACCAAGGGGGCATTATATTCACTGGCAAGAGGCACTACAGCATCAATGTATTTGTCTGATCCCTTGGTTGAGTTGATGAGAGCGGGACGCCCGTCACGTGCGGCAAGGCCGGCGGCAAGCACTTTCGGGTCCGCACTGTCTATACAGAGCGGTACGTCGAATTTCTCCTGAATAGAGGTGACAGCCCAATGCATGGCCTCAATTTCGTCTTGCTGGTTACCGGAACCGGTGCCAACATTGATGTCAATATAATCAGCCCAGGCCTGGGCCTGTACTTCGGCCAACTCTAAGAGCTTTGTTGTATCTTTTTGCTCAATAATCTTTTTAGCCGATGGGATTGAGCCATTAATTTTTTCAGCAATAAAAATCATTTCATCTACTCCATGATAAAAGACTGGATGGCTGGTATTTCTGCTTTAATCCAGTCTCTTACGTCTTGATCCAAGATATTTTCTGCCGGGGAATCCAGAACCTGTTTAACATAGGCGGTTGCCCGCTGCCAGGCGTCGGCGGAGCCTGCATTCTGCCACTGTGAGCGGGTGTCACGGTCACTGAGTTGTGGGCGGTACTGCTCGGTACGCATATACTTTCTGGTATGTCTTGAGGAGACAAAATGACCGCCAGGCCCTGCCTTTTTAATTTCATCAAAGGCAATGGTCCGGTCGGTGACTTCGATTCCTTCCACGGCTCGCATTACCATGCCGATTATCTCATTATCGACAACCAACTTGTCAAAAGACGCTGTCATGCAGAATTCGACAAAACCGGCAGCGTCATGAATAAAATTAGCCCCGGCCAGAGCAACCAGGGTTGAGGTGATAGCTGATTCATAACCGGCCTGGGCATCAATCACTTTGGAGTCGGTCATACCGGCGGTTGCATAAAACGGCAGCTTATAGAACTGGGCCATCTGAGCCCCTGCCGCGTTCATCAAACCCATCTCAACAGCGCCGGACAGGTATTTCATGTCACGCAGATCGGTGATTGATGATATACAGCCGTAAATAGCGGGACAGCCGGAATTAAAAAGCTGGGTCATGATGATGCCGGCCAGGGTGTCGACATTCTGGACGACCAAGTTGCCGGCCAGGGTAATAGGGGCGGTGGCGCCGCACAAAGGTTCGGCAGGCACCACAATCGGGATTGAATTTTTGGCCGCTTCCACCGCCAGCATGCCATAGCTTTCATCAAGCTTAAAGGGACTAATTGGGCAGGCAACCATGGAGATGAATGGCTTTTGGCGCAAAGCTTCAGGCGAACCGGCGATTTTTTCAGCCATGTGGATGACATTACGCACCCCATCCACGGTATAAACGCCGCCCATGATATGTTTGTTGGTGCTGTTTAAGGCAGCGCCAAAACGGTTTACATCAATTTCTTCCACCGGCAGATCGCTGGGATAGACGTTCAACATGTAAAAGTGGATGTTGTTCAGACTCTCCACCATCCGAGCCATATTCCTGACGTCTTTGAGCTGTGCACGCCGAGCAGTAGCACTGCCGGCCTCCTGAACATTCAGAGCGGTGCCGCCTGTGCCCATGTAGACCTTGGTTCCGCCTATTACAAGGTCATGTTCACCGAAAGGATCTCTGCTGTGTAGAACAATCGATTCAGGGACTTCTGCCAGAAGCCTTTTAACCTGATCGGCTTTTAGTTTAACTATATTTGTTTTATGATCAATCTCGGCTCCGGCCTCCTGAAAAGCGGCAAGGGCCTCAGGGTAATTAACTTGAATGCCGACTTCCTCGAAGACCTGCATGGAAGCCTGATGGATCTTGACAATATCTATTTCTGTCAGTGGCTTATAGGCGCCACCGTGAAGACCTTTTCTCGATTTCATCTGATTTTTCCGGCTAAATATGTGTTTCTGTGGAAATGAACATCATTTCTGGACAGAGACTAGTTGATTGTTTTAGCAGGACTGCGTCTGGCGAGACAGTCCTTTTTAAAACAGTAGAAACAAGGGTTGTGTATTTTTGTCGTCGGCCCCCTCCCTTTCGGGTAGAGACCAAAAACAGCAGAAATTGATTTGCGTGGTGTCATCAGCGAACTTTTGTCCAGTGTCACACCAATGGCTCCGGCATCTACGAGCGAAAAGAGCTTGTGTTGCTCTGTTACATGCCAGTCGCAATAACCGGGGCTGAAACGGATCCCAGCGGCAGTATGCACTTGGTGAGGTGAAAATTTCCGGTCAAAACCGGATTGAAATCTTTCAGCAACAGATTCAACTGCTCCGGACCCCAAGGCATCACAGGTATAGGCATTAGCAATTTTGCCCTGATCCATCAGCTGCTCGACCTTCATATCAATTTTTCTGCCGATGGTAGCAACAAAACAAACCAGCTGTTCTGCGCCGGTCATGGCTCTAGCCATCTTATGGCTTTTTAAAGTGAGCCCCGAGACAAATTCAATCTGGTCTTTTTCAATCGCAGCAATAGGAAAAACTCCCCAAACAACCCTTGGATGCAGCAATCGATACACTCCTTCGTGCATCTGCTGCAGTCGGTTTCTTGTCGAACGGGTTAAACTGCCGGCTTTTTGTCGACCGAGTAGCCTTTTGACGAAATCCATATCAAACTCCGGCTCATAATCTGCCAGTAAAGATGTCGCCTGGATGGAGGGCTCTATGAGGCTGACAGTTGATCTTATTTTGTTGGTCTGTTCCATATTCTTTTTTTTGTTATTTGTAGGTTTTGAAAAACATCCGGGTACTTCCTATTCCTCTATCTCTGCTAATGTTGTTCGCTATTAGCGACTAAATCACTAGAAATCGGCGACCGATTCGCATAATTGAAACACTTCATTCTATAGGTGGATACTATGCGTGTGGGAATCGCTGGCTATGGAAAAAGCTCGATTGGAGGGTTGAATAATTCGACTTTAAATATCTTAATAAGATTGATAATCATTAATCTGTCAACTCCGAGGAATAATAGTTTTTATATGAAATCGTGTTACTATAACATTGTGCATAGAAATAACAAGTTGCATAGAAATAACAAGTTGCATAGGGATAACATTCTTGTTGGTGAAAGCCAACTCCACACCCTAATTAATGATTACTTTGGTGGGAATTTCAAGCAGTTAAAAGGAAAAATGAAGTTCTTGGAAAGAGAGAGAAATGAGGATAAGCAGGAGGGTGCTGAAGAAGGGGGGAAAGTTTTAGCTGTGGAAAAGTACGTTTTAGCTATCATTATCTTTAATAAGATCAAAGTCAATATTTGTTGCCATTATCTTGAATCGTGCAACTGATGGTCGAGTCATCACTTCCTTGCCACCATCTGAATTCGCTAAAAATGGCAACTCGTTCAATATGTAATGTGGTTATGAAAGGTCATTTTTTTCAAAATGTCCTGGACAAGCTGCAATATAGAAACATTGACTTTCATTGTGGACAAACTCTTAGGGAGGTATATGGACTCTATTCTTACCAGCAAGAGTCAAGCAAAGACGCGACCCCTTTTTTCTTGAGTCAAGCAAAGACGCGACCCCTTTTTTCTTACTTTTTTTTACTTACCATTTTTGATACCAGCAAGAGTCAAGCAAAGACGCGACCCCTTTTGTAGTCAATAAAAAGACGCTGTGATATTTCTTCCGGTGACCATTGTTTTCTAAGCCTTGCTTCCACATACCGTACCAGACGCAGATTTTTCTTTCTGCGGTAATGCCGTGCCTTGCAAACTCTCTTTTTAGCTAAAGGTTGGCTCCAGTCATACCAATAGATAGCGATTGGATATCGTGAATTCGCTCGTTTCAGTTCGCGGCTGATTGTTGAGTGGTGACGATTCAAGCGTCGTGCTATTTCTCGCAAACTAAATCCAGCTACCTTTAAATGGCTGATGACATATCGTTCTCGTTCGGTTAAATGGGTGTAGGACATGATGGGGCTCCTTCTGGCTTTGAGTTGGTCGTGCTTCTCAATATACCAGAAACCCTGTCATGTCCTGTTGTTAACTCAAATGGTGCACTTTGAACTTGAATCTACCCTTCCTTGACCCCTTCCCAGACCCCTTCACTTCATTCATTACTTTATGGTGTTCTATAATTTTGCAACTTCCATTCCCGCCTCTTTCCAGTCGGCGAAAACAGCCTGATTGATGTTCTTGTAGCCGAGTTTCATCAATTTCCGGTAAGCGCTGTAGCTGCGGCCGCCGGAGTTGCAGTAGACGATTATCCTTTTCTTTTTGTCGAGAACGCTCGATTGCGAGGCAAAGGTGGCCACCGGAATATTGATTGACCCTGGTATGCGGCCCTCCTGGAACTCTTCCGGATCCCGGACATCGACTACCGTGAATGTGTCGGCGCCGCTTTTCATCAGGGCATTGAGGTCGCCGGGAGAAATTGTTATGGTCTCAATGCGCTTCTCGTAATCCGGCCCGGTGTAAATCGGGAATCCCTTTTCCTCCCAGACCGGCATGCCCTCGGCATAGACAAAGATATTTTCATAGCCGATCTCCATGGCCTTCTTAGCTGCTTTTTTACTCTTGCCGCATTTGACGCCATTGCAATAAAAAACGATTTTGGCCGACTTATCCGCCGGCAGATGGGAGACATACGTATCCCACTGTTTGACCGGGATATTGATCGCCCCTTTGATGTGGACCTCCTGGTATTCCTCGGGATTCCTGGCATCGACCACGGTTATCTGTGCGCCTGAATCAAGGAGGTTTTTCAGCCCATTGGTGTCAATGACCCGGTAGCCTTCAATTGATTTAGCAAAAACGCTTGCCGCCATGACTGCCCAAAAGATGAATGCAAATAAAACTTTTTTCTTTCTCATGATTTACTCCTCTCCGGTTGATTTGATAATCGTGATAAACGACCTGACTTTAATGTGTCATTTCTGCAGCCATGGTCACCAGCATGCTGCAAAACTCCCCATGAAACGACTTAAAGACGAAACGTCGCATCAATAGTGAAGGAGTCACAGCCGGATCCGGCGGACCGCCTGGACAAAACACAATTTGATCGAGTAAATACGACAGCTTCAATCTTCAATGATCTGATGCATCCCATGCCTTACATTGGCAGGCCCGGCACCCTTTGCGATCTCTTGATGACATGAAGCCCTGAGAAGAGCTACTTCAGGAAGGGAATCAAAGGAATAGTGCCCGCCGTTAGCACACCCGGACCGGGTGGCTCCTTAAGGCACTTGGTTCAAAATTTTTGGTATATAATTGCAAACGTTTCCATGTAACCTATGTGATTGATGCTCCGTTTCGACCATTTAATAAAAAGTGCCCGATATGTCAAATAGGAAAAAACTATAAAACAGTCCGGGTGAATTTTTATTTCCTGTATCAGGAAAGCCATGCAACATGGCTTTAGCAAATAAAAAGGGATTCAACCGAATTGGTTGAATCCCTTATCAATTGTGGTGACCGGGGCGAGAATCGAACTCGTACAGGGACAAGCCCCGAGGGATTTTAAGACCTTTCAATTTCGATTAAAAAACTTTATTGATTTCAGTAAATTACTGATTTCAAATCAAAAGAGGCCTTATAAAATCGTAGATCGAATTATTTATTTATAACTTTTTCATCTGCCAAATTCAGGCAAGGTCAAAGCGATCAAGGTTCATCACCTTGTTCCACGCCGCTACAAAATCATGAACAAACTTTTTTTGCGATTCTTCACATCCATATACTTCCGCGAGGGCGCGAAGTCGTGCGTCTGATCCGAAAATGAGGTCTGCGCGGGTACCGGTCCATTTGAGCTCGCCTGTTGCGCGGTCACGGCCTTCGAATACGTCCTCGGCTACGGAAGCCGCCTGCCACTTTGTGCTCATGTCGAGCAGATTCACGAAAAAGTCATTGGTGAGCGCCTCCGGCCGCTTGGTGAATACGCCGTGTTGGGACTGTCCGAAGTTTGCGTTCAAAACGCGCATGCCGCCAATGAGCACTGTCATTTCGGGCGCGGTCAGCGTCAGCAGTTGCGCTTTGTCCACCAAGAGCCCCTCTGCCGATACGGTGTATTCGGTCTTGAGATAATTGCGGAAGCCGTCCGCAATCGGCTCGAGCACGGCGAAAGACCTCACGTCGGTTTGTTCCTGCGACGCGTCGGTGCGGCCCGGCGAGTAAGGTACCGTGACATCCTGACCACCATTCTTCGCAGCTTGCTCAACGCCTGCACATCCGCCCAAAACTATCAAATCGGCGAGCGATACCTTCTTGCCGCCTGACTGGGTGTTGTTGAATTCCTTTTGAATCCTCCCCAGGGTCTGCAGCACGTTCTCCAGCTGGGCAGGCTGATTGACCTCCCAATCTTTCTGCGGCGCCAGACGAATGCGCGCCCCGTTCGCCCCTCCACGCTTATCTGAACCGCGGAATGTGGACGCCGAGGCCCAAGCGGTTGTGACCAGTTGGGAGACAGACAGTCCTGAATCGAGGATTTTGCCCTTGAGGGCGGCTATGTCTTGCGAGTCGATCAGGTCATGGTCGACTGTGGGAACCGGATCCTGCCAGATCAGTTCTTCTTCGGGCACTTCCGGGCCGAGATAGCGTGAGCGGGGGCCCATATCGCGGTGGGTCAGCTTGAACCACGCCCGGGCAAACGCGTCTGCGAACTCCTCAGGATTCTTGTGGAAGCGTCGCGATATCGGCTCGTAGATCGGGCTCATCCGCATCGCCATGTCCGCAGTGGTCATTATGATAGGGACTCGTTTTGACGGATCATGGGCAGCGGGCGCCATGTCCTTTTCCGGCAGATCCTTCGGCGTCCACTGATGAGCGCCTGCAGGACTCTTGGTCAGTTCCCATTCATGTCCGAACAGCACATCGAAATAGCCCATGTCCCACTGGATCGGATTTGGCGTCCAGGGTCCTTCTATGCCGCTGGTGATCGTGTCATCTCCCTTGCCGCTGCCGAAGCTGCTGGTCCAGCCAAACCCCTGCTCTTCTATGCCGGCGCCTTCCGGCTCCGGACCGACATGGGAAGCATCGCCGGCGCCGTGGCATTTACCAAAGGTATGACCGCCGGCAACGAGAGCGACGGTCTCTTCGTCGTTCATACCCATGCGGCCGAAAGTCACGCGAATGTCGCGGCCCGACGCAACCGGATCCGGCTCACCGTTTGGTCCTTCAGGGTTCACATAGATCAAACCCATCTGCACGGCGGCAAGAGGGTTTTCGAGCTCCCGGTCACCCTTGTAGCGCTTGTCAGCCAACCATTCGGTCTCGGTGCCCCAGTAAATGTCTTCCTCAGGTTCCCAGACGTCCTCACGTCCGCCGCCAAAGCCAAACGTCTTAAAGCCCATCGACTCCAGGGCGCAGTTGCCTGCAAGGACCATCAGGTCGGCCCATGAGATTTTCCTGCCGTACTTCTGTTTGATCGGCCAAAGCAATCGGCGGGCCTTGTCGAGGTTGGCGTTGTCCGGCCAACTGTTGAGGGGTGCGAAACGCTGATTGCCGGATTCTCCTCCACCGCGACCGTCACCGGTGCGGTAGGTTCCTACACTGTGCCACGCCATCCGGATGAAGAGCCCCCCGTAGTGACCGTAATCGGCCGGCCACCAATCCTGCGAGTCGGTCATCAAAGAATAAAGGTCTTGCTTCAAAGCATTGAGGTCGAGTTTCTTGAATTCCTCAGCGTAGTTGAACGCCTCGCCCATCGGATCGGACAGAGAGGAATGCTGGTGCAGAATGTTAAGGTTCAACTGGTTCGGCCACCAGTCACGGTTCGACGTGCCACCGCCGACAATGGACTTTTTAGCTCCTCCCGTTACGGGGCACTTGTTGTTGTCAGTCATAACTTACCTCCTGTTGTTAATATCTCTATAGTCAATACAATCGCCTATTTTTTATTTACAAGTTATCTGTCTTGGGTTGATCCTATAACGATATGTTTTGAAGAATCAACAAATCAAATTTTTTAGATAGATTATTATTTAATATTTATTCTTTTATAGGAATATTTCTTATCAAAGGATCAAAAAATATATGACCGATATTGTTAAGGTTGCCTTGCACATGCCTTACAAATTCCTTCAAGAACAGCATTTCTTCTGATTACTTTTCCCCAGCCAACAACGGCTTTTGGAACCTGAACCTCGTCAAAATGATCCCAGGTGAAATCTGTAATGGTTCTGCAACGGCTGCATACTACATGATGGTGTTTATCCATTTTCGCCTCATAACGGGCCTGGCTTTCTATGGTCTGCACCCGAGTTATTAATCGGTGTTTTTCTAAAGTGGCTAAGGTTCTGTATACGGTATCGAGAGAAAGGGTAGGCAGTTTTTTTATGAGCCGTTTATAAAGCGTTTCAGCTGAAGGGTGATCTTCAGCCTGTGCAAGTTCTCTATAAAGCTCAAGGCGCTGATGCGTGACCTTCAGATCTGCTTCGCGACAGGCGTTTTCAAATTCTTTCATCAATTTTGACAAAGTCATAAAAAGTCTAAAAACCGAATTTGGTCGACGGGAGTTCATTAATTTATGAGCAGAATACCCGTCGGCGGAGTGCTTTTTACGAAGTCGACAATTTATACAGGTCAGCTTTTATCGGCTTCATGTTAGGATAATTTAGTAATTAGGAATTATTCTTGTTTAGTATATTATTTATTTGCCATCTATATGTCAACTTTTTTCCAAAAGATATTGTCTTACTCTCGAGTAAAGATGAATCATATTAGTCATATCCAGAAACGTTTCAGCCCGGCATTCGTATTGATGCCAACCGTTAGGAAAATAACCACCATTTCATAACCAACTTTTGATGAAATCGTAAAAATACGATTTCATCGATGTATTGCGTTGTAACTAGTTGAAATTGCATGGCACGTTAACCGCTTTCCAGACTTTTTACGGGTAGGTCAATGATTGATTCTGGATAACGTAAACGGGATTGTTTGTCAACAGGGGAGGAATTTCGGGTGTGGTTCCCATTACCATGAGAAGTCAAATGCAGGTTTTACCATTGGTGGATAATTTGGTTTATATTTGGGTGCATATTTGTCAGGTAATACAAAAAGGAGCCGTTGTTGTGAACAAGAAAGGTGCGCAGAAAAAACACAAAGACATCTCAACGATTGACCAGGAATCGAAAAGAACGCGTGGCTGGTATGTCAGGGTTCATCATTGCTGCAAGACCTTTGCGAAGTTTTTTTCTGATATGTGTTTATTTCGGGCACACCCGCTAAACTCGATACTTCGCAAAAGGGGATTTTTCTCCTATGCACGTGTTTTCGGGCAATGACACTCTTTGTTGACATTGAAAAATGTGGCTTTTATATGTGCAAATGGAACATTAAAGTTCAAAGAGCTATCATAGTAAGAGCATAAAAGTTTGCGGGAATTTTTTATGAGAGTTCCCGCTTTATTATTTTCAAGCGGAGGGAAGTATGGAATTAGCATACGAACACCTAGAACCGGAAGAGTGCTCAACCTCGATTTTTGAGCACTGCGGTCTTAAAATTGATCCTGAACCAGCTAGAGAATTGTGGGAAAAGATCTTACAGCACAAGTGGGGCCTGTCCGAAAAACTGGGACGGGATGTGGGGACCAGGGTCGCTTGCGTTGATTTTATCGAAAACATCGCACATTTGCATAATGATCACCACGACACCGAAAGTATCCAGCTGCTCAAGTCGCTTGGCGCCCGGATGATCGACCAGTCGATCTGGAACACTATCTCGGAATCTCAGCCTCCTAAACAGATCGTTAATAAGAGAATAATACTCCCGCTGACGGTGGCGGATCTCGCTCGCAAACATGCAGTGATTCCGCCCCGAACCCTGATCTTTTTCGGCCCCCCAGGGACCGGCAAAACTCATTTTGTCCAAGCCATCGCGGGGATACTCCAGTGGTGGTATGTTGAGGTCAGCCCCAGCACCTTGATGGCCGACGGAGAAGACCGTCTCGGTGCGAACCTGAAAAGATTGATGGAAAAAGCCGGCAGTTTGGATAAGGTCGTTCTTTTCATCGATGAGTTCGAGGAGATTGCAGGGAGCCGGGATCAAGCCTCCCGAATCGACAAATCAATTACCAACGAATTTCTCAAACTGATACCTCTCCTCAAGAGTCAGGAAAGAAAGAACCTTTTGGTATGCGCCACCAATTATATTCAACAATTGGATGCCGCCTTATTGCGCCCCGGCCGTTTTGATTGCATCATCCCGGTTGGCGGATTGGATGATCTTGGTCGCCGGACTATTTTCGAGCATTTTCTGGCCGACACCAATCATGGCAATGTGGATGTAGACAGAATCGTCTCGGTGATTGAGCTTTTTACTCCCGCCGACATTGAATACCTTTTCCAAAAGGTG
The DNA here is from genome assembly GCA_945787445.1 of uncultured Desulfobulbaceae bacterium. Taxonomy (GTDB): domain Bacteria; phylum Desulfobacterota; class Desulfobulbia; order Desulfobulbales; family CALZHT01; genus CALZHT01. Next base: position 20,237 of record CALZHT010000024.1, read on the forward strand.
AGACAAGTCGCTTTTGAAAGAGAATATGAAAACGGGGGTAACTATAGTGTTACGACGGAAACCTTTCTGGAGATCATCCCTGAAGTCCCATCGACACTCACTCATGAAATCATAATGGAATTCGAACAAAATTGCGTCCAATATACTCGTTATTAATACCTCACAAGCTCTTACAGTAAGGGGTATGCTGTCTTTTGGGAAAAACAAAAAAGGGGTTGTCCTCTTCAGGACAATCCCTGGCGGTACCCGGTGGAGGCAACCGGATTTGACCTGGCAGCGGTTTTACAATCGCTGCCAGATCCGTCTCATTGTTTTTCAATAACGAGGCTATGACCTCTCTTCTATTTCGACCTTCAAGGCGATGTTTACCTCGTTGCCGGAGGAATCCTGGCCTTGATAAAACTTTATCTCAATCTCATGCGCATTGGCCGGGATCTGGACGGCGCAGATATAGTGATCGAAGCTGTGATTTTCGTGCTCGATCCTTGTCTCCCTGGTGATGAGGTATTTGCTGCCGCCAACCATGATGGAATAATTGGATTGATCAAAGGAATATGACGGGCGCCCCTCTCTTTCTATTTTTCGGTAGCGCCCAAATCCTGAGAACTCGGCAAGAGACCGGTCCGGCTCCTCACAAAACGCCTAAATTTGATGTTTTTTCTAATCAGATATTTCCATAAACTTTAGGCACTTCAAACTTTAGCGCACTTTAGGCACTGAAATGGCTCGCTCCTGTCCGGTATCATGACAAATTCTACCGAGGTCAGGTTATCTGAAATTACTCGGCGTCACCTTTGTCAAAACCATACCTGTCCAATTTGTAGCGGAGGGCACGGTAGGTGATCCCCAGGAGTTCTGCGGCCTTGGTCTTGTTGCCCTGCGTCTCATCAAGCGCGCGGACAATCAGATACTTCTCAACATGCTCAAAATTATTATCCAAACGCAGGTTTTCACCAAAGGCAACTTCTTTTGCCAGTATATCTTCTCCGGAAAGATGAGGCAGGAGTTGCGAGGAATGGATCCATGGACCGTCTGTCATGATGACCGCTCTTTCAATTATGTTCTCCAGTTCTCTTACGTTTCCGGGCCAGTCATAGCTCATCAGCAACAGGATGGCTTCGGTGGTAAATCCTTTGATGTCCTTATTGTTTTCCTTGACATACTTTCTTAGTAAATGCTCCGCGAGTAGCGGGATGTCTTCTTTGCGCTCACGCAGAGGCGCAAGATAGATGGGCAGGACATTGAGTCTGTAGTACAAGTCTTCCCGGAAATTTCCTTTCTTTATTTCTTCGTACAGGTCCTTGTTAGAAGCAGCAATGACCCGGACGTCCGCACTGATGGTCTGGTTGCCCCCCACCCGTTCAAAATTTCTCTCCTGCAAAAAGCGAAGCAGGCTGACTTGTACACCTGCATCAATCTCCGAAACTTCATCGATAAACAAAGTCCCATTGTGGGCTGCCTCAAACTTTCCTATTTTGGTTGTTTGGGCTCCGGTAAAAGCGCCTTTCTCATAGCCAAAAATTTCGCTGGCCAGTAGGCTTTCCGGAATAGAAGAACAGGTCAGCGTCACAAAGGGACCATTTTTTCGCAGGCTGTTGTAGTGGATGGCGCTTGCTACCATCTGCTTGCCGGTGCCGCTTTCACCCAGGATCAAGACCGTGGCATTGGTCGCTGCAACCTTCTCAATATTCTGATAGACCTCCTGCATTTTGTAGCTTTTGCCGATGATGTTGCCAAATGAATGCCGTAAATAAAGCTCCTGGCGGAGCGTATCGATTTCCTGTTGCAGCCTTTTCTTTTCCAGAGCCTTTTCGAGGTATATGAGTAGTTCATCCAAATTCAACGGCTTGGTAAGGTAATCATAAATGCCCCGTTTCATGGCATCGACTGCCTGCTGTATAGTGCCAAAGGCTGTCATGACAATAATCTGCACATCGGGCGCCTTTTCCTGCAGTGCATCGACCAGGGAAAGATTGGACAACCCTTTCATTTTCATATCCGTGAGGATGACGTCAACAACAACTTCTGAAAGGAGCTCTATGGCCCGGTCGCCATTTGCCGCAGCATGCACTTCATAGCCGCGTCGGGTCAGGAAATCCGTTATCCCCTGGCGGAGATGGGCCTCGTCTTCAATGACCATAATGGCGCCCTTTTCTGTTGCTGTTTTTTCTACTTTATCCATGACACATACCTCCTTTGACCGGCAGTTTCACGATAACACAGGTGCCTTTGCCGACCTCACTCTCTATTTCAATGGTGCCGTCATGCTGTTCAATAATCAACTGCGTCAAGGGCAGGCCGACGCCCATGCCTCCTTCCTTAGTACTGAAATGAAAGTCAAAGGCATGTCTGATCTCTTCCGGCGTTATCCCGCTGCCGCTATCAATCACCCTGATCACACTCCATTCTTTATCCCTCTGGAACTCTATCATGATTTCAGAGGAATCAGGCATGGCATCCATCGCGTTTTGCAGGATGTTTGCAAGGGCCAGGGTGAGCCGCTCTCGATCACACTCGATACATATTTGTTCAGGGGGTGCTGCAATTTTTACTTCCCCGCTCTTCATTTCCAGGGCCGTTCGAACTCTGTACAAAGCGCCATGCACAATATCCTCAAGAATGCACGGAATCGGTTTCAACTTTGTTTCGTGCGGGACCATGGATCGGACAAATTTTTCCAAGAAGCGATTCAATCGCTGAATTTCAGAAGCAATAATTGAAAAGTATTGTGCAGGGCCATTACTTGCAGTGGCCTCTATTCTGCATTCGTCTTCAAGATTTTTTAAATTCACATCAATGGAAGCAAGAGGATTTCTGATCTCATGGGCCAACCCGGCCGCCAACTGGCTCACGGCCGCCAGTTTTTCTGATACGACCAGACGCCTTTCCAGACGCTTCTTTGCCTGATTTGCCGCTATCACCCCTGTCATGTCCTGGGCCACACAGACGATACCCTCAATTTTTCCCCCTTCATTGCGCATGGCGGAACTTGAGAAAGAGACGGGAACTCTCCGGCCATCCTTGCCGATATAGGTCATTTCAGCGGAACGGATATTACATTGCTTCGCGCCATTCTCAACAGGTAGCCCATGCTCAATAATTTTTTCAACCGGCCGGCCGATAAGTTCCTCTTTCTCGTATCCCAGTAACAGGCAGATAGCATCATTCACCGTACGGATGGTGCCGGAGGGAGAAATAACGAAGAGGGTGTCGCACATGGTGCTGAGGATATCGTCGGTATATTCTTTTGCACTGATAATTTCCTCTTGTGATTGCTGCAGGGTTTCGGCCATTTTATCAAAGGACCGGGCCAGTTGTCCCAACTCATCCTTGGCCTGTAGGCCGATGCGGTGGTCGAGCTGTCCCATACCGACCATCTCTGTCCCCTTGGTGAGCTGTCTGAGGGGCATGATAACTCCTCTGACCAGATTGAACATGAAGAAGCCGATTATGGAAAGCACGATACCTGACACAAATACCCCTTCCAGCCCCGCCATAGTGGTCATTGTCAGCAGCCTTTGCATCGCTTGGTCTATGTCTTGGTGGGCATACTCTATCTCCTGCCGGACATTGCGCAACAGGGTCAGTTCAACGAAAGGATGAAGCTTGGTTTCAACAAACGCCATCAGTTCTTGCGGTTGATCGTTCTTCTTTTTGGTAATGGTTTGGGCAGCCATAAAATGGAAGGTTTGGTGATGTTTCTCAAGATCGACAATCCTTTGCAAGGTGTTTCCATTAGCGCTTTCCCAGCCGAGTGCGTTGCGATTTGTCAAGGCTTTGGTCAAGGCCTGCATGTTAGTTTTTGCATCCAGACCATGTTCTTCGAATGCTCCCAGCTCTCTTTCCTGACCCGACACCTGATAATCCATTAATTCCCGGAACTGCATGCAAATGTTCACAAACACCTTGTCCGCCCTGAGGAAATATTCAATGGAGTTACGGGCCACATTGATATGCTTGATAACTCTTCTGGACCCCCAGGGAGCATTCCCTATTTTCAGCAGGACATTATTGAAAGCAGTATTAACATCGTTCAATTCATTCGTCTCAGCCGCATCAATCTCCTGAGACAACACATGGTTGATCCAGCGTTCCACCGTTTCTTCCAGGATGTCGTAGGCAGCTTCCTTTTCCCCGGCATCGGCAAGGTTAAAGGCCTGATCCACTGTTTTTTTGACTTCACTGTACTTACGCTCTACTTCTGCAGCCAAGGCAATATCAAATTGTTCATCTTCTCCGAGCTCGCTCCGTCTCTCTATTGCTGCCACCCAGGCAGCGTGGGCCTCATCAACCAGAGCGGCTGTTTCATCAATGGCTCTTTTCTTCTGATTATTTTGATAAAAAAGATAGTCCATGGTCCGAGTGATATGCGTGACAATGGCTGCCCGTGTTTTCAGCACTGCATGCAGTTCGTCAAGGGCGGCTGCGGCAGAGTGTATCTGCAGGTGGGCCTCTCTGCTGTCCCAGAACATTTTGGCCGCAAACAGGATAAACAGCATGAGAATAACAGATAATATGACGACAAGTTTCCCTTTAATGCTCATTGAGCTACCTCACTTTCCTGTTTTCTTACAAAAATAGATTCATTAAAAAAATAAGGGTATCCTTCCTGTGGTAAAGGAAGGGGGAAGAGGCACACCTGATGCTGCCATCAGGGCCGTTGCTGCGATCCTATCCCCGGCAAGGCTGGTGGAACGGAAGGTGTTAACAACCCTGGCCCCTGCAATTTCCAGTGCTCCGGCATAGCTTATGCATAGGGGAGTTATGGATCTCAGGACATACAAATCATGCCGGGGCCGGATCTCGGCGATATCCAGTGGTCCACCCTCTGGTACAATCAGATCGACCTGAGTTCCCATTTCCCGAAGGCGGGTAATGGTTTCGGCCGTCACCGGACTGATATGGGGAACACGGGTCTCAGGTTCCAGTGCGTTAAGCAGAAATACGATTCTCATGATATACATCTCCTTGGTCAGTAATGCGCTCCAGAAGGTCATCGGCGATGTGGTCGGCCACTCCCGGTATGCCGGTGAAGTTGGGAAATTCGTTTACTTCAATGACCGCCAACCCATCCGGGGTTTCGATGGTGTCGACGCCGTAAATATCGAGGCCAAAGGTTTTGCCGCATTTTAAAGCCAGATCAGCCATCGCCCCGTCCGCGTGGACCTGTTGCGACGCTGCATTTGGATCACTATTGAAAGGAGCAGGCTTACGCACCGCAAAAACTTTCCGGCCGCATACATAGAGTTTCAAATCATATCCATAGTTAGGAAGATAATGTTGGGCCAGAACCATGTCTGTACCCCAGTGAATATCGCTCAGGTCCTCCGCTTTCCGGATGAAGCGCAAACCCTGACTATTATCCCCATAAGTCGCTTTCAGGATGAGCGGAAAATTTTCCTTTGGCAACCTGGCAAGGACGGAGACGTCCTCGGCAAGATAGGTTGGGGGGCAGGGCACGCCTGCCCGCGCAAGGGCGATGGCCATTTTCGCTTTGTCCCTGACCTGCTGCGTGGCTGTGTGGCTGTTGATGGCCGGAATCCCTGCGACTTCCGCATAGCGAAGCATGGCCAGACCCAAAGGTTTGCGGTTTCTGGAAATGATGATCTCATAGCTGTTGAGATTGAGACAGGTGCCTTCTTCTATAGAGAGAAAGCCTGATTCAGGATCAAAACAACAGCCTTGCGGGCAAATGATATCAGTGGCCACATCTCTGGCTTTGAGAGCCCGGATGACAGCGCCGGGCAAGTTCTGCCCGAGGTAGCGTCTTTCCACGATCACGCCGATTTTTATCGGATCGTTACTAAAATGAATGATATTGCTGGATGTCATGGCAAGAAACCTCCTTGGACAGCGACATAGAATGAGCAATGTCCCTCATGTGCCATCGCTCTTACTCCTTGTCTTTATGACCTAGTAGATTGCCATATCCGTGCCAAACTGTAACTAATTGATATTGTAGTGTTTTGTGTTTTTAGTTTTTGCTTGCCATGAAGGTTGTTTCATAGCGTCACCCTCTGATTATGAAAAAGATTTCATAGTTGGGTTGAGAAACGAAACCCAACCTACCTTGCTGAAGTATATCAATAGTTAGAAATAAAAAAGGGCGGGAAGAGACCCGCCCTTGATGACATCCGCATTTATGCGGTTCAATATATGTTATTCCCTGTTGGTGCTATGCAGCAAGATTGCCGATTTTATGTCATATCCGTGATAGCTTCCTTCGACTGCGTGTTTGAGTTCATGCGGCAGTGAAGGCAGTCCGATGTCTTTGTAATGCATTTGCGCCCAGTAATAGCTGTCTGCGTAATTTCTCCAGCTTCCATTATTAGTCAACGAAGCCAAATCTTCTACATGCATAATTGTATGAGGCGGGGTAAGGGGGCCTGGATATCCCGGACTGGTGCGATGGTTATAAAGCGCGAGCCACATGGTGGTGGCGCTGTATTTTATATACCCCCTGCACATGCCGTTTGCGCTTCGGTCGCAGGGGAATCCCCAATGGTCGACGATTACTATGGTGTAATTGCTCAAGGCGCTTTGTATTTCTGCCGACAATTCCGGATAAAGAACTTCGGTTTCCGCTACCCGCTTAATTATCATTTGCTCGACCATGGCGTTGATTTCTCCTCTGTCCGTATATATCCAGCCGCCGTAAAACAGCCCGTGTTCATACAATGATGGATCTATCCGTACGTCGCTTCCAGCCAGGTTCACGGACGAGACAGGTATGTCATATGTATATGTAATGTGAGATTTCACTTCCCCCGGTCCAGGTCCCGAATCTCCACCTCCACATCCGGCCAGAACTAACAACGATAGACATCCCAACAAACCCAACACTATCAGATGTCTTTTATGCATGTGCTGCCTGGGATATAGTTTTTCAACGATTTCGACGACTTTCATGGAAATGCTATCGGATTTTACTATGTTTATAAATTTCATGGTAAAACCTCCTTGGACAGTGACATAGAATGAGCAGTGTCCTGCACGTGCCATCACTATTACTCCTGCCTCTTATTACATAGTGGTGCCATATCCGTGCCAAACTGTAACTATTTGATATTGTAGAATGAAATGTTTTTTACCTGACAAAACATGAAGAATGCTTCATAGCTTTACGCGGCAACTATGAAAAACATTTCATAGTGGGGATGAGGAAGAGGGAACTGCTACTTGCTGAGGAAAATAACTACAGGAGGCATTTAGGCGCTCTGCGCCAAAAGATAACAAATAAATTTGTTATGCTGTGTTTTATATTGTTAAATCAAGCAATTACTTGCCATAAATTTAGCTCTGACTTTAATAGCGGCGTAGGCGCGTTTAATAAGCCGGCTTCACTGATATAGTAAACGAGAAGCAACTGGGTAATTGTCTTGCTTCAAGATAATTTCCGGCTCAGCCGGCTTATGTATGGAACCAAAGGAATAAAGGGATTGCGGGATAAAAAAAAGCAGAGCCTTTATGACTCTGCCTTCTTGGAAACGATGAATTCCAAATTATTTCTTCTTTCTTCTGATTGTCGTTCCTGCCAGGACGATTATTTTTTTATCGTTGAGTCTTTTCTTTATATGGCATCTACTAGTAGCGCCGGATTCTATTATTCCGAACTGCATAATTTGCACGGTCTGAACCCCGCCTTTTTAGCTTCCTTTAGGCTATTGAAAACAGCCGTACAGGTTGAGCTGTTGTAATTGTTGCACGTCCGGAGATGGAAAACATGGGTGTTTTTATTGCCGAAATACGCTTGCTCGGCAGGGGAGGGCGCAGACTTTTTCGATTTACTTTTCTTGGCAGGATTAATCTTCTGTTCTTGAAAATATGAAATATGGCCGATTTCCTGTTGTAATAACTCCTTGTGAATTTTTTTGGCGAGATTGCCTACGGAATATTTATCCAATGATTTTAGTTCCTCCATCCGGAACTGAACTTTCCCGTTTTTCCTTTTCAAATCTTTTGACTTGGTATCAGGCTGATAGATCCCTTTAATAAATGTATCAAGTCGAGCCAATTCAACACCAAACAGGATTTTATTTATTCTGTTTTTGCTCAGTTTGCGGAGCTTGCCGTCACAGCGACAGAGAGCCGAACCTTCATTGTTATAATTAAAGCTGATGATGTCTATTTTTGAGGCTTCGTGAAAAAATTCATCACAGAGAATATTTTGTTTATCCTTAATCTTTTTGAAGCGAAGCAATGGTTCCATTTTTACCTCCTTTTTTCAAAACGGTTATTTACAGGATTTTCAAGGGAGTTCATCCGGTCAAATTATCCTTTTATTCTCACTCAGAAAGCTTTTTGCATAACTCCGCCACCCGTTGCCCCAGCTTGAAGCCGTCCTGGGCAGCTGACTCATCCGGGGAACCGACGCAGCCAACACCATAGTGGCCTGAGGCATCCATGGGATCTCCCACAATGATCATACCGTAAATGAGCATGCACTGCAGGATGGAAAACATGGTGGTTTCCTTACCGCCGGTATGATGACCGCCGGTGGCAAAGGCTGCTCCCACCTTGTTCTCCATTTTCCGCCGGGTGCCGACAAAATCATCAAACACTTTTTTCAGTTCCGCGGCCATGACCCCGAAATATACAGGTGAGCCGGCAACAACACCGGAGGAATTGAGAAAATCATCCTTGCTCACTTCCTGGGTAGTCTTAAGAACTGCTTCAACCCCTGTTGCGGAAACGCCCTTGGCAATCTCTTCAGCCAGCTTCCTGGTATTGCCGCCCTTGGAAAAATACAGAACAAGAACCTGCATAATGCACCTCCGAATATTAATTGGTTATTCCTGATTCTTTTTTAATTTTTTTTCCAGATCTGCAAACAGGTCCTGTTTCTTTTTGTCTAATTCGGCTTGAACCGACTCAACCTTATTGGTAATATCCTGCCTGCTCTTCCGAAACTTTTCAATTTCTTTGTCAATACCGCTTTCTTTCTTTTCTTTTGAAATCTCTTCAAGCTTCAGGTGGTTTCCCACGAAGAGCTTAACATTGTAGGGTGTTTCGGTGACAATAACCGCACCTGTTTTACTTAGTTTCCCGGCTACAGTGGAGCCCCAGTCCAGGGAGCGGGAAAGCAATTGGCAAACCTCCTCCACAGAAGGGGGAGCGCCTTTCTGATGGGCAAGGACCCGTATTGCCGCAACAAAAAGATGCGCTTCGTCATAGAAGTCAATAGTTTTACCCATAGCGATCACCAAGTTGAGTTTGTTGCTGGTTCCCCAATATTTTTTGTCAGGGAGTTTCAGCTTCTATACACAGCGCCATAAGTCCGATACATCCCATCATGCTTTGTCACTTGCTGAGGTGCCTGCTCATCCCGCTACAGCGGGACTCCGCCGGCTCCTCGCTCTTTCCTCGCCTGGTTGGTCGCCTCGAACTTATGTCGCTGTGTATAAATCATTACATATAGCTCATATTTTGACGAAATTAAAGTCTGAGATGATTTATGCCAGGTAAAGTGCTTGCAAGCAAATTGTGGAGATCTATTATCTGTCCACTTTTCGCATCCGTATCATACAAAGTTCCTGGTAAAATTCCATGATCTATGAAATAAATGTTTACGCAAAGAGAACCGCAAATGATACGAAAAAGAGGGTAATATTTTGCCTAGGATTGGAGAAAAAGTTGTTAAGTAATAAAGGAGGAAATGATGAATCCGGCACTCAATTTTATTTTTTCCAGACGCAGTGTGCGAAAATACCAGAAGAACAGGGATATTCCCCGGGAGATGATTACCGATATGCTGCAGGCGGCCATGGCTGCGCCCTCGGCAGTTGCCAAAGATCCCTGGCATTTTCTGGTGATCCGTGAACAGGAGACGCTCAACAAGGTCGCGGATGTTCTGCCCCACGGGCAGATGCTGCGTCATGCCGGGGCGGCTTTTATTGTGTGCGGCGAAATCAGCAGGGCTCACGATCAGTTGGAATCGTATATGCTGCAGGACCTGAGCGCTGCAGTGGAAAACATCCTCTTGGCCGCCACGGCCCTGGGGCTCGGATCCTGCTGGTTGGGCATGCATCCACGTAAGGAGAGGATGGAGGATATTCGCAAGCTCTTCAGCTTGCCTGACGGCATCATCCCCATGTGCGGTATTGCTTTGGGATGGCCGGCTGAACAACCGCCGCCCCGAACTCGTTATAGGGACGAATGTGTACACAACGACAAGTGGTAGAGTGAGATACAGTGTTCACGCTTGAGATATTTTCCGATTATGTTTGACCGTTCTGTTGGCTGGCGGAGCCGGCCCTGACTGAATTGGTAGGCAGGGAGCCTGGGATAACCCTTCGATGGCGCGCCTTTGAACTCCGCCCCGATCCGGTACCGACCCTTGATCCGCGCGGCGAATATCTGACGAGTATTTGGCGTGATCATGTGTATTCATACCTTGAAAAAATTATAATTCCGGTATATCAGTGAATGATTGCTGCACGTATTAGTTTCTTGCCAACCGGGGTGAAGATAATGATAAAATGTATGATCCAAAGGAAAGCAACCGCACAAAGGGTGTTGCTATGGTTTTTTATGGTCTGGGTTGTTCTGGCCCTGAACTCCCAGGCTCATGCCCAGCCAATATACTCTTTTATCGTGACAGGTGATACACGTACCGAACCTTATATGCCAGGCGGACCGGAACAGGAAAATGACATGCGGGATATTCTCAAGATCCGTTACGGCAAAAAGGGTGAAACAGCACGCCTGGTTTTTGATGAGCACGAGCTGCAGCTGGTTCGAGTTGAGATCAAGGAAAAAGACGGTTCATTCCTGACCCTCAATTATCATGACGGTTGGCCCCGTTCCATTACCAGAACACAAAACAAGGAAAAACGGGTGATAATGCGTGAAGCCGGTCGGCAATGGGTTTTTGACCGGGTTGCAGCAACGATTTCCAAGGCCGCCAGAGGGGTTGATGGCGAGGCCCAGTTTTTAGTGCATTGTGGTGATATCTCCCTCTTTGGCTTGCAAGGTAAGAGATTGGACGTGAATCCATACTGGCAGATTTTTGAAGAGGAACTGCTCTCCCGGATTCCTCCACCGGATATGTATATGAACCTGCCCGGCCGTGTTTTTGCGGCAGTGGGCAACCATACCACTTGGCAGGACGAAGAGATAAAAGGTCTTCTTACAACATTGCCGTGGCTCTCACAATTTGGCCTGCGTCACGACCGGCGGATCTATTCCTTTCCATTCAAAAACAGTCGATTCATCATTCTTGATTCCGGCGGCTATGATCCTTCTGGTACGGCTTGGAGCAGCAAGGCTCCGCCATTTAAGGCGCAGATGGATTTCTTGGCTACCGAGTTAAAGGAGGCGGAGCGAAAAGGAACGAAGCATGTTTTTGTGGTGTATCATAAACCTTCTTTTGTCAGAGTCGGTCATGATCCTCTCCCCAAAGACCAGAGTCCTCACAATATTCTGAAGCAATACGCTGCAAAATTGAAAATTTTTGTTTTTAACGGCCACAACCATACCACGGAACAATATCAGGTTGACGATGTACATTATCTGGTTCTTGGCGGTGGTGGCTCCCCCCAGAAGTTTGAGTTGGCCAAGCATCCCTCTCAGAATAGAGAACTGTATTGGCAAGGCCTGAGCCGTGTAGAGGAATATAACTATCTGGAAGTTAAGGTGAAAGGCAAAAAAATAAAGGGCTTACTGCACCGCTTTCGGCCGACCCAAACAAACAAGCCCTTTGAGGTGGTGGAATTGTTCAGGCGCTAGGAGCCTGTCGGAGAACTCGATTTGTCATGAGATTGAGCGAAAATTTTGTGAGCATGACGACAAGCCCAAAATCCCCGGAAGCATAGCCGTAGCTATGTTGAGGAGAATTTGGGCTTGGCAACGCAGAACACGAAATTTGCAGCCAATTGTAATAAAATGGAGTTCTCCGACAGGCTCCTAGATACTTTCATTGACTGGCAGAAAGCTTTTTAATAGACTGCTCTGCCTGTTTTTGAAGTTCCTTATTTAATGTTTTGTCGGCTATCTCTGCCAAGGTAGGTTTGTATTTTGGTAAACCTGAGGAGGCAAGCACCTTACAGAACCATACCGTTGTCTCTATAAGATTAGTATCTTCCGGATCTTTGTCGTATAGTTGAAGTAACTGTTCATTGACAATATCATATACTTTTTCTTCCACATTCTTTGACCTGTATATCCTTCTGGCGCCATCTCTTTTTATTGATATATTTTCTGACGTAATCATGTTGATGGCTCGTATTATTTCAGGGGGCATATCTGGATCAAAATATTTTTTTTCAGCAATTTCTTTATTTCGTAAGGCATAATAATCAACTAAATTGAAATTTTGTAAAGCAGTATCCTGCACTTTCGTATTGTTCGAATTATTATAAATTTCCTGCAATGTTTTTTTGTATTTGGAATTTCCAGAAGAAGCCAGTGCTTTACATAACCAGGTTATTTCTTCAATATGATCTTTGTCAGCCGTTTTGCTGTTATAAATTTTCAATAAAATATCATTTATGATATCGAATAGCTCCGGATCCGTTAGCCCGGAATCGGTTATTTCCTTTGCAGCGTCTATTCTTGTAAGTATTTCAGATGATTGGATTTTTTTTCTATATGCATTGATTTCCGCTGTTCTGTCCCCAATCGCATATACAGTGTTTATAGAAAAAACTGGGCCAAACAGAAGCATGATTAAATAAATTAATATTTTTTTCATAACCTAACCCCTTTTTCCCAGAATATTTTGATGGTTGTATACTTCGGGCTAAAGATTATTGCAGATAAGAAAGTGTTTTGATGCCCTCATCCGCATATCGTTTGAGTTTTGAATTGTCTGTAGTGCTGGAGATCTGTTCCAATGTTGCGGTGTATTTAGTATGGCCGGATGCAGCAAGAACTTTACAGAACCATGCCATTGTATCCACTGCAGTATTGTCTTGCAGGTTTGTGTTAAAGAGTTCCAGTAATTCTCCATTAACTATATCATATACTTTTTCATCAGGAGCCCCGGAGCGAAATATTTTTTTCGCTCCATCTCTTTTAAGCGTTATAATGTCTGATTTTATCATATTGATTAATCGTATCGATTCAGGTGATAAATCAGGATCAACATAATTCGTACTGGCAATATCTTTGTTTCTCTGTGCATAGTCATCAACAAGATTGAGGCTTTGCAGCGCATAATTTTGAATTTTCATATCTGATGAATTCGTAGAAATTTCTTCTAATGTGCTTTTATATTTTGGATTCCCTGATGATGCCAAGGCTTTACATAACCATGAAATTTCATCAATAATATTCTTCTCACCACTTGCAGTAATATATTTGTTTAATAATATATCATTTATCAAATCGAATAATAGCGGATCTGTTAATCCTGAGTTTGATATTTCTTTTGCCGCTTCTATTCTTGTAATGATATTAGATGATTTTATTTTTTTGATATACTGATTAACTTCTTCAGTTCTATCGCCTGATGCATGAACTGAGCTGAACATAAAAAAGATAACAAAGATGATTGTTAATACATAACGGAAAAAAAATTTCATAGCCCCACCTCTTTTTTTGACATTATTTATGAAAACAATGAACTCCCGCCTACGTGTGTTTAACTGAGCATTCACCACGACTTGTGACTGATTAGGCATTATTAACAGTTACGTTATAATTATAAATATTTGCCAGGCATAGAGGCCGTGGAAAGCTTTACTTTTTATACTCCTTGCTCTATAACCTATCGTGCAGCAAAGGGGAAATCATCCTTATGTCCACGCTGCCGAAGGATAAAGAAACCGAATTTTTAATGTGTGCCTTTCGTAATTGATCACTGGGTAAGGCAACAACGTATTACGTTCGCATCTCTGTCCGTAATCGGTCACATGGTGCCGCAGTTCCGCGAAAGAGGCGTGTACGCTGTATATTGCCTATACTGCCGCGCCGCTAACAAAGGAGATGCAGTTCCCTGTTACCGCTTATTGCAATTCAGGTTTAATAAAACGTTAGAGCGGAAAAAAGATGAACAGTCAAGAAAAAAAATAAAAACTGGAGATTCAAAAATGGGTCTTTTTGAAATTATTGCCATTCTGCTCTCACTTTCCGCCTTGTTCAGTTTCATCAACTATCGTTTTATCAAGCTGCCGAACTCCATAGGTCTAATGCTCATCGGCCTTGTTTTTTCTCTTATATTAATTTTCTCAAGCAGATTCATATCAGGTGCCCATGAATGGGCCATGGAGCTTCTGGATTCCATAGATTTTGACGAGACTTTGCTGCATGGCATGCTCAGTTTTCTGCTTTTTGCGGGAGCCCTGCACATCAACATTAATGACCTGCGCCAGCAATATAAAGTGATTATCTCCCTGGCAACCTTTGGCGTGATGGTCTCCACCTTTATTGTCGGCACGTTAAGTTGGTGGGTTTTTTCTTTTATGGGCATCAAAATTTCGTACCTGTATTGCCTCCTTTTCGGCGCTTTGATCTCACCCACTGATCCCATTGCTGTGCTGGGCATTCTCAAAACAGTCGGGGTTCCTAAAACGCTTGAGACCAAGATTGCCGGGGAATCGCTTTTTAATGATGGTGTTGGGGTGGTTGTTTTTCTTGTGCTGATGGGAATTGCCACAGGAGGTCATGAAACGGGTGCGGCAGATATTGGCTTGCTTTTCTTGCAGGAGGCAGTGGGAGGAGCTGTTTTTGGCCTGATTACCGGATTTTTTACCTACTGGATCCTGAAACAGGTCGATAATTATCAGGTTGAGGTATTGATTACCTTAGGCCTGGTCACTGGAGGGTATGCACTGGCCGAAGCCCTTCACCTCTCAGCACCCATCGCCATTGTTGTGGCGGGGCTTTTGATCGGCAATCATGGCCGCAGCCTTGCCATGTCGGCAAGGACCCGTGAACACCTGGACACCTTCTGGGAGCTTACTGATGAAATATTGAATGCCGTTCTTTTTGTAATGATCGGTCTCGAGGTAATAGTTCTCTCGTACACCGGCCATAAGATGATGGCCGGACTGGTGGCGATCCCCATTGTGCTTTTGGCACGCTTTGTCAGCGTATCCTCCCTGGTGCAGGTATTAAAACATTTCCGGACCTTCAGCCCCCACGTCACAATAATCCTGACATGGGGCGGCCTGCGCGGCGGCATCTCGGTGGCCTTGGCTCTGACGCTACCGTCAGGACCGGAACGGGATATTATCCTCGCCATTACGTATACCGTAGTGGTTTTTTCCATTCTGGTACAGGGTCTGACCATCGGTCCACTGCTTAATAAATTAGGAGTCGGATGGGCGGAACTGGAAAATTCCTGAGCAATTAAAAACTCCATAATAAGTCAGGTTTATCTGGTCAACCTGTACCGAAAATATCTCCGGGAATTAACAAGTTATTTTTTGCCCTTCTAGAGGCGACTCGCGCAAAAAATATCAAACCGGTTCCAAACAAAAATATTGTTGCCGGTTCAGGTATGGGAGATATGCTTCCAGAAACCGAGCTTTTCGTATTTTCAATGTTTCCTTGCTATGAATCGTAAGGAGAAAAAACCACATTATTTTCAAAAGCCGTTGTTCTCCGGTCTACCGGCAACACTTCCAAAAATCCTGATGGATCGTATAAATCCCTTTGCAGGAAATTGTTGCTAGTGAGTGGATCAGGAAAATCAGGCCGAATATGAATATCCTCTAGATCATGGGGACTCATCGGTAAATCCAGGATAGTAAGGCTGGGCCAAAGCTTTTCAACTGATCTGGAGATTGAAGAGCCGCTGATCGGGTCAGCATACAGCATATTGTTCAAGAAAGGTGCGGTAAATAAAAAGCAACACATGAACAAGAAGAACGTAAACATTTTTTTTATTCCCTTACACATGACTCACCCCCATTTAAGTTATGCGTTATGGGTCATCACTTATAAGATATTTAAGTATTTTTTCTCCCTCTCAATGTTTTTGCTTTCCTCAAAAAAGCATGTACACGATTTATGCGAATGTAGACTCTCTTCAAAACAAATAAGGAGCTGCAGTCAAAAGACCTTTACAATGTATTTGTAACCCTTGAAAATATTTGTTTTATCACCTCCCCCAAATTAAAAAGGCCGAGCGTACCCAAAGAATAAACCTTCGGCAGCTCGGCCATCCGCACCTTGCGGATCCGCAACTTTCCTCCCCATTCTCACGAAGGGTTTGGCTTTATCGGGTATGATTATTTTCCATCATGCTCATACTTAGAACGCATCACATCCATTATGAGGTGTCAAGAAATAAAAAATGCAAAAAAAATCAATTTGTTACATCGTGTACCTCAAAGGCTTGTTGAACCGTTTAGGGATTCACATAGGTAATTATGGAAATCATTGCGCCCTGGGGATCCTGGATGAGACAAAATCGCCCGACATTTGGAATATCCCGCGGCGGCATCATTATTTTTGCGCCTAATCCTTCAGCTTGAGCAGCAGTTGCGTCAACATCATCTACGGTTACGTAAACCCCCCACATCGGAGGTGTCCCTTTGGCTTCCGGCGGTGTGGCCATGATGCCGGCAACTTCCTTGCCGCTAACCTTAACTACGGTATAGGTCATCCCCTCCATGGGCATATCTTCCAGGACCCAGCCAAAGAGTTTGGTATAAAAATCTTTGGCAGCGCCAGCATCTTCGGTCATCAGTTCAAACCAGCTGAATGCTCCGTGTTGCATAAGTTGTTCGTCCATGATCGTCTCCTTTTCAAAAGGTTATTAAAAGTATTTACAATAAAAAAAGCCGGGCAAATCCAAAGTATTACCTTCGGCAGCCCGGCCATACGCCTGAGGCGTACCCGTTGCTTTCCGCCCCCTTCTTACGAAGGGTTTGGCTTTATCGGGAAATTGTATTCATTTTCATTCTACTATGAGAAAAACATTGAATGTCAAACCAAATAATTGATTGCCCTAAAGATGTGGTTTGTCGGTTGAGAGAGGGCCGAGTATACTTGCTCTTGTTCGGTATCATGACAAATTCACAGAGTTGCGGTTATTTGAGTTCATTTCACAGATTAGTGGGAAAGGGAAGTGAAACAGTACATACAATTTTTTTCTGATTACTGCTGATTTGCAGCTAATTCGGTAGGATTTTGTAACCTCTTGATTTATTGATTAAATAATTAAGGTTGTCTTTTCGACCAACGGGAGAAATCTTCAACTCCGGAAATACGATTTCTCACCTTCGTTCGAAATGACAGATAAAATCGCAACCTTTCTATCAAAAAGGCTGAAGTTTGATGGTAATCAGAATTTTTTATGCTGTGCACCACGAAAAGAATTTGAGGATTTTGCCGTGTCTGACTATGATGGGACCGTAATCCATAAAAACCGGGATACTTTTGGCGAGCTTATAGTAGCGGAAAGCGGCTTGGTCCGATCCCTTTATTTTGGCAAGCGTTCGGTCCAGAGCAGCATGTTCATCGACTTTCCGGACGATTTGGTGCTCTATTATTCCAGGGCGATAATGAGCGCTTTGATTTTCAACCGCTACCCGAAAAGGGCCTTGATTATTGGCCTGGGCGGCGGATCCCTGGTTAAATTTTTATTGCGTGCATGTCCTGACTGCAGGATTACCGTTGTTGAGCTGCGGCAGAAGGTAATCGAGCTTGCCCATGAATATTTTTCTCTGCCGGAAAACCATGCCAATCTGCAGATTATCAATGCAGACGGCTGGCAATATATCATGGATAGGCGGATAGAGGAGAGTAGTCCGTTTGACCTCATATTTGTTGATGCCTATGACGACTCCGGTCTGGCAACCGCTGTTGAGGGCATTGATTTTATGACTAAATGCAAACAATGTCTGAGCAGGGATGGGGTTCTTGCTTATAACCTCTGGACAGGTCCCAATGGTAATTTCCCACGCTGCCGGGATATGCTTGACAGGGTGTTTGACGGCTCCGTGTTGCAGCTTGTTTTACCTGGCAAGAAAGGGCATGCCCTGGTTTTTGCCTTTCAGAAAATGGCCATACTGCGTAACCTGAAAAAACTGCGGAAAACGGCCCGTCAGTTACGGTCCGATTTTCATATAGATTTTGCTAAATTTCTGGACACCATCCGCCAACAGAACAACCGCTTCTTCATTGTGTAACCGGGTAAAGCTTGATAATGTCATCCGATGATACCCGATCGTTATCAGGAATTTCCCTGTCTGCAACTTGATCTCTTTGAAATAACATGGTAAAAGGGCCATCCTTTTACCTTAAGAGAGAGGTTGACCATGAAAGTAGAACAGATTTCGGTGTATTTAAAAAATGATCCGAGCAGCCTTGCCAATATCGCCAATTTCCTGGCTGGTAACGGCATAAATATACAGGCCCTTTCCATGTTCGAATCCGGAGAATTCGGGGTATTGCGGATAATTGTAAACGACACTGAGAAAACTGCCCAGATCCTCAAAGAAAACGGCTATACCCTTGAAAAAAACGAAGTCCTGGTTCTGGAAGTGCCGGACAAGCCCGGTGGTCTGGCAAGCGTGCTGAATGTCCTTGATGAAAATGGGCTTTCAGTTGAATATATTTACGCCCATTCGCAGAAGTCAGGGGAAATTGGCCTGATCATTTTCAGTATTCTGGAACTTGAAAAGGCTGTTAAGGCATTAAGCAACGCCGGGGTCAGGATCCTCTCCTCTGCAGAGGTTTGCGCTATGTAATTGTTGCAAAATCCACCACTTCTCATGGTGGATCTGAATAGGTTCTCCCGGGCCGGCGAGATCGGTTGTTACCCCTTTCTGTTTTTTTCCCTGATGGTATACTATAAAACTATGCATCCTCTGGAAAAAGAAGTCCTTGCCACTGCCCAAAAAGAAAAGGTTTTCCGGGCCCATAAAAATGTTATTGTGGGCGTGTCGGCAGGACCGGATTCCATGGCCCTGCTTCATATCCTCTGCGCCCTAACTGATGAACTTGGTATTTCGATTATCGCTGTTTACCTTAATCACGGGTTGAGGCCGAAAGAAGCGGCAAACGAAGAACATCTGGTGCGGCTTGAAGCTGAACGCCTGGGAATCCAGGCCCACATCGGCAGTATTGCGGTCCGGGAATATGCCGGAAAACACGGCCTTTCCCTGGAACACGCCGCCCGGCAGCTCCGCTATGGTTATCTTGATGAGACCGCCCAACGAGAAAACGCGGATAAAATAGCAGTCGGCCATACCGCCGATGATCAGGTCGAGGAATTGCTGCTGCGCCTGATCAGAGGATCTGGCCGCCCAGGCCTATCCGGTATGAAAATAATCCGGCAGGGAAAAATTGTCCGGCCGCTTCTCAATACTCCCAAAAAGAGAGTCATCCAATATCTGCAAGACAGAAAGATTCCGTATCTTGTGGACAGCTCCAATCAGGACCGGCGGTATCTGCGCAACCGGGTCCGCCTGGATCTTCTTCCCTTTCTTGAAAAGGATTTCAATCCGGGCGTCAGGGAGACGCTGCTGCAAACCGCTGCAATCCTCCAGGAGGAAGAGGCCCTGCTGGCCGGCCTGGTTGACAAGGCATACAGGGTCTGTGTTGAAGAAAACAAGGTGCCCGGAGCAGACGAAAGGCTGCTGGGAATAGATCTTATCCTGGCAAGGTTCCACAGCCTGCCAATGGCCATCAAGCGCAGGATTGTTGAAAAAGTTTTGTTACAGATGACGGCCAAGCCTTCCTTCCGTCATATCGAAAAGGTTCTTTCTCTGGGGAAAGCGGGAGGGGGCGAGGCAATATTACATCTGGCCTTAGGCCTACGTATGCAGAAATTGGCTGGCCGGCTTGTTTTTTCTTATCCGGCCGGTAAAAAAGGAGGCCGTGGCAATCTTACTGAGCACCGTGCTCCGGATTTTGAAATTAGAATCGAACGGCCGGGCAGGTATATACTGGAAGCGCTCGGCAAAGCTGTCCATCTTGAGATCTATGAGACACGACCGGACATAAGCGAAATCGCCAAGGAAAAGGCGGATTTTCTCGATGCTGAAAATATGGAATTTCCCCTGGTAATCCGATCGGTGAGGCCGGGCGACAGATTCCGACCTCTGGGCGGTCCGGGAAGTCAGAAAGTTAGTGATTTTTTTATCAATAACAAGATACCGAAAAAAGAGCGCTGGAAAGCTCCCTTGTTGATTGCCGGCGGAGAGATTGCCGCAATCTTGGGGCTCCGGATTGATCATGATTTCCGTATTTCTTCCCTGACCCGCAGAGTGCTTAAAGTAACAGTAGAATCCATATAAAGAGCTTTACGAAATCTGCGTAAAATGGTATTTACGGGTTTCCTTTTCTATAATGTGGGCGGGTAGCTCAGCTGGATAGAGCGTTGGCCTCCGGAGCCAAAGGTCGTGGGTTCGAATCCCGCTCCGCTCACCACTGCAATGAACACGATTAGCGAGCCCATTCCCAGTCCCGCTTCAGCGGGACTGCGGGGTTAGCGAGCGAATGAAAAAATAGTTAGAAGGTATCTTACGTACTGAGATTGTCTGCTCACTACGTTGCGCGGACGTGAAGATTCCATACACGAAAAGGGTCCGGAAGCAATTCCAGGTTGATATTTTTAAATTAGTTGTTCAAATTCCCCGCGGCTTTTTGTAGCGAAGCGGAAATCCCGCTTAGACGGGGCCGCGGGGAGCTTCAATTTTTAAACTAACCTATTTCCGTGTGTCCAATGCATGGTGTTTTGGTCGCATTTTGGAAGAGTCATAATCCCTACCTTACTACATGCCCTAATTTCCTTCGTGAAGAGTCAAGTGCGCCCAGAGGAAGTCGTTGGTAGGCCAACGTGCCGGGATGGAGAAAGAGAAATTTCTCCCCACCAGATTATCGCCTGTAACTCTCCCGGCGATGTTCCGCCGCGGTCATTATGACAATGTCTTATTCACGGTTTATTTGATAGAAGAACCGGTAAGCGCCAATGCGATAACGCCAAATGGGCGGATCAAAATTAAGCAGTTTTTTGATATTGGCGCCGAAATCAGGCGACTTTTTCAATTGAGGATATACATACTCCCGCAACTTCTTCTTAATCTTTTCGCGTCGGCCTTCGAAGTCCCTTTCCAAATCAGATAGAAAACCGTCTGTCTCGAAAATTCTATACATCGACAAACGAGCCTTTCATCTTTTCTATTTCCTTTGCGCCTCGCTTCAGGCGTTTCATCAGCACCGGATTGGCAAGGATTTCCTCCATTTCTATCTCATCCACAAAGGATTCCTCGTCAAGTTTCTGCAGGGCCAGGAAACTTATCAGGTTGGAAATGGATCGTTTTACACTGCCGGCAGCCCTGGAGAGTTTTTCATATTCTTCGTCGGATAGACGAAGGGTAATGGTTTTGGGCATGGTGCACCTCCTTTTGCTTCATATGTATTCAATATAGTTCATTATGAATACAAAGCAGGAAAGAAAATGAGTCCCCATTTCTAATTTTATGCCCATTTTTATTGTTTTTAGCGTATATGATGTTCTGAAAAGTTGAATCTGATAAAATTCAGTTGCATTATGATTGCACTTAGGCGCTAAATAGTAATATCCTGAATCCGTGAGCGCCCGTCAGCGGCCTGCCTGCTTTGTCGGAAACTCTTCGATATCCACTCAAGGATAATCGAATTCGTTCCCTTCGCGCTTTCAGACCACTGACGAACGCTCACGGATTCAGGAATATTTTTCTGCGCAAGAATGGATTGTCGTCGATTATGATATTGCGAAAAAATATGATTTTTTGGGACTGCTTAGAAATTTGAAAACATAGTTTGAAGGAGAAGAAAAATGTATAAAACAATTATTTCAGGTATGCTCTGTATCTTTTTAGTGGCTGCATGTGCTCCCCAGACCCAAACACAGAAAGGCGGGATGTACGGCACTGCCGGAGGTGCCGCTGTAGGGGCGATACTTGGTCAGGCAATAGGCAAGGACACGGAAGCAACCCTCTGGGGTGCAGCTATCGGTGCAGCGATCGGCGGTCTGGGCGGCGCCGGGGTGGGCCGGATGATGGACAATCAGGAAAGGGATATGCGGGCTGCTTTGGCAGCGTCCGAGGCCGCGGCAGTGCGCCGGGAAGGCAATCTGTTGGCAGTGACTTTTAAAAGCGACTTGACATTTGATACCAACTCGGCCGCTGTAAAACCTGGCTTTCATACCGAACTGGACCGGGTATCAAATATTCTGGTCCAATATCCACAAACCCTTATCAGGGTGGAAGGCCATACTGACAGCACCGGGTCGGAAACATACAATATGAATCTTTCGCAACAACGCGCCGAGGCGGTAAAAAACCTGCTGGTGCAACGTGGCGTGGCCGGCAGCCGTCTGGAAGTTATCGGTTTTGGCGAAACAATGCCGGTGGCGAACAATTCCGCTGAAGCGGGGCGCCAAAAAAACCGGCGGGTGGAGTTGAAGGTTGTTCCGCAAGTGTAACAGGCTTCGCACAAAAAATACGGAGGTCGTGAGTTTCAGGCGGCCCTGCCATAATTTGCAAGGGATTACAGCCGATGGTTGTGATCCCTTTGTTATCTAAAGCGGCTGCATTTTACTACCATCGTTTACCAAGTTTACTAGATGCTATTAGTAAAATGTGATGTTGTTGGAAATGCGGCATTGGGGACCAGGGAAAGGCATCAATCGATTGAATTGACGAACGGAAATATTAGTATGACCCAATTGGCGCTTAGTGCCTATATGTAACAAAAATTTTGTCTATATTGATGTTTGATGAAATCGTAAAAAATACGATTTGTCTGCTTCGCGGACGCGTTAACCGTTATAAGTCCTTGCAATGAAATAGACGATAAGTTCAGCAACTGCTTTTAGTCATGTTATTGCCAGTTCAGCGATGTATTACCTTGTAACTGGTTGAAATTACATGGCACGTAACCGCTTTCCCGACTTTTTGCGGAATCATCATTTTTGTCTTGTTGAATTAGTTTGTTCCGGAAAGGGTAAGCCTGGTTAAAGCTTTATAACGACGAAGTCGCATTTAACACAAAATTGCTGTAGTTCGCAATTTTGCGTAGGTCCTTGTTGAAGCAGCTAACTATTTTTATTGTAATTAAAATATTTGATATCTCGCAAATTCTTTACACGCCAATTTCGCAGCCGCGCAGCAATTCACGCCCAGGTTACATGCCGTCAAAGTTTCTGCAGATAACGTAAAACGTAAATAGGAGAATATTATGAAACTGTATGTCGGCAACCTTCCATACGGCCTCAGCGAAACAGAACTTACCGACCTTTTCACCCAATATGGGTCCGTGGTGAGCGCGAAAATTATTTCCGACCGTTACACCGGACAATCGAAAGGCTTCGGTTTTGTCGAGATGTCTGACCGGTCCGAAGGGCATAAGGCAATGGAGGAACTGAACGGCACCTCGGTCAGCAACCGCTCCCTTACCGTCAACGAGGCCCGCCCGCAGAAAAAGAGGAGTTCAAACCGCTGGTAATCGATTGGTTCCCCATTTTTGACATTTCCGCAAGAATTCGGGAAAGCGGTTAATGTGCCATGTAATTTCAAGGACTTACACCGTGCCCTGAGTGCAAGCGAAGAAATCCTCTTGGGGATATTACAACGATGAACTGGTATAAGTACTGCTAGAAATCCAAGCTGCGCTTATCGCCCGATTCATCACAAGGGGTCATGGCGGTTAACGCGTCCGCGCAGCAGACAATTCGTAGTTTTTACGAATGCATCATTTTTTTTAAGTAATGTCCCACTGGCCATTGACCACCTTGCAGGCTGAATTTCCAGGTGCAAAATAGGTAGGTTCGAGTGGACCTGAAAACAGTTCTGAAGGGTGCATATCGCTGCCTTAACCTGCGCTTGCCTTCTTTCACCTGACACCCATTTCCGGTTTATTCACTTTATTTCGTCATAAAAACAGGAAAATTACCCGGCCGTCTTGCCGATGCAATGTTAATGTGCTCGGCAGTCGGGACCAATGTCCTGTTTTTTTAACACAGTTCACAGAGAGGAATTTTAATGAGTTTTACAGAATTTAATTTTAACAGCCAAATAACCGCCGGGATTCGGGCCTGCGGCTATACTTCACCTACTCCGATCCAACAACAAGCGATCCCGCAAATTCTCGAGGGACAAGACCTGATGGGACTTGCACAGACAGGAACGGGCAAAACCGCTGCTTTTGTGCTGCCTATCCTGCAGCGTCTTATGAAAGGGCCGCGGCGCACAATACGTGCCTTGATCGTTGCCCCGACCCGGGAACTGGCTGAACAGATTCATGAGAATATTTTCAACTTGGGCAAGAAAACCGGGCTGCGCAGTGTTGCAGTTTATGGTGGAGTCAGCAAATTCGGACAGATCAAGAAAATCAGGTCCGGGGTGGAAATTGTAGTCGCCTGTCCGGGCAGATTGCTCGATCACCTTGATGACGGTGCTATTAACCTGGCAAAGGTCGAGATGCTTGTTCTGGATGAGTCTGATATTATGTTCGATATGGGCTTTATGCCGGCCATCCGTCGGATACTGAAACGCTTACCGCAACAGCGGCAGACCCTGCTTTTTTCCGCCACCATGCCGGGGGCGATCAGGCAGCTGGCCCACGAGGTCTTGAAGAATCCGGCAACCGTTCAGATAGGTCATTCAAAACCGGTGGCAACTGTATCTCATGTTCTCTATTCCGTGGAGCGGCAACATAAGACAGCGTTGTTGAAAAGCATCATCAACCAAAAAAACATGGAGACCACCCTGGTTTTTACCCGCACAAAGCATGGCGCCCGAAACCTTGCCCACCATTTACAGAAGGCGGGCTATAGAGCGACATCATTGCAAGGCAACCTGTCCCAACAAAAAAGGCGTCAGGCGCTCGATGGCTTCAAACAGGGCAAATTCAAAATTCTGGTGGCCACGGATATTGCGGCACGAGGCATAGACGTTTCCGGCATATCGCACGTGGTCAACTATGACATGCCCAATACCGCCGATGCTTACACGCACCGGATCGGCCGCACCGGTAGGGCCTCCTGCACCGGAGAGGCCTGCACCTTTGCCGGCCGTGAAGATAGAAGAATGGTCAAGATCATCGAGCGATCCCTTGGCAGCAAAATAAAATGGCAATCGGCAACCATTGTAAAAGGCCAGGTTCCAGTAGATGACACCATGGTCGCGGCTCCTCGGCGTCATGACCGGGTCAGGAAAAACAATGACACCGGTAATTGCCGTCCCCAAAAGCAAAGGAATCAACAAGATCAAACAACATCCGGCAAAGTGCGGAGAAGGCGGCGGGTTTTTCCATTCGGCTTTCCCATGGAATGCGAAATGCCCCAGATCCCGCAACGTCGAAAGCGGCCGCAAGCAAACAACAGATAACGTATTTAGGGAAATACAGATCTCTGCGAAATAATTGTTTGCTGAGCCAGCCAGATAAAAAGCGATCAAGAGGTTTCTTTTTTTATTGTGATGGAGTATATAAGCGTTCTGATCACAAGCGGCAAAGGAATTTCCATTTATGGTAAAAATATCAAGGAGATCGTCATTTTTTGAACGCCGCCACCGCAAAATATAAAACTTTACAAAGAGGATGAGAATGAGTGAGTTGATTGCAGTAATTGAAACAAACAAGGGTACTATCCGTTTGAAACTCTTTGCCGACAAGGTGCCGCTCACGGTGGCCAACTTTGTCAATCTTGCCAATCGTAATTTTTATAATGGCCTGAAATTCCACCGGGTCATTGCCAATTTCATGATCCAGGGCGGCTGTCCCTTGGGATCCGGTACCGGCGAACCGGGCTACAGATTTGAAGACGAGTTTGATCCGGAACTGCAGCACGATCGTCCCGGTGTTTTTTCCATGGCTAATGCCGGCCCCAATACCAACGGCAGTCAGTTTTTTATTACCCATGTGCCGACTCCATGGCTTGATATGAAACATACTGTTTTCGGCATGATCGAAAGTGACAAGGACCAGGAGGTCGTAAACTCCATCGCCCAGGGCGACTCTATTACCCGCATTGCCATAGAGGGTGACACTGCTGAGCTTTTTGCAAAGACACAATCCAGAATCGATGAGTGGAACGGAATCATTGACCAGAGATTTCCTGATCTCTCCTGATTGTCTTTGTTGAGAGGGGATTATTTGGGAGAATAAAGGAGAGTATCCAGAAAAAGGATTAAAAAAAGATGCAAATTACGCTATAACAAAAGAAGTAAAAAATTCTTTGGCAGTTTTGCATGTTTAGGACCAAAATTATTGACTTTTTTCTAAAATTGTGGCGGCAGCACCGGATATAAAAATACTGGTTGTTGATGACTCCGCGATCATGCGACGGATCATCAAAAACCACCTTGCAATACTCGGTTATAAAAACATCCGGGAGGCACCTAATGGACGGAAAGCCCTTGAAGTGCTTTCGGGCGAAAAAATTGATCTGATTCTTTCCGACTGGTGCATGCAGGGCATGTATGGTATTGATCTCCTGCGAGCGGTCCGCACCGATACAAGCCTTGCAAATATCCCCTTTATCATGATTTCGGCAGAGGCCCAGCAGCATTTCATTGATGAGGCCTTTGACGAAAAGGTCAACAGTTATATCATCAAACCCTTTACCCGCGAGATGCTGGAAAAGCAAATCTCTGAGGTATTGATAGACAGGGTATAATTTGGGCAGGACGGTTCACCCTCACCTTCCTGCATCATGTCATAAAATGACTCATTGCCATCTCCTTTCCCAGGAAATTGTTCCCATGTATTTATTCTCCCCTTTCACTTTTTCATGATTTTTTTTCTGTAGTACTCCAGACATTTGAAGCTCCCCACGGCCCCGTCTAAGAGGGATTTCCGCTTCGCTACAACAAACTGTGGATAATCTCCGCACGTAAGGATTTTTATATTATTTTTCATGCGTTCGCTGATCGTGTTCAGTTGATACCAGTCGAACATACTCCACAAGGCCGATAATCGGGGCAGGGCGCTGATCCTTACTCGCAATGGCCTGATTTTATTGCCTTTGCGGGTTGCAATTTTTCTTTGTCAGTGTATCCTATTAATAATAAATGTAAATTTTGAAGGCTAATACCAAGTTGCATTCAAAGAGGTAACAAGCCGACGACGCAGCCAATTCAGTTCAATCCCACTTGAGGGGGACAAAGTTTAGAATTTGAATGCGACGCGGTATAAGTGGTTACTGCATGAAAAAAGATGCTCTCCTGGCTAGTGACATGGATGGCACTGTCATCCCACTGGACGATAAAGAAGAACGCGCCGAAGAGATTCAGCATTTTAATACGCTTATTGAGCAACATTCAGGTGTTGCCCTTGCCTATGTGACCGGCAGGCACCTCGAGTTGGGCCTGGCCGGTGTCGAACAATACAGCCTCCCGTTGCCACATATTTTTGTCTGCGATGTGGGTACCACCATTTACCTGCGCGAGAATGGCCGGTGGAACCAGGACCAAGAGTATAAAAAAGACCTGTCCCGAGCATGGGGCGGCAGAACCGGTAAAGATATTGCGGTTTTTTTAGCGGAAGATAGCATACTAACCGCCCAAGAAGAAGAGAAACAAAAGGAATTCAAGCAAAGTTATTATGTTTCTCTCTCTATCGATCACAAAACTATCGTCAGTACAATTGAAAACCTCCTAGCGGAGAAAGGCGTAAAGGCCAACGTTATATACAGTGTGGACACCAAAAAACATGTCGGCCTTGTTGATGTGCTACCCAGTGTTGCTGCCAAGGATTATGCTTTAAGTTATTTATGGAAGCGTCTTGAACTTGACATGGAAAGGATCGTCTATGCAGGAGATTCAGGCAACGACCTTCTTGCCTTTGTGAGCGGTTTCAACGCCATAGTGGTGAACAATACCGCTGCAGCAGTCAAAAAAGAGGTGCGTTGCCAGGCGCGGGATAAGGGCATCGAGCACAGGATCTTTTTTGCCGACCAAAAGTATGTGAAGGGCGTGATTGAAGGTTGTTATCATTTCAAACTGTTTACGGAGTAATCGATGGGATTGTACATTCAGATGCACAGCATGCACGGTTTATTCAGGAGTCATCATCTTGAATTGGGACGGGACGAAGATACCGGCGGGCAGATCCTGTATGTCCGGTATCTTGCTATCGAACTGGCCAAGCTTCCTGAGGTGGACAAAGTCGATATTATTGTTAGGCGGATTATTGATCCCGAGTATCCGGGATATGCGGATGAGATCGAAGAAGTTTCTCCGGATGTCAATATTGTGCGGATTGAATGCGGTCCTGAAAAATATATCATGAAGGTGGACCTCTGGCAGTACCTGCCGGAATTTGTCGAGAACTGCAAGGGATATATCGAGAGGATAGGCAGGAAGCCCGATATTCTGCACAGTAATTATGCAGATTCCGGCCTGGTATGCGCGATATTGTCAAAAGATTTGGGGATCCCCCAGGTGCATACCGGCCATTCGTTAGGAAAGCCCAAAATGGCCCGTCTTGCTGTTAACGACGAAAATTTTGCGAAGATGGATTCCATATATCATTTCACGGAACGGCTGGATGCTGAGCAGAAAACCATTGATAATGCCGCGGCCATAGTGGTCAGTACCGAAGAAGAGCGTCTATGCCAGTATAATATGTACCATGTGAACATTGATGACGGCAGATTTCAGGTTGTGCCGCCGGGAGTAAATCTGAATAAGTTTTATCCAACGGGCGCCAACAGTAGGCGGGAATGGGACGTGAATGCCCGGCAGCGCTTGCTGGACCTTTTTGCTGCAGAACTCGACGATCCGCAAAAACCTATAGTGTTTACGATTAGCAGGTTGGACTACAGGAAAAACCTGATCAGTCTGGTTAAAGCCTATGCATATGATGAGGAGCTGCAGGATAAGGTCAACCTTGTGATGGTGACAGGGACTCTCGGCAAAATGGGTAAGAATGAACAGACACTAATGGATGAAATGCTCCGTCTTGTTGATAGATGCAATCTGATGGGTAAGGTTTGCATTGTGAGGCATCTTGAATATAAGACGGAAGGAGGAGAAATTTACCGGATAGTCTATGATTCGAAAGGTGTGTTTGTTAATCCTGCCTTTCATGAACCTTTTGGCATCACCGTGATTGAGGCAAGCGCCACAGGTATTCCCGTGGTGGTCACCGACAATGGCGGGCCGGTGGAAATCCTTGAAAACTGTGAATGCGGAGTGCTTGTTGATCCAAGAAATACCATGGCCATCGCCAAATCATGCTTACAGATCATCAATGACCCACCACTGTGGGAAGAGTATTCACAAAACGGCATTGCCTTGACCAGAAAACATTATTCCTGGGAAGCAACCGCCAAAAGGGAACTCGCTCTTTTCAATCAGATTTTACGTAGTGAATGATTTTATACATAGCCACATAAGTCCGATACATCCCATCATGCTTCGTCACTTACTGCGGTGCCTGCTCTCAGCGCTCCCAGGCTGCTCCGCCGGCTCCTCGTTCGTTCTTTATGCCCCCAGGGTGCTCGCCTGGCTGGGCGCCTCGAACTTATGTCGCTATGTATAGCAAGATCCAGGAAGAGCGCTTGAGAGGAAGATGCAATCGAGCAACCGATCGACCCAAGCGTTTTGAGCCTGGCGGAGAACTCCATTTTATTACGATTGGCTGCAAATTTCGTGTTTTGCGTTGCCAAGCTCAAAATCTCCTCAACATAGCCACGGCTATGCTTCCGGGTATTTTTAGCTTGCCGCCTTGCTCACAAAATTTTCGCTCAATCTCATGACGAACTGAGTTCACCGACAGGCTCCTATGTCAAGTTTTAATATCTCGGTCTGCGTTTCGGACGATCTTCCCGTGGCCGCGCTTGATTGACCTTGATGTTTCTTCCTTTTACCGCAGTGCCGTCCAGAGATTTGATGGCCTCTTCCGCCTCGGCCTGGGTGGGCATTTCAATGAAGCCAAAGCCTTTTGACTGGCCGTTATATTTATCTTTAATGATAATGGCTTCCGATACTTCACCGTACTCGGCAAAAACGTCTTTCAACTCCTCCTCAGTCAAGCTGTAGGACAAGTTCCCTGCATAAATCTTCATCTATCTATCCCTCACCTTTTGTGCGTTGCCTCTACCAAGTCGCATTCAAATTCTAACTTTGTCCCCCTCAAGCGGGGACTGAATTGAATCGGCAGCGTCGTCGGCTTCCTTGATCCGCCGCGGTGGACCTCCGGAGCCTTCTTCTTAGCGGCCTTGTTATCTCTTTGCATGTAACTTGGTATTAAATTACTATCGAATAATCATCCGCACAAATTAGACGATAGTGAATTGCCAACCATTGGCCAATTTCTCCCCATATATTCTCCAAGCGCTCACCATCAATACCCCCGGACGGCACAGCGCTAAACCTCCCCACCCAATCAAAAACCGGCCGTACAAAACATAAAAACAGCAACACAGTAACTAATCGGTGCATGAGGGCTATCCAGTACTTATACTATTTTTTCTAATAATACTATACCTAAAACAATCAATAATATGATCGTTGACCATACCAACTGCCTGCATAAAAGCGTAACAGATTGTTGTGCCGACAAATTTGAAGCCTCTTTTTTTCAAATCTTTGCTCATCGCATCTGATTCGGGCGTACTTGCCGGAATATCAGATACTTTTGTCCATGAATTCTGTATAGGCTTTCCATCAACGAATTGCCAGACATATTTGTCAAAGCTTCCAAACTCATGTTGAATTGTACAAAAAGCTCTTGCGTTTGTGATAGCCGCATTAATTTTGAGTCTATTTCTGACAATCTGGGGATTTGCGAGCAACTGAGAAATTTTATTATCGGTGTATCGCGATATTTTTTGGACTTCAAAGTTATCAAAGGCCTTTCGATATCCTTGTCGTTTTTTAAGAATGGTGACCCAGCTTAATCCCGCCTGAGCGCCTTCCAGGATCAGAAATTCGAACAGCAACCTGTCATCATGTACCTGGACACCCCATTCATTATCATGATAGCTTTGCAGAATATCACTCGCATTTGCCCATGCGCACCGGTTCATTTTCTTTTCTTAATTTTTATTTTTTTTCCGGATCGTCATATAATTTGAATTCAGGATAAACCTTTGGAGCACATTCCGGACAAATACCATGGCTGAATTCTACGTCGGAATAAGTAGAAATATAGGATTCCATGCGTTTCCAATATCCGGAATCATCACGAATTTTTTTACAGTGTGTGCAAATCGGTAAAATCCCTTGCAGGATTTTTATTTCTTTAAGAGCTTTTTGAAGATTTTTTTTCTCGAGAACAAGATTTTGATGTTCCGTAACAAGTTTTTCATGAATCAGAAACCGTAATAATTCTATGCCATATGCAAAAAAGGAAACCATGCTGAATGTAACAACAAATCTTACAACAAGACCGGTATCGTAAGGGTACGTTTCCAGCATATTTGGAAAAAGGATCAACATAACGGCAGGTAGAAAGAGGGCCAAAATCCATAATAAGCCTTCCTTCTTGCCAAGAAAGAAGAGGGCCAGGGGCGGGAAAATATACATCCACAAAATCATTGATCCGTCATGGCCGCCTTCTGCAACGCTATAGAGCAATAAGACTGCTAACAGGACCGCGATAACTCTAAAGATTCCCTGCGTGTTGGAGAGTGACTTGTAGGAGGCTAGAATTATTGAGAATCCGATGCCGACGACAAGGAGTATATACCCTGTAATTTTCGTCCCTGCATAAAAATGATATGATGCAAAGCCAAATTGTAAAAAAATTCCGAGCAGCATGAAAAAGGCGAGTAAAATTCTACGCAATTTAGCTTCCGCGTCTATATAAGGCAGACTGGATATGATACCAAATAGCGGCCACACTTTTTTATCAGTAATTATTGAATTCATATAATTCCCCGCTATGATTGCCAGGATTTTTTTTGAAAGAAGAGGTGTCGCATACCAGGATTGCTGGTCCATTTTAAACGAAAGTGAAGATGGGGATTTAATCTGATTCGATTCACCTTCATTTCAAAAACGGATTTCATAAACAGCCATAGGCATTGCAGAATGGCCAATGTTTATTGTTTGCCACTATCTCATTGTTTCTGTTTCTTCCTTTTTTTTCTCCGTTATCAATTATATAGTAATTTGATTTTGCTTGCAGAAGGAATTTGATATTCCGGCAAGGCTTGAAAGTCAACAAAATATCTATTAGGACTATAACTAATTCCCATCCGGAAAGTTGCAGACTTTACGGATGCTGGAACACGTTGTTTCTGGATGGAAGCTAAATAATTCAGCGGTTAAGCCTCCAATCATAAGGCGTGTGGTGCACTTTCAACTGATCCGTATTTGTATGCAGCCACTCTTTTTTTTCGGCATTATAAAGATACCCGGCAATAAACCTGAGGAGTTCTGGTTGGGTTTTGTCAAAATCAGAACTGTACCATTTGAATATCATAGAAATATCAACTTTTTTTTCTTTTCGGTTGATTTTGGTAGTGGCATTGATGAATACCTGGGCCGAGGCGTCGAGCTGTCGGTCGAGATGTTCAGGCGTGTAAGTCTCAATGGGCGGGCAGGTGCGGCTGGCGCAGACCAGAGCAAAGTGGATCCTCGGGTCCGGCTGCTGCACCCTGAAGGCAAGGCGTGGATCGGCAGCTTTGAATCGTCTATGCCACCGGTAGGGCGGCACTCCATTGCCGCGTAAAATACCATGCTCAATATCGCTAAGGGTGTAAAGATGATTGCCGATGGTGTACTGGACCCGCTCGAAAAACAACGGCACCTCCTTGACCGATTCGTTAATTCCCAATTCGATAACACCGTGGATGACCAGAGCGTTAAATACGTTGGCCCAGAAAGCGATGCGAGCTTTGTCATCTGCCAGGGAGGATGGATCAAAATGTTTGAGGCAGGCCACGGCCCGTTGAAAATTGCGATAATAGTCGGAATGGCGGATGAGGGGGTAATCGATGCGTTGGCGATGGCCGTCATAAAACTGGCCGCGCAAGACATTCATGATCCTTTTGACTTCTTGACCGGGATCTTCTATAGCGGTTGTCTCTTCGTGAGACATATCAGGGCTGAGATTTCTGATTCGCAAAAGGAGCCTGGCCTTTTCCATAATCGGAATGGGCGGCGGCACCGGTTTTTCCCGCCTGGCATCAATATATTCAAGCACAGTTATGGCATAGCCGATGTGGGAGAAGGCCTGGGGAAAGTTGCCGGTAATTTCCTGAAACGTCGTATCATATTCTTCGCCGAATAGACCGAGATGGTTGGCATAGTTGTCAACCCGGCGCAGATATCCTTCCACCTCGTCAAAGCGTTTCTGGCGGATGAGACAGCGCAGATACCAGAACAAGCAGATGAGCCAGCCATGCTCCCGGCCGGGCAGGCCATCGTCGTTCTTGTAACGCAATGGAATGCCGCCAATGAGTAACTCTTTTTCAATTGCCTCGATGGTGCCTGCCATTCTCGGATCGTCGGCCGGCAGGAATCCAACCAGTGGAATGAGTAAGAGGGCGGCATCCACCTCGTTCGTTTCATAATGCTGGGTAAAAGTGTTGCGCCTGGAATTAAAGCCATTTTTCAGGATGTCTTCCCTGACCATCTCCCGTTCCTGCTTCCATTTATCGAGATCAGCCGGAAATCCGTAATGTTCGGCAATTTTGATGCCACGGTCAAGGGCAACCCAACACATCACCTTTGAATGAGTAACATGGTGCGGCCCGGTTCTGAGTTCCCAGATGCCATTGTCTTTGTCGCGCCAGATTGTAACTACATGGTCAACCTGCCGCCTGACAAAGATCCAGTAGTCAGGATCAATTTTACCCACCAGCCGCGACATGGAGAAGATCATTTCCAGAAATTCACCATATATATCATGCTGATGCTGGCCGATGTTAAATTGTCCGGTCAGGACCGGACGTGAACCTTTATAACCCTTGAGATGTTCAAGCTGGTTTTCGCCATCGGGCGGAAGGGGCTCGCGAAGTTTATAGAGTACCTCAAAATGTGCTCCGCCCTCTCCTTTGGCGAGCTGTTTTACCCAGTCGAGATAGAGAGATACCTCCTGGATATGACCCAGCTCATAGAGGGCGGCCAAGGTCATGCTGGTGTCACGCACCCAGCTGAAGCGATAATCCCAGTTGCGTTGGCCGTAAACAATGGTGGGCAGGGAACAGGAAGCGGCAGCGGCAATGGCGCCGGTGTCCCTGAACTGGAGAAGCTTGAGCACCAAGGCGGAGCGGTCGAGTCCATCCTGCCAGAAGCCGTGCAACGGATATTTGCCGGTTTCCTGGGCCCGGGTCCATTCCAGCCAATATTTTTTTGTAGCGTTTAATAATTCCTGCAGAGCAGAAGGGGGCAGGCGCACATTTTTCTCGCCGTAGGTAGTGGAG
The DNA here is from genome assembly GCA_945787445.1 of uncultured Desulfobulbaceae bacterium. Taxonomy (GTDB): domain Bacteria; phylum Desulfobacterota; class Desulfobulbia; order Desulfobulbales; family CALZHT01; genus CALZHT01. The sequence continues at coordinate 54,495 of CALZHT010000024.1, forward strand.
AGCCATATTGTCTCATCCTGATTCAGAATGAAAATGGCCTGCTCGTTATGCCAGTCAAGATCTTTACTGCTGTAAAGAAAGAGAGTGTACTCATCTGCCTTTATTTTGAATCCACCACCGGTAATGGGATGCCAGTCAGGAGCCAATCTGCCGTATTCGAACCGTGGGGAGCATTGGACCACCAAACGAATCCGACCTTTTATCCCTCTAATACAGCGGATTAAACGGGTGGCGTTGGCAGGATCTTGTTCCGCTTCAGGCCCGGCGGCCATGAAATCGATGAGTTCCGCTTCGCCGTTTACGGTTCGGAATGTAGTAGAAAGGATATTTGTTCTGGGAATGTAGGTCTGTGCAGAATCCCATGGATCGGTAGGCTGAACCAGGAAACTCCCTCCTTTGTCATCATCCAGGATAGCTCCAAACACTGATGATGAGTCGAGATACGGGAAGCACATCCAGTCAACCGCACCGTCATTGCCGACCAAAGCCAAGGTAAGACCATTGCCGATAATGCCGTATTCGCCGATTTTTTTAAAAGCCATGCTTCATTACGCCTTTTTCACTGTTGTAAATTTTCGTAACAGCTTGATATGATTTTTCTATGCTTCCAGCCAGTATATCCAAAAATATACGAGAATATTATGAAAATCAAAAAATGGTTCGTTATTCCGTTTTTAAATATTAATAATTTTTCTCAAGTAGTGGTCTTGACATCGATATTTTTTTTGTGGTGCAATGACAAAACATTCCAAGACTACTGGTATAAACATATTAGAAATGTCTTAAGCATAGTAACAATATATATTCTAAGATTTGCAAGGAGGGGAGTATGGCCAAGGCGATATGGAACAATGCGGTGCTGGCTGAGAGTGCCCATACAATTGTAGTTGAGGGCAATCATTATTTTCCGCCGGACTCCGTCAGCCGGCAGTTTTTCAAGGAAAGCGATACCCATAGCACCTGTCCCTGGAAAGGGGAGGCAAGTTATTACCATATTGAGGTTGCAGGCCAGACCAATGAGGACGCAGCCTGGTACTATCCTGAACCAAAAGAGGCGGCCGCCCAGATCAAGAACCATATAGCCTTCTGGAAAGGTGTAAAGGTGGAGGGGTAATTCTCTTATGCATGTCAATAACTGTATGCAGCACCATGATCTGGTGCATGCTTTTCAAGATGCCCTGGCCGAGAATTCCAGTCTGCTTCTGCGCAGATCACATGGCAACAATCCCGGCCATGATTTTGCCCTCTCCGTTGTCAAGGGTCTTGCCAAAATACCACGCCAACTCGATTGCCGCTTTCTCTATGATGCCCATGGCAGCGAGCTGTATGAAAAGATCTGCCGGCAGCCTGAATATTATCCAACCCGGACAGAGGCTTCAATTCTCCGCCGGTTTGCCAAAGAGATCAGGAGGATTACCGGACCGGTAACCCTTATCGAACTGGGCTCGGGCAGTTCGGTAAAAACCGACCATCTGCTTGCCGCCTATCTGGAGAAAGATCCCTCCGCATGTTACGTTCCCATTGATGTCAGCGAGACCGCTCTGCAACAGGCCGGGCATGCCATCACCGCGCAACGGCCCAATGTGCAGTTTATCGGCATCCACGGCACCTATCATGACGGTTTCCCATTGGTCAACTGCGCCACTCCTGCCATGGTAATTTTTCTGGGCAGCACCATCGGTAATTTTACCGAGCAGGATACCGGTATCTTCCTCCAGTGGCTGTGGGACCATCTTGCCCCTGATGATTATTTTCTGCTGGGCATTGACCTGGTCAAAGACACTCATTTGTTGGAGGCGGCATATAACGATGGAGCAGGGGTGACCGCATCCTTTACAGAAAATTATTTTGCCAGGATGAATCGGGAACTCAAGAGCGGTATCGATATGGACGCTGTAGCGCATTATGCTTTTTTTAATGAAAAGAAAAGTCAAGTTGAGATCTATGGGCACTTCAACCGTCCCCAAACCATCCATGTTGCCAAGTTCAATAAAAATTTTGCTGTGGAACGCGATGAAAAAATCCTGGTTGAAATCAGCCGCAAATTCAAGCTTAATGAGTTCATTCCTTATCTCGAGTCCCTTGGTTATGCATTGCGAAGGGGCTTCACCGACGAAAAAAAATGGTTCGCCCTCCTGCTCCTGCAGAAATCGGATACGCTAGTTAGAATTAATGACCGTAAGAACTCGAGACAGTATCGACCCAAGGAATCATAACCTATGGGGCTAAACTCGACCAGAGACGGACTTTGCGGCATATGTCCGGCAGGTTGCTGGGTCCGGGCCCATCTTGTTGATGAACGCATTGTCAAAGTGGAAGCGCTTCCCGGTCACAGCTTAGGTATGATCTGCCGGCGGGGAATCCATTCTCCTGAAATCATCTATGATCCGAACAGGTTGAAGACACCACTCAAAAGGCGAGGTCCCAGGGGCACCCATGAATTTGAATCCATCTCTTGGGATGATGCCTTCGGGATTATCGTTGAAAAACTACAGGCTCTCAAAAAAACAATGGGACCGGAATCAACCGCAATCTACACGGGCCGTGGCAGTTTCGACATGGCCATGTGCGATTTTTTCCAACCCCGGGATGTTGCGGTTTCCTCCGCCTCCAGTGTTTTGTTTCCATTCGGCTCCCCCAACACTCTGGGGGTAGGTGCTCTCTGTTATGTCTCTTTTGCCATGATCGCACCACATGTGACCATGGGTGAGATGCTGATCACCATGGATATGGATATCGAACAGGCCGAATTCATTGTCATCTGGGGCGCCAATCCTGCCACTGATTCCCCGCCTTTGGCGCACCGCCAGATCCTGCAGGCCAGGCAGCGCGGCGCCAGAATTGTTGCCATTGATCCGTATCGCAACCAAACTGCACGGGAGACCGAAGCAGATTGGGTACCGGTGCGGCCGGGTACGGACGGCGCTCTGGCTTTGGCCATGATTCAGGTCCTCATTGAGGAAGAGTTGTATGATGAGGAATTTGTTAATAACTGGACCATAGGATTTGACGAACTCAGCCGAATGACCCAACATTACCGGCCTGAGGTGGTTGAATCCATCACCAGTGTCCCGGAAGAAACTATCCGCAAACTGGCCCGGGACCTTGCCGCGGCGAGGGGCGCCTGCCCGGTCATGTACACAGGTCTGGAATATTCGGACAGCGGCGTGCAAGCCATCCGGGCCGTATTTGTGCTCTGGGGCCTGGCCGGGCAGCTTGATGTGCCGGGCGGTTTACTCTTTCGCATGAAGGAGAATATATTTCCGCAGAACAGAAAGGGACTCCTTGCCAATCCTGACGTGCGCAAGGCCCTGGGTCGGGACCGCTTTCCGGTCTATAGCATGTACCGGGGCGAATCCCATGCCATTGGACTGCCAGATGCCGTGCTCAACGGAGATCCTTATGCCATCCGGGCCCTTATTATCCTGGGTGGTTCCATCTGCACCTCCTGGCCCAACCCGGCCCTGTGGAAAAAAACCTTGAAAGCCCTTGATTTTCTGGTGTGCATCGACCGCTACCATACAGCAGATTCAGCCTATGCCGACATTGTCCTTCCAGCCACTACCATGTATGAGATCACATCTTATATGCGGTACGGACCGCTTTTCAAGATTCGTGAAAAGATGATCGAACCGGTGGGAGAGGCGCGCAGTGATTTTCTCATCCTGGCCGAGCTGGCTGAATGGCTTGGCTACGGCCATCTGTATCCTCAAACCGAAGAGGACATCGTGGCAAAGGCGCTTGATGGCACCGGTTTCACTGTTGAGGAGGTGCGCAGGCAGGACGGTGCGGTTCAAATACCCCCGGTCATGTTGCAGTACAAAAAATGGGAAAAGGGTCAGCTCAGATATGACAAAAAACCGGGCTTCAATACCCCAACCGGTAAATTTGAGATTTCTTCCACAATTTTGGAGGAGCATGGCTATGACCCCCTGCCGGTATACACCGAACCTGGGGAAGGCCCTTTGACCCGGCCGGACCTGGCAAGGAAATATCCCTTGATTTTCAACTCCGGCACCCGCACCAACTATGATTTCCGCAGCCAACACCATGGGGTCAAGGGATTGGTTGAAAACCATCCAGATCCCCAGGTGACCATCAACAGAAAAGATGCAAAAAAGAGAGGTATTTCGAACCGTGACTGGGTATGGGTGGAGACTACACGCGGCAGGGTAAAATTTCGAGCCATGGTCACCGATGATATTGTCGAAGGTGCTGTTGACGCCAACATGGGCGGTGGCGGCCCGCTCGGCCCGCCATCCTGGCAGGACTGCAATGTCAACGAACTCACCGATCTCAAGCACTGCGATCCCATCTCTGGTTTTCCTATCTTCAAGACCTTACTCTGCGAGGTAACAAAGATCGAGGGCCAGCACGTAGATGTGGTCCGTAGCATGCAGGTTGATGAAGAGACCGAGCCTGTTACGTTTGGACCAATTCCCAAGGCATCGACCCGCAGGGTCTACCTAGACCATAACGCCACCACCCCGATTGATCCGGAGGTGACCGAAGCAATGCTTCCCTTCCTGCAGAAAGAGTGGGGCAACCCTTCCTCCATCCACAGTTTGGGCAATCAGGCGCACACCCAGATGGAGGCCGCCCGCCGTAAAGTGGCGCAAGCATTGAATTGCACGGCCAGGCGTGTGCTTTTCACCAGCGGCGGCTCCGAAGCCAATAACCTGGTCATCCAGGGTGTGGTGCACAGCCATAAGGGTAGGTGCCATCTCATTACCTCTTCTGTGGAACACCCGGCAGTGCTTGCCACCTTCAGGGCCATGGAGAAGATGGGCAGCGAGATAACAGTGCTTTCCGTTGATAAAGGAGGGAGAGTGTCGCCGGATGACCTTCGCAGGGCTATTCAAGCAAACACCGCCCTGGTCAGTATTATGTATGCCAACAATGAGACCGGCACCATCGAGCCTATTCAGGAGCTGGCTTGCATTACCCATGAACATGGCATCCTCTTTCATACCGATGCGGTGCAGGCATTGGGCAAGGTACCGCTGGATGTGGATGAGCTTGGGGTGGATATGTTGTCGGTGTCAGCCCACAAAACCTATGGCCCAAAAGGGATAGGTGCGTTGTATGTCAGAAAAGGAGTGGAGCTGTCGCCGCTTATTTACGGCGGCGGCCAGGAACACGGCCTGCGCTCCGGCACCGAAAACGTGGCAGGTATCATTGGATTCGGCAAGGCTAGCGAACTGGCACAGCGATGGCTTAACCAGGGCGATATGAGGAGGGTAAAAAATTTGCGGGACCGATTGGAACAGGGAATCCTCTCTATAGTACCAAAGGCATTAAGTAACAGCCCTCCTAAATCTCGTCTGCCCAATACACTAAGTATGACTTTGACTGGAATTCGGGGAGAATCCCTGGTGTTGATGCTCGATCGCCTTGGAGTGTTTTTCTCTTCCGGTTCAGCCTGTAAATCGGGAAATCCCGCACCATCGGGCACTCTCCTTGCCATGGGTCTCACCGAAGAACAGGCCCATTGTACGATTAGGCTTTCGCTCGGGGTAGGAAATACAGAGGAGGATATTGACTATTCCCTGGAATGCCTGCGAGAGGTTTTAACAGATAAAGGCAAAGCAGTTCGTTTTAGCCCCTGCAGATAATGGGTTATAGCCCGTCACTTTTCCAGCTTGCCCGATTTTAGAGTTGACATCGTTGTTTATGTTATTCATATTGCCTAACATATTTTCATGAAAGGTCTTAAAAGACATGGCGAATTACAGACATCAATTAACACAAATAGAAGGGGAGTAAAATGAATCAACATCAGACATTAATTTACAAAATTTTCGTATTAATTTTGACAATCTTGCTTATGATCGGCTGCGCAACGCAGATCTCAAAACCTACAAGAGAACCGTTGCCTTCTAAGGTGCGGTTCGGAGAATTTACCAATATCGAAATGAAAGCGGTGGGGATCAGTGAAACCTATGCAGAAGCCGAGGCTAACCAGAAAGCATTGCGAAAGATAGATGAGATACTATTCAATGATATGAGAATGCTTTATCCCAACCTCAAACGGATTGAAAACGGTGAAGATTTTTCAAAAGCAAGCGACAAGACCTTGCAAATTACTCCAATTATTAAAGAAATAAAATTCGTCGGCGGAGGAGCACGTTTTTGGGTTGGTGCTATGGCAGGGAGTTCAGCGGTTCTGATGGAGGCCATCTTTCGTGACGGTTCAAGCTCTGAAATTATTGCTGACCCGGAATTTATTCGGGTAGCAAACGCGTATTCTGGCGGATGGAGTATGGGAGTCACTGATAACAAAATGCTGGAAGACATTGCCAGGGATATTGTGAATTACGCTTCTGTAAATAAATAGATAGTTTATGAATTGGAAACAACATGTTCCAGCATCCTCCAAGTCTGCGACTTTCCGGATGGGAGCTAGATAGAAAAAGATAGGCTCAAGGCCATCGGAGAAATGTTGGATGGCCTTTAGCCTGATGATAAGAGCCTTTTTTTTCTTTGACTTCAGCACTGTAAGCAGTGAAAAAGGGGGAATTTTTTTTGAAAGATGAAAACTACAGATAGGATTTCCCTCGTTATTGCCATATTCCTTCTAATTTTTCTTGTCCCGTTTGATTCTCTGGCTCTCAGGTGCGGCAACCGGCTGGTGAGCAAGGGTGACAGAAAAATCGAAGTGTTGGAGAAATGCGGCGAACCTGCATTGGTTGAAGAATGGCGGGAAGAACTTGAAATCTTCAAAGGCAGGAAAGGAAAAAAATTTAAAAGCATACGTAATTTGTATATAGAAGAATGGACATATAACTTCGGTTCGAAGCGATTTCTGCAATTCCTGATATTCAAGAATGGTAGGCTGTATACGATAATCGAAGGCGAGAGAGGATACGATGGGGAGATTCCAGCGCTTTCAGACAAGACTCGATGCGGAAAAATGCTGGACATAGGGGACAGGAAAATTGAAGTGCTTATCAAGTGCGGTGAACCTACTTTGAAAGATGTGCGGATTGAAGAGCGTGTGGATGAAAGGTTTGATAAAGATAATAATATCCATGAAGATCGCACCGTAGAAGTAACTACCGAAGAGTGGTCCTATAACTTCGGACCCCATAGTTTTCTGCAATTCATCAAGATCGAAAACGGCAGGGTAATAAGTATAGAACAGGGGGGGTATGGATTTTGACTCCTTTTCGTAACATCTTATCTCCATATATCTTTTCAGCACAAAGAAAATTGTCATTTTTCCTTGCTCGGCCTTGACATGGAAGTTAATTGTTGCATTACAATAATTATATCGCAAACACAAACAGAAATGGAAAATATGCGGCATTTACTACCTGCTGTATATTTTGGTGATGAAACTGTAACAAAGGGTGGTTTATGGAAATTAAAGATCCTAATGTGCATCAGAAATTGATTGAAATGTGCGATTGCTATATGGAGACAGACCATATCCAGCAATTGAAGAGACTGGCCAATTCGGAGAGCAAGGATATTGATGAGGATGCGGTGAAATATCTTGCTCTTGCTCTTCTCCATGCCGTGTCTGAGAAGGCGAGAAAGCTTACTTTCAAGAAGAAGAAGGGGAAATACACCATATTATATGAAAACGACGGCAAGAACTCTCTGCCGATCCCTGCTCATGATATTATCGAAAAAATTTTCGCAAACTGCCGTTCCATTATGCACCTTGAAGAGGATAAGGGAAAGATGCCCTTGTCCTTAGGCCTCAAAAACGACAGCATAGAAGTGCAGATGAAAATTGAATTGAAAGGCGATGACGAAGCCTTGAAATTCAAAATGCCTGCGCTCTAAAAACAGGACTGGAAAAGTCCAAGGGCTTCAGTGCTTTCCCGGCTTCTTATTTCAGATAACCTGATCACGGCAGATTTATAACTTATACCTACTTTAAAGAAGTGCCTAAAGTGCCTAAAGTCATGGTATTTATGCCCCCTTGCGGGGTGCTTTTCTGATTAGATGATTTTAACTAGTCTCAGTTAAGGTTTAAGCCCCCGCCTTGAGGCGGGTAGATTTATCACTTCCAATAGATGTTGTATACTGCCTCCAAAATATGGAGGTAGAGCATGGAATACAGATATGGAAGTCATACAGTTTTCAATATTAAATATCATTTTGTTTGGGTAACCAAGTATCGGTATAAAGTTCTGGTTGGCGATGTAGCATTACGAGTACGAGAATTAGTCCGCCAAACCTGTGAGTCATTTGAAATAGAGATCATAAAAGGTGTAGTGAGTAAAGATCATGTTCATTTGTATGTATCAGCACCTCCGACAATGGCACCAAGCGAAATAATGAGGCGAATAAAAGGGCGCTCATCGAGTAAATTGTTTGAAGATTACCCCAAATTACGAAAGAGATTTTGGGGACGTCATTTCTGGGCTCGTGGATATTTTTGTGTGTCATCGGGTCAAATAACAGACGAGATGATTAAAACATACTTAGAACATCATTTTGAACCAAGTAAAGATGATAATTTTAGGACAGAGTCATAACGGGTCTTGGACCCGTATCCGGACTTTCAGTCCTTAATAATAACCCTCCGTCTTTAGACGGTGGTTGTTAAGTTTAGGCACTTTTCTGTAACTCCTTGAAATTACATTTCGAACTCAGGAGTTCTGAATTTTATTTGCTTTTGCCTATGGCGGAAGGTTCTCCATTGTTATTAAGGCCACGAACGATATTGCTCGCTCCGAGTATTGCCGCAGACCCTTCAAGACCGCTTCCTTCGCCGGCCACAAGGATCTGGGGTATTTTTACGATATCTGAATTTTCCACTGCCGCGGTCAGGACTTTATCCAAAACTGCCAACTGCATAACCTTATCCTTGCCCAGCACGGCAACTTGCTGTTTCTGACCTGTGGCTATCTCAATGAGCTTGAGCTTTTCCCCTTCGCCCGTAAGTTTGGCAGCCTGCTTGTCCTTTTCCGCTATCTTTACCCGGATTTCAGCAGCCACCAATTCCGGCTGCTGGTCTGCGGTTGCCCGAGCCTTCTCGGTCTCGATCCGCTGATTCTGCGCTTCTTTTTCTCTTTTGAAAGTCTCTTCCAGTTGGCCGGCCAATTGTTCCCGCAACCTTGCCACTAGAAGCTCCGGAGGAACCACGGAATCAACCAGCCTGACATCCTTGATAGTGACACCCGCTTTTTTACCCTCCGGGATAACTGCCTCTTCTATGTTTGCTTCAACGGTTGCGCGGTTTTCATCAATAAGGCTTAAAACTTTTTCCGCGCCGCATATATTACGGACAACCGATCTGATCGATGGGCTTACCACTTTGTCCTCGGCAGCCTCGACCTTTCCCACCGAAGCGACAAGAAAGGGCGCATCCTTGGGCTCAACCTGAACCTGCACGCGAAGCTCCTGCGGCACAAGCCATCCTTCCATTCTGGTAAATATGGCGGAATCAGCAGCGTGCTCAGGGATGGATACTACCTCTGCCCGTTCTTTTTGCACTATTTTGCCGTCCTGGGTGACTTCAAGGTCTATATAGCGCCGCTTATAGCCGCCCTTGTAGTTCCAGGTCTGCACCCTGGTGTCGACAGCCGTCACATTATATGCCACGTTATTGAGATAATAACGCCCCGGCGGAAGGGGCTCAACCCATATGCCGACGGAACCTTTATTAACAAGAGGAACAGCCAGGGAGCCCAGCAAATCGTGAGGGACATCAGCAGCTTCCCATTCAGGGGTTTCCTGCACGTTCGATTTTACCACTCCGACAAAACCTGCGGGAATGTCAGTGGCATCATGATAATCCACGGAAAAAAGATAGGTATTCAAGCGGTACTTGCCCGGCGGCAACACAGTCAATTGGGGACCCCTTTGCCCGCCGTTTTTAAGAAAATATTTTGCTTCCAGCCATTTCTGAAAATTATTCTGCGGCCAGGCATCTGCCAGATATTGTCCTTTCCTGAGCGGTGCGCCATCTTTGGCGACCACATAACCATATTGCCCGTCAGGCACTTCAATTAATGGCACTTCCCTGACGTCATAGAGAACGTTTAACAGCAATTTAAAATGGAATCCGGGCGGCAATATCCTGGCTTGCGGTCCTTTCTGGCCATCAAAGGCGATAATCTGACCAGGCTCCATGGATTTGCCCAGATAAATCCGTTCCATTTGCCCGATTTTATCTGCATCGATGATAACGTATGACGTTGAAAGCAAAAGAAAGACCGCCAGAAAAATCGCGCCTATCTGAATGTATTTCCGTACCCAGCCAAATGGTGATTCCATAAACATCTCAATAGGCTCTTCTTCACCGTCTGCCAGAGTTTTCTGTTTTTTTGTCCTGAAAATGAGCTTTGGAGCAATAGACGCAAGGATAAGCAAAAGCACAATCAGAAACAATCGTAACATGTATATTCCTCCTGCAATCAGTTGATAAACGAGGGCGCTATTATATGGCCGTATCCTCCGTTGATAGAAAACAAAGGGAGCACTAAGAGATGAAAGGGCATAATAACTAGTTTAGTCGATCTTGAAAAAAGCCATTTTTAGCCACAGAGGGCCGATTCAATTCTGCTTGAATAACGGATATTCTGCCGCCATAATTTTCCAAGCAGAAAAAAAAGAACAAAAAAGGAAAGCAACTCCCTCAGTTTCCTGAGGATGATCCTCATATTATGTCCGGCACCACACAAGAGAGCATTGATTTTGTCTCCGATACTTCCCTTCAGCCAGTTTCTGCCTAATTTCCCGTCTTCCTTCATATGCCCGATGATTGGCTCCACTGCACTTCGACGTTCCACCCCGTGGCCGCGATATCCTCGGTCAACATAACATCGCTCAGGAACAACACCGGTCACTCGACTCACTTGATCAAGCGCACCTTCAAGCGTATGACCGTCAAAGGGATTGCCCGGCAGGGCCTGCATGCCGACAACAAAATTATCCCGACTTGTCGTGACAACGCTCACCTTGACTCCAAACTCATATTTCTTGTGCACCTTGCCCTTGGCGATGCATTCAACTTCCGGCGCATGGATACTGTAAAGTTTGTTCTTGTCCTGCTTCTGTTGATCAAGCATCCGTTCCGTCAGCTCAAGTTCTTCATGAAATTCGGCATGAAGGTCGGGATCCGGCAAAATCTTCCGCAGAATATCCCGATACACTCGGCCAAGATAGGTCTTCAATGTCCGTATTTCTTTTTTGGCACGTTTGAACTGGCGGGCATGAGCGTAAGAAGACGCTTTCCGCAAAGCCCTGGGGCCGAGCCGGGAATAACTCTGCCGAAGATTGATGCCGAACGTCTGGGCCAGGCGTACCAATCTTTCGCGGCATCGATTGTAGGAACGAGAGTCTGTTGGATATCGGACTGCCTTAGGCTGCACGGTTGTGTCTACGTTGACTCGCTTCAGGCTTGTCTCCTTCACCGCGCCACTGCGAAGTCCGGCCTGCAGTGTTTCCGCCAGGATCATTTCACATCCTTTTTCACCAATACGTTTACGCCATCTTGACAGGGTAGAAAAATCGATGGGGAGTTGGTGTTGAAAGTACGTCTCACCGCAGAAGTATTGCCAGTAAGGGTTCTCAACCCATTTCATTACAACCGCTTCATCGGATAAACCATAGGCATGACCAAGATAGCTCAGGCCAACCATGAGCCGAATGGGAATTCCGGGCCGTCCTTTTTTTGCGGAGTAAAATTGGCCGAACTCCTTCTCGAAAACATCCCAATCAATGAGAAGAGCGAGCCTATAAAGCTCATGGTTACGATTCAGAATGTTTTCGAGTCGTTCACGAAAAAGCTCCATCCGACGATCTTCTTTTTTGCTCGAAGGCTGCATTCAAATCACCAGAAAATGTAGGGTTAAGTGCAATATTCTTGCAATTTATGGTGATGTAAATTTAGCATATTTTTGAATTATTTCAAAGCATTATATGTTTTTCAAGACCGATTA
>CALZHT010000025.1 GCA_945787445.1 uncultured Desulfobulbaceae bacterium
CAGCTAAAGCCGGGGCAACCATAATCATACCAAGCAACAGGTCAATTCTGCTGACCTTGCCGACAAAAGGATGCCCCGTTCCTGCCGGTCTGGGGTATTTGCCGGCAAAAGCCAGAGCAGCCATAGCCCAGCGCGCTGCTGCCGGAGCTGCAGCGAGCAAAAAAAATGATCGGCTGGAAGAATCCCCAAGAATCTGAGTGAGACAGGCTATTTTAAGAGCCAACACCACAACCAGCCCCACTACTCCAAATACACCGAGAGCAGAATCCTTCATTATGGCCAACCGTTGCTCATGCTCCGAGCCGCCACCCAGTCCGTCCAGCAAGTCGGCCACCCCGTCGAGATGAAGCCCCCTGGTAATCCAGGCCTCAAATCCGACGAGCAAGACGGCGATAATGAATGGTGAAAGCCCTGAATAGCCCAATACATAGGCCCATCCGGCTAGAGACCCACCCAACACCCAGCCGACAGCCGGGAAAAAAACCACGCTCCTGGGCAGGTCTTCTCTGGATACTTTTACAAATGAACCTGTCGGGAATATGGTAAGAAAGGATAATGCTAGCCGGAACCTGGCAAACACACTATTCTCCCTGTTCCCTTCTCTTTATATGTCCAGTGGCAATCATTACTTCTTCACTCTTCCATAAAAGCCTGCCACGCGCCGGCAAGTGTGTGCAGGGATGTATCAAGACGTGTAATATCATACATCTCAAGGGTCACGACTCCCTTAAATCCAACATCATGGAGGGCATTTCCCAGGGACGCCGTATATGCCTCGTGCGCATCGGCAATAGCATGATGGTCCTCACCGTCATTACAGCTGTGATAATGAATATGCCGGGCCCAGGGCAGCAGGGCCATTGTTTTTTCCCAGTCATGTTGGTAGCGCAGGACATGTCCAAGGTCGAGGCAGGCGGAAAAACCATGGTCCCGCACCAGCGGCCAGATCCGGGCAAACGGGTACTCGATATTTTCAACCGCCACCCTGCTTCTCTCTTCAGCCAACTGTTTGGCCAATGAGGCCAACGACAGGTCCAGATATTCCAGCCATTGCGGTTCGCCCATTTCCTCCTTATGCAGGTGCAGGTCATAGCACAGTGGTTCAAGTTCCGCAAGGCTCTCCATTATCCGGAGTATTTCATCAAGGCCGTTTTGGCGAACTTGCGGATCAGCGGCTCCCAGTCTGATATCGCTGGGGAGATGGACTGTATAGGTGAGATGATGGGCGAGAGCAAGTTCCCGAAGAACGGGAACCTCCACCACATGCTCAAGGTGAGATTCGGTTGCACTTTCGAAATAAAGGATCTGGATGTTATCTACCTTACCGGCCAACAGTTGGACATTTTCCAGCACCGAGCCTGGAATCACATAGGAGGTGGCACCGAGGCGCCACGGCAGCTTTCCCTTAACAGAAAGCTCCTTCAAGCGCAGCTCCCGGACAGGCCGATCATCTCACCCGCCTTTTCCTGAAGGGCCAGGGAAATTCCGGGGAAGCCGTTGCCGGGAGTATCAGGCAGAGTCATATCTTTTTCTTCTCCCTTGAACAGGATGCTGTTCAAAGCCTGCCGGACCATGGCCAGGGAGTTATTGGTCTCACTGATATGGGCCAGCACTACATGCTGTAAGCCGTCATGCAGTAATTCGCTTAAAAAGGAAACAGCGACCGGGTTGGCCAAATGGCCGGTTTTTGAACGCACCCTCTGTTTCAGGGCCGGTGGATAGGGGCCGTTCTTAAGAAGGTCCGGATCGTGGTTGCTTTCCAGTATCAGACCATGACACCCTGCTAAGCGGTGGGACATCAACCGGGAAACGAGCCCCGTATCAGTACAATATCCCAGATCATATCTGCCGTCACTGACAATGAATCCCACCGGATCGGCGGCATCGTGGGAAATAGAAAAAGGGTGGACATGGATATCCTGAAAGGAAAAGGATTCTCCCGCTGCGAACTCATGACCGGCGTGGAGTTTGACCAATGCGTCGGCAACAGTTCCAAAGGTTCCGGAAGTGGCGTACACCGGCAGCTTGAATCTCCTCGAAAGCACGGCAACGCCGCGGATATGATCGGTGTGTTCATGGGTGACGAGAATGGAGGAAAGGGAGGCCATTTCGACCCCTATTGAGGCTAGGCGGCGCTCGATTTCCTTTCCTGAAAAGCCGGCATCAATAAGCACTCTGGTGGCGCCCGCCTCAACAAAGGTGCAGTTGCCTTTACTGCCGCTGCCAAGAACACAAAAACGCATGATGAAATCAATCTGTTCTTTTTAAGGGTTTAGTGCATGTTCACTCTGGCCAGTAATCCACGATTCGAAAAGGATGCGTTATTATGCTTCTGCAGTTTACCCACAAGGGGCATAAAATCCATTCCTTGTTCGTCATTCGATATTCACACAATAAATCGCCAAACTGCCATCTAAAAATGAGGCTTGACCCTTCACAAAAAAGAAACCTGGCTATACTCCGGTATGCCCGAAGCCCCCTTCCTGGCGGGCTGTTTCGTCCAACTCATCCACAACCTTAAGCTCAGCCCGGCTGACCTGCGCCATTACGAGCTGGGCTATTCTATCGTTGCGCTTGATGGTATACGGGGCTTTACTCAGATTTATCAGGCCGATCTTAACCTCGCCCCGATAGTCGGCATCAATGGTGCCCGGCGTATTAATTATGGTGATACCATGTTTGATGGCCAGGCCGCTTCTGGGCCGCACCTGCAGTTCGAAACCCGGCGCAATGGCCACGGCAAAACCGGTGGGGATCATCGTAATTTCACCGGGTTCAAGTACCAGGGGTTCATGCACTGCCGCCGCCACATCCATACCTGATGCCAAATCAGAGTGATACGTTGGCAGATTCAGGTCGTGGGCTTTGGTCGGGTTCAGCCAGGTTATTTCTAAAGGGATAGTTGCTTTCATTGTCTGCCCGCTTAAGAGATATCTTGATGGGCAAAAGGCTGCCAGTCTATTTCAGTGTCAGTAAGCGGGCCCAAAGCCACAGCAGTCAATGGCCGGGCGCTGAACACCTTTTGCGCCAAGGCTAAGATATCGCTGTTCTTCACACTTTCAAGGGATCCTATAACCTCATCAAGAGAAAAATACCGGCCAAACAGCATCTCGTTCCTGGCAAGCCGCAACATCCTTGTATCCATATTATCTGAAGCAATAAGAAGAGCGGCCTTGGCATAGTCCTTGGCATCGGCAAGCTCAGTTTCGGCAAAAGGAGTGTGACAAATTTTTTCAACTTCATGTGCCACCAAGGAAATGACCGAATGAGTAGACTGCGGATCGATCCCCAGGTAGACTCCAAGATAGCCGCTGTCCACATTTGCGGCAATATAGGAATAGACGGAATAGGCAAGTCCTCTTTTTTCCCGCACTTCCTGAAATAGGCGCGAACTCATGTTGCCGCCCAGCAGTATATTTAATAACAGCAGGACATAGCGATCATCTGAAACAGAAGAAGGACAGGTGGTGCCAATGACGACATGTTCTTGCTCTAAAGGCTTGCGGACTGCAATCTGCTTCGGTTGCAGAATCGGGGGCGGTTTTCTCCTGTTTATTTTCGCACTGGCCTGTAAGGCAGAAAATTTGGCCTCAAACAGGGCGACTACTTCTTCATGAATAACGTTTCCGGCAGCCGCGATCAGTATTTTTTCAGGAGAATATTGTTTTGCGACAAAATCCATCAAACTGCGGTCCGTAGTGTTGGCAATCACCGCTCTGCTTCCCAGAATAGTGTTGCCGAGCGGATGCTCCTTCCATAACACGGAGGCAAAAAGATCGTGGATCAACTCATCAGGAGTATCTTCCACCATACCGACCTCCTGGAAGATCACCTGCCGTTCCCTTTCCAGTTCTTGTTTGGAAAATACGGAATTCAAAAAGATGTCGGACAACAACTCCACGAGCTGGGGTAGTTTATCATCCAGAACCGAGGCGTGAAAACAGGTGGTTTCTCTGGTGGTGAAGGCATTGGAAGTGCCGCCCAGCACGTCAAATTCTCTGGCCAACTGTTGGGACGTACGTGTTTGTGTGCCCTTGAACAGCATGTGTTCCACGAAATGGGCATAACCATTGTTCAGGTCGTGCTCATCCCGGGAACCTATGTCGACCCAGATACCGAGGGAAACGGTGCGGCTGGGAATATGCTCCGAAACAATGCGGACACCATTGTCCAGAACGGTTTTGCGATATGTAGAAAGGCTGTTAGGACTCGTTTTCTGCAAGGGCTGCTTTCCTGCTCAATCGGATTTTCCCCCGTTGGTCGATCTCCAGAACCTTGACCATGACCTCGTCGCCCTCCTTCAAAACATCGGTAACCTTTTCCACCCGCCTGTTTTCAAGTTCGGAAATATGAACCAGGCCGTCTGTGCCGGGCAGTATCTGGACAAAGGCGCCGAAATCAACCACCTTCTGGACAATTCCTTTGTAGAGCTTGCCGACTTCCGCTTCCTGAGTTAGCTCACGGATGCGTTCGACGACTTGCTCGGCTGCTTCGCCGTTGGGGGCGAAAATCATGATCTTGCCCGTATCTTCGACATCGATCTTGACTCCGTAGTCAAAAGTGAGCGCCTTGATCATCTTTCCGCCGGGGCCAATGACATCTCTAATTTTATCAGGATTGATATTAATGGTGAATATTTTAGGCGCATGATCCGGCAATTCGGCCCTGGGCTGCGACATCGCCTTGTGCATTTCACCGAGAATATGTAACCTTCCGGCCTTGGCCTGTTGAAGGGCCTGGGACATGATGTCGCTGGAAACACCTTCAATCTTTATATCCATCTGCAGGGCGGTTATCCCTTCTTCGGTGCCGGTCACCTTAAAATCCATATCGCCCAGATGGTCTTCATCGCCTAAGATGTCGGACAGTACGACAATATTATCACCGTCCTTGATCAATCCCATGGCCACGCCGGATACCGGCTTTTTGATCGGCACACCGGCATCCATCAAAGAGAGGCTGCCGCCGCATACCGTCGCCATGGAAGATGAACCGTTTGATTCCATAACTTCAGAAACGACCCGAATAGTATAAGGGAAGCTGTCATTATCCGGCAATACCGCTCTGATTGCCCTTTCCGCAAGAGCGCCGTGGCCTATATCCCGGCGGCTGGGACCTCTCATGAACCGCACTTCACCAACACAATATGGCGGGAAGTTATAATGCAGCATAAAGGGCTTGGTAGACTCGCCATACAACGATTCTATTTTCTGTTCGTCTTGGGCGCTGCCAAGTGTGGCGGTTACCATAACCTGGGTTTCACCTCGGGTAAAAAGGGCGGAGCCGTGTACCCTCGGCAGACAGGCCACTTCAGATGTGATCGGCCGGATTTCGTCAAAACGTCGGCCATCGATGCGTTCCTTATCGTTGACGATCCGATCGCGCATCATGGTTTTCTTCAAATCATGGAGGAATTTCTTGGCTTCAGCAGCGCACCCCTCAACTTCCGCTTCCAAGGTTGTTTTCACTTTTGTTTCCAACTGATGAAAGAGATCATAGCGCTTCATCTTATCGGACATGGTAATTACCTGCATCATGTCATCTTTTGCCAGTTCTTCCACTCTTTTCTTAAGATTTTCATCAACAGGCGGCGGTTCAACCGTCATCTTCGGTTTGCCAAGGGCTGCACCGAGTTCTTCCTGCAGGGTAATGATGGGCTGCAGTCCCTGATGTCCGTAATAAATGCCTTCGAGGACTTCTTCTTCGGAAAGGCTGTCAGCCCCTCCTTCCACCATGACCACGGCATTTTTTGTGCCGGCAACGATCAGGTTAAGGCGGGATTCTTCCCATTGGCTCTTGGTGGGATTCAGGATATATTCACCGTTCAGATAACCGACTCTGATCCCGGCAATGGGACCGAGGAAAGGGATGTCGGATATGGTCAGCGCGCAGGATGCCCCGATCATGGCCAGCATATCCGGATCGTTCTGTTGATCCGCTGAAAGAACCGTGGCAATAACCTGGGTCTCGTTCTGATAGCCTTCCATAAATAAAGGCCGCAGAGGCCGGTCGATAAAGCGGGCCGAAAGGGTCTCCTTTTCGGTTGGCCGCCCGATTTCACGCCGGAAAAAGCTTCCGGGTATGCGGCCGACCGCGTAAAACCGCTCCTGATATTCAACTGTTAAAGGAAGGAAGTCCACTCTTTCCCGGGGTTCCTTTGCTGCGGTGGCCGTGACCAACACCACGGTTTCTCCGTAGGTGACCAAAGCGGAACCATTGGCCTGCTTAGCCAGGCGCCCGCATTCAACTGTCATTGTGCGGCCACCGATTTCTAATTCTATTTTTTTATGCATATATGCTCCTCTGACTTCTGTATGTTACGATACCAGCCCATCAAGGATCTTTTCTTCTGAGAGTGTCAATTCATGTCTTAACACACAAAAGCCAGCCCTTTCAGTTCTTCGGGATGAAAAATGATCGGGGCTTAAGGACAAGCCCCTTGAAGAACCGGACGTTACTTTCTGATGCCAAGTTCCTGAATGACTTGGCGGTATCTGTCTATGTTTTTGTTTTTCAGGTAGTTCAACAGTCTTCTGCGCTGGCCGACTAGTTTCAATAGACCCCTTCTGGAATGATGGTCCTTTTTATGGACCTTGAAGTGGTCGGTTAAATAGGTGATCCTGGCGCTCAGCAAGGCAATCTGCACTTCCGGAGAGCCGGTGTCGGTGTCATGGGTGTTGAATTTATTAATAAGTTCTTGCTTCTGTTCTGGTTGAAGTGTCACAATTAACCTCCTCACTATATGTTTCCAAAATCTTAATTTTACAATACCTTATGCAGTTTGTTGCCCACAATCCTCGGCTGTAGTTTGCAAGACATCATCAACCGTAAGAATGCTGTTCAATAAAATTGTTTTGGCGCCCGCCACGTCGCAGATAGAGTCGCCTGCAACAGCGTTATCAACCGAAAAACGACCGATTCGTGTTCTTCTTAAGGCAGCAAGATACGCGCCTGTGCCTAATGCTGCGCCGATGTCCGCGGCAAGGGTCCTAATATAGGTACCTTTACCGCAGGTCACCCTGATCGTCAAGAGGTCCTGATCAAGGGAAAGTAATGTTATCTTTCTGATCGTAACCGGACGCGGTGGTTTCGCCACATCAATGCCGCGCCTGGCGTAATAGTACAAGGGTTTGCCCTTATGTTTCAATGCTGAATACCTGGGCGGCACCTGCATGTGGTCACCGATAAACCCGGCAAGGCAATTTCCCACCTGCTCCTTCGCCAGACCATGTACAGGGTGCCTGGCAATAACCTTGCCCTCGGGATCTTGCGTATCAGTCTCCACCCCGAGCTTCAAGGTGGCTTCGTATACTTTTTCAGTGTCCATCAACCGGGAAATTAACTTGGTGGCCGGCCTACCCGCACAGATTATAAGAAGCCCTGTAGCAAAAGGATCAAGGGTTCCGGCATGTCCGACCTTCTTCATGCCGAGAGCCTTTCTGATCTTCCTTACCATTGCGAATGAAGTAACCCCTGCCGGTTTGTCCACCAAATAAACGCCGACCCCTCTCTCACAATTCCCGGCCGATTGTACTACTGGTTTCATTTCCCGTCCGGGCTTCTTGTTGTTTGTCAGTTCGGCCTCAATGGATTCAAACGCTATTTGCATTGATCATCGCCCGCACTTCTTTGAGGAGCCTGTTGCGAACCTCGTTAATGTCTTCTTTCGGCACCCTGAATCCCGCGGCATTCCGGTGGCCACCACCTCCGAACTTTTCCGCCACCTGTGCCACATCACAATCTTTTCCCTTGGAGCGAAGGCTGACCGATATTTCATCGCCTTTATTTTCTTTTACAAAGGCGGCCACTTTGACAGTGCCAAGCGAGCGCGGATAGTTGATGAAGGTTTCCGTATCCCCGGGACTTGCTCCTGTTTTATCAAACATCTCCTGGGTGACGGTAATCAAGGCTATTTGATTGTTTTCATAGAGCTGCAAAGAGGCCAACACTTCATTCATGAGGGAAAGGCGGCTGACTGTGAAGTTGTCAAAAAGTTTTCCGGCGACCTCGGAAGGCTTCACCCCTTTTACGATCAACTCCCGTGCTACCCGAAAAGTCTCGGCCGTGGTTGAAGAATATTTAAAAGAACCCGTGTCTGAGACAATCGCGGCATAGAGGCAATACGCAGCATCATAGGAAAGGTCCGTGTCCAATGCGACAGACAAATCAAAAACCATTTCAGCTGTTGAGGCACGCTTGGGATCCACCCAGCTAATGTCGCCAAACTTTTTATTTCCGGCATGATGATCGATCATAATAAACGGATGGACCTCGAGAAGACGATCCATCTCCTTTCCCAGCCGGTACTTATCTCCACAATCCAATGCCAGTGCACAGTCAAAAACCGAGAGATCCGGAAGCGTTGTGACCAGTTTGTTGCTGCCGGGTAAAAAATCATACAAGTGGGAAACCTTTTCCTCGCTGTAAAGAACCACGTTTTTGCCTAAGGATTCAAGAATATCGCCCATGGCGAGCAGTGAACCGAGAGCGTCGCCGTCAGGGAAAACATGCGTTACCACCAGAACATTTTGGGCCCTGCCAAGCGTCTTGATTATTTCATCAAACTTTTGTTCCATGACTGTCGTCAATCTCTCTGAGCAGTTTTTCCATGCGCTCCTGATGAAGCAGAGAAAGATCCCGCTTGAATTCCAATTCCGGAACGTAGCGCAAGCCCAATTCTTTGGCAAGATGACTGCGTAGATAGCCCTTGGCGCTTTCCAAGCCTGCAGCAGCTTGTTCGGTCCGGTCCTCGGCGCAGCTGTAAAATATCCGAGCCCGTTTCAAATCACTGGTCATGGTGACCGAAGTGATGGTCACATTTTTGACCCTGGGATCATTAATCCTCATGAGCAGCAGCATGGCGACTTCGCTTTGAATCAGGTCAGAAACCTTGGACAATCGCCTGCTCGGCTTGCCCATCGCGCCAGGCATTAAAATCCCGGTTTTTGTTTTTCGTAATGCCATCAAAAAACCCCTTCAATCAAACTAAGCGGAATCTCGGTCCAATACCTGAACACAATTAGAGCTCCCGGCTCACTTCCTCGACAACAAAAACTTCGAGTACGTCGCCCACCTTGATGTCATTAAAGTTTTCTACGCCTATGCCACACTCGTATCCGCTAAGAACCTCCTTGGCATCGTCCTTGAAGCGCCTGAGAGATGAAATACTGCCGGTATATACGACCACACCGTCCCGAAGCAGGCGGACTTTGCCGTTGCGGATAATTTTGCCTTCGGAAACATAAGAGCCGGCAATGGTGCCGACCTTGGGAACGGTGAATGTTTCCCGCACTTCGGCGCTGCCGATAACCTTCTCGGCAAAGGTCGGTTCCAGCATGCCCGACATGGCTTTACGGATATCATCAATGGCGTGGTAGATGACGTCGTAATAGCGGATATCAACTTTTTCCGTCTTGGCCAGGTCCTGCACTTTGGTGTTCGGCCGCACATTGAAGCCGATAATGAGAGCTTCGGAAGCAGCGGCAAGAAGCACATCCGACTCTACGATAGTGCCGGCCCCGTCATGGATGATCTTGACTCTAATCTCATCGGTGCTCAGTTCCTCGATGGCATTCCTAAAGGCTTCGAGGGTACCCTGAACATCGGCGCGCAGGATGACACGCAGCTCTTTAACCTCTCCTTCCTGAAGCTTGTCAAACAGGTTGTCCAGAGATATCTTAGAGGTTATCGCCAATTCAGCTTCCCGGCTTTTCAATTGCCGGTGGGAACTAACGTTTTTGGCAAACTTTTCATCCGGCACCACCATAAACTCATCACCGGCCTGAGGCACGCCGCTCAAGCCTTGAACCTCGACCGGGATTGAAGGCCCGCCTTCCTGAACGTTTTCGCCTTTGTCACTGAACAGCGATCTCACCTTACCGAAATGTTTGCCTACCACAAAGGCGGCACCGACCTGCAAGGTTCCCTGTTGCACAAGAATGGTGGCCACCGGTCCGCGTCCCTTGTGCAGTTGGGCCTCAACAACTCGGCCCCGCGCCATTCTTTTTGGATCTGCCTTGAGTTCCAGAATCTCGGCCTGCAATAAAATCTGCTCCAGCAGTTCCTCTATGCCGATATTTTTCTTTGCAGATGTCTCGCAAAAAATAGTATCACCGCCCCATTCCTCGGGTACCAGACCGAATTCGGCCAGCTCTCTCTTAACCCGATCAGGGTTTGCGTCATCTTTATCAATCTTATTGACCGCCACAACGATGGGCACTTCCGCAGCCCTGGCATGATTGATTGCTTCTTTGGTTTGGTCCATAACGCCATCATCCGCTGCCACTACCAAAACAACAACATCGGTAACCTTGGCGCCCCTGGAACGCATTTCAGTAAAAGCGGCATGGCCAGGTGTATCGAGAAACACAACATCTCCCTTGGTGGAACGCACATAATGGGCGCCGATATGCTGGGTGATGCCGCCGGCCTCGCCTGCAGCCACATCGGTTTTGCGGATAGCGTCAAGAATGGAGGTCTTGCCGTGATCAACGTGGCCCATTACCGTCACAACCGGAGGCCGGGCCATTTCTTCGCCCCCGCTTTCCTTTTCCTCAAGATCGAGAACGGTTTGCTCCTCTGTAACCCCCTGTTCTATTTCATAGCCGAAATCCGCGGCAACAAGAGAGGCGGTGTCCACATCCAGGGCTTGGTTTACCGTTGCCATCACCCCTAGCTCCATAAGCTTGGCGATAATTTCACTGGCCCTCACTCCCATTCTGTGTGCAATGTCGGCTACAGAAATAAATTCATATACTTTAATCCGTTTTTTAATGGCCTTGGTCTCCGCAACTTCGACCTCATGCAGCTGCTTGGCCTTCCTGGCTCCAGGCCGAGAGCCGCGGCCCACTCGTAAACCGGCAGGGATGCGGTCACCAAATTCGCCAATGTCCTCAATATCCATTTCCACCCGGCCTTTTCGCTTGCCGGGGCCTTTCCGCAAACGATCTCTGACGGTGGTATCCGGATGGAACTTTACAAGCCGCTTGCCCTTTTTTCCTTTGGCAGGGGCCTCCTGCTCCTTGGCCTCTTTTTGTTCGACCCCAACGGGTTCTACCGGAACTTGCGGGACTTTACCTTTGGCCTTGAAAGCCCTCTTCGGTTTAGGTTTGGGTTTCGGTTCCTCTTCTACTTGGGGTATATCAATGGCAGATTTTTTTATCACCCGGGCAAGGCCCTTGCGAGACTTTTCCGGCTTCGGTTTTGCTGCTTTCTTGGCAGGCGGCTCTTCAGTTTCAACCTCAGCACTTTCTATTTCTTTTGTTTCTGCTAGTTTCTTTGGCGCAACAGGCACTTCCCCTGCTGCTGCCTCCGTTTCCGGAGCCTCCTCAGGTTTTTTTCCAGGCTCTGTTTTTACAGGAACTTCTTCAAGAGGTAGCGCCTCCTTTTCAGTCTTGGCCGCAATTTCTTCTTCTGAAGGCACTGCTTCCAGCGGCTTCTCTTCAACCATGGCTTCTGGTGCGGATACTTCCTCTTCCGGTTTTTTCTCCGCTGGCACTTCCTGCGGTTGAGACACCTCCAAAGGCACGGCGCGCGTCCGACGCCGGATTATAGTGGTCTTTCCTTTGGTTTGGATCCTCTTCCTTTCAACCTGAGTTTCAACGAGACCAAGTTTTTGGCGGACATCTTCAGCCTCGTGCTCTTCAAGCGAGGAACTGTGGGATTTGATACTGTATCCCATTTCCTTAAGTTTCTCAGTCATAGCCTTGCTATCCATGCCAGCCTCTTTGGCCAACTCATAAACCCTGATTTTACCCATTACAAACTCCAAATATCCTACAACGCTTCCTGATACCTTTATATAATTGAGTCGAATAGTCCTGAACAATTTTGTTGATCCCGCAAAAAGGCGGGAAAGCGGTTAACGTGCCATGTAATTCCAACTAGTACAACGTAATACATCGATGAACTGGCAATAGCTTTGTAAGAAATCCCGGTTGAACTTATCGCCCGTTTCATCGCAAGAAATCAAGGTGGTCAACGCGTCCGCGTAGCAGACAAATTGTATTTTTTGCGATTTCATCAATTTTCCTTGTTATTACAAATCTTCTAAAAAACATTGTTCCTGCAGTATTACGGTTGTCACCCTTGCCTCTGTTTTGAGGGCTTTCAACCACATTGCCTTGCATCAAATGCTAAACAGACTATTTTTAATTTTCCTTTACAGCTCCATCAATAATACACCTTCATTTCTGAAACTCTATCCATTAGCAGCTGTAAGAAAAAAATACAGTTCTAAAATTACTACTATTTCGCACACCTTGGAAATCCAGGCGCACCATCTCAGGAAACCTCGTCTTCTGATTCTGCCGCCTGTTTTTCTTCTTGGCCATCATTTTTTGGTGCTTCAGCCGCACGAGTCTTGGCAGCTTCAATGATCTTTGCAGCCAATTCCTCGTCAATTTCTCCCAGGGAAGTCAATTCTTCAAGCGACGCTGCTGCAAGTTCCTGGACAGAGGCAAAGCCTCCGTCATATAACACGTCTGCCAACTTCTCACCCACTTCTTCCAGTTCCAGGAGAGACTGGTAGCCTTCCTCCATGAGCTTTGCATACTTCGCTTCACTTTTCACATCAATCTTCCAGCTCAGCAACTGAGAGGCAAGGCGGACATTCTGCCCCTGGCGACCGATGGCGAGGGAAAGTTGATCATCCGGTGCAACCACAAGCAAAGTTTTATTTTCCTCGTCGACCACTACCAGAGAGATCTGGGCAGGGGCCAAGGCATTGGAAACAAACCGAGCCGGATCAGGACTCCATGGCACGATATCAATTTTTTCACCTTGCAGTTCCTGCACTACATTTTGTACCCTTGAGCCTTTCATACCCACGCAGGCACCCACTGGATCAACATCAGTTTCGGTTGAGGTGACGGCAATCTTTGCCCGGGAACCAGGCTCGCGGGTCACACCCATTATCTTAACAATACTCTCTGCAATTTCAGGCACTTCCAGACTAAAAAGTTTTTCCAAAAACTCGTTGCATGTGCGGCTTAAAACAAGTTGAGGTTCTTTGGAGGTTTGTCTTACATCCAAAAGATACGCGCGAATTCGGTCTCCCTGACGGTATGATCTGCGGGGCATCTGTTCATTAACCGGGAGAATTGCATCGGTCCGACCAAGATTGACAATAATATTGCCCCGCTCAAAACGCTGAACGATGCCATTTATTACTTCACCCTTGCGGTCCTTATAAAGGTCATACACCACATCCCGTTCCGCATCCTTCATCTTTTGAATAATGACTTGCTTGGCTGACTGCGCCGCAATTCTCCCGAGGTCGGAAACATTTTCCATCTTTGTGCCGATATCATCGTGCAGTTGGACTTCAGGATCGAACATCTTAGCTTCTTCAAGCGATATCTCCGTCTGTTCATCCTTGACCTTGTCCACCACGGTCCGGAACTGAAAAAGCTCCACTTCGCCAAGCTCATCATTATACCGAGCCTCAAGATCCCGCCGCGATCCGAAACTTTTCCTGGCTGCAGAAATAACAGCCTCCTCAAGGGCCTCAACTAAAAGCTCTCGGTCAATTCCTTTATCTCTGCTTATCTGATCAATAATTCTCTTTAAATCTGACAGCATCACACCATCTCCACAACAACTTTGCCCTTCCCAATCCTGAAGTTGTGCTTTGGTTTGGGAAACGTTCAATTATGATAAACCCGAAAAATTCGGGAACACGGCTCCTATGCCATGTGATTTCAACTTTTTACAATATACTATTTCAGTAAATTTGTAGTTTTTTCAAAATGTTAGCAGTATCAAAACTTGATAATCCCTCAAAAAGTAGGGAAAGCGGTTAACGTGCCATGTAATTTCAAGTAGTTACAGCGTAATACATCGATGAACTGGCAATTACTTTGTAAGAAATCCCGGCTGTACTTATCGCCCGTTTCATCGCAAGAAATAAAAGTGGTCAACGCGTCCGCGTAGCAGACAAATCGTATTTTTTACGATTTCATCAAATCTCAATTACCAGCTTCGCCTTCACGATAGTAGTATATGGAATTACTACCTTGCCCTGCTCAGTGGCCAACCGGACAGTATCGTCATCGGCATCTTCTATGCTGCCCTCCCAATTAAGTTTTTCCAAGAGAGGCACTCTCACGGTCACCCGCACTTTTTCTCCCCGTGACCTGGCAAAATCCCTTTTATTTTTAAGGGGCCGGTCCAGACCAGGAGATGAGACTTCCAAATGATAGGAATGCTCAATCAAGTCCTCAACTTCGAGGAGATGCTCCACCTCCCGACTGACGCGGGCACAATCATCAATTGTGATTCCATCTTCTCTATAGATTAACAGCCGCAGGACCAGGCCGATGGGCTCCCCCCTAAACTGCACCTCGACCAATTCAAAGCCAAGGTCCTCAATTACGGGCTCGACAAGCTTGGTTACAGCTTCGATCACCTGGGTATTATTTGAGCCTGCAGTGCTTTTTTTCATATACAAAGACCTCATACCAATTCACGTTCAAATTCTAACTTTATCGGCTGCGTCTTCGGCTTCCTCGATCCGCCGCGGCGGACCTCCAGGACCTCCTCCTTGCCGACTTGTTACCTCTTTGAATGTACCTTGGTATCAAGAGAGCCAAGAATAAAAAAAAAGCGGGTGCTCAACCCACTTTCCTCCCAGTCACAAAAGTCTTTTTCAGGAGTAAAAAAACGGCTCAACATCCCTTATTGGACGCGGCCGTTGCAAGCAATGAGCTTGGAGCGGACAACGGGATTCGAACCCGCGGCACCAAGCTTGGGAAGCTTGTACTCTACCAGCTGAGCTATGTCCGCTCAACACAAAAGCACTATACAGCAATATTCATTCTTGTCAAGAACACCCTTTTCTTCACGTCATATTTTTGTAAGGACTCCTGAAAGAATTTCGTAGGGACTCTGGGAAAAGGATAACAAAGCAACCATGCAGGGAGGAATTCACCGCAGTGAAATAGAGTATTACGGCAGGAACGGACGATACAGCCGGTAGAGTTGCGGCTTAATTAAACATATCAGCAGGCTCGGATATAAAAATACAATTACAGAATTGCCTTTACGGCAGTGGAAGCAACTTCAATTATCCGTGCCGGGGCAAGGCCCATAAAGATGATGATCACCATCAACGAAACGCTCAAGGCCTTTGTCATCCCATCCACATCAACCATGGGTTGATCTTCAGGATCACTGGCATAGGTTATACGTACCACGGAGAGATAATAGTAAATAGAAATTGCCGTATTGAGGGCTGCCAAAATGACCAAGGGCAGGTGTCCTTCGCGCAAGGCGCCTGTCAACAGCATGAATTTGCCCATGAACCCGACAAATGGTGGTATTCCGGCAAGGGCGAACATACCGACCGCCAAGGTCAAAGCAAGCATTGGCGCCCTTTTGTGTAAACCGCTCAAGTCTTCGATCAATACATTTTCCCCGTTCCGGGATACCTTGCAGATCACCAAGAAACAGGCAAGATTCATTACCAGGTAACCAACGATATAATACATTGCCGTGGCGTACCCCGTCTCCTTCAAGGTGATCAAACCCAAGAGAACATAGCCGGCATGGGCAATACCGGAAAATCCGAGCATCCGCTTAATATCCTTCTGCACCAAGGCTATGAGATTGCCGTAGAACATGGAACAAACAGCAAGCACCATAAGCATGGTTATGATGGTTTTGCCTTCAGGGGCAGCCAAAACGGCTATACGTATCAACATGGCAACCGCAGCGATCTTGGGTACAGAGGCGATAAACGCGGTCGTCTCGTTAGAAGCACCCTCATAGACATCCGGCACCCAAAAATGAAACGGAAACACCGCCAGCTTAAAGAAGAAACCGCCCATAACCATTGCAATGCCAACGATGACCGCTGGCTGGTCGTACATGGCATGCAGTCTTGGAATCAATTCATTAAGGTAGGTGGTTCCGGTGAGGCCAAAGAGGTAACTCATCCCGAAAAGCATCACCCCGGTGGCCACCACACCGAACAATATATATTTGATGGCCGATTCCATTTGGTAACGGAGACCGCCATGGTCGTCCCGCATGGGTACCAGCAAATATAAGGAATAGGAAGAGAGTTCCAGGGCAACAAACAAGGTTAAAAGTTCTACACTGCTGACCAGCATGATAAGCCCCATGGTGCTCAGCAATAAAAAGAGATAGTATTCGGCCTTCACATTCTGCTCAATTCCCTTAAGTTCCCTGCCGAAAAGCACGACAACGAGAAGACCAAAGGACATGATGATTTTGAACAGCTGGGAGAATGGGTCAATTTTATAGGCGCTGAAGAACAATTCCCCGGTCAGGTCCTTGCACCCCATGCAAATCAGAATATTGACAACAGCAATGGAGATTATGATATTCCGCGCTGTTTTTGCGTTTGATGAGCCCAAACTCACAAAAAACAAAACCAAACAACCCAGGAGGAGAAATAATTCTGGAGCGAATAACATGACTTTCATATTGATGCCTTCCGTTGGTCAATGATTAACATATCGAGACAACCGCCATTTACGGAATCAAACTGGCCATTGTTGTGGCGCCGTGCGAAGCGGCATTGACCTGTTCAATGAGATGATGCACACTGGTATGCATTACGTCTAAAAATGGGCTCGGTCCAAGCCCTATCCAAAACACAAACAGCAGAAGAGGCGCCAAAGTAATCACTTCCCGTGCATCCAGATCAAACAGATAGGACTGGTCCGGATTCTTGGTGCCGCCCCATACCACTTTCTGCAACATACGGAGCATATAGGCTGCAGCCAATACTGCACCGGGAATAGCGAAACTTGCTATGAGTGTCGAATGGGTGAACCCCCCTGCCAATACTAAAAATTCACCGACAAAGGAGTTAGTGCCTGGAAAAGCAAGGGATGAAAGCGAGAAAAAGCCAAGAAATATGACATAGAGCGGCATAAACTTCCCCACCCCGGTTGCCATGGCAAGTTCGCGGCTGTGGGTGCGTTCATAGATCATGCCAACCATGAGGAATAGGGCGCCGGTGGTTACGCCGTGGTTGATCATCTGCAGCATCGCCCCTTCAATCCCGTTTTTATTGAGGACGAAGATGCCCAGGGTGACGAAGCCCATGTGGCCCACACTGGAATAGGCCACAAGTTTTTTCATATCGCTCTGGGCCAGGGCGGTGAAACCGCCATACAGGATGCCGGCGATGGAAAGCCACAAGATATAGGGCATAAAGGTAAAGGTGGCATCAGGGGTGATGGGCAGGCAAAACCGCAAAAAGCCGTAGGTTCCCATCTTCAGTAAGACACTGGCCAGCACCACACTGCCGGCGGTGGGGGCTTCAACGTGGGCTGCCGGCAACCATGTATGGAACGGAAACATCGGCACTTTGATGGCAAAGGCCAGGAAAAAGGCAAGAAACACCCAAAACTGAAAGACAGTGGAGTAGCCTTGGCCCATCATATTGGGGATACTGAAGGATCCGGTCTTCAGGTACAGGGCAATGAGGGCCACCAGAAGCATTACTGAACCGGCCAGGGTGTACAGGAAGAACTTAATGGAGGCGTAAGTCTTTCTCGGCCCGCCCCATACGGCAATGAGCAGATACATGGGAATCAGCATGGCCTCCCACAAAATATAGAAAAGCACGAAATCAAGAGCCATAAAAACACCCAGCATGGACGTTTCCATGATGAGCAGGCAGATCATGAACTCCTTCACTCTTTTCTGAATGTATTTCCATGATCCCAATACACAAAGGGGCATGAGCAAGGTGGTCATCAACACCAGCAGCAGGCTGATGCCGTCAATACCCAAGGTATACCAGATATCAAGGCCGGGGAACCAGGCATGGTGTTCGCCGAATTGGTATTTTGGCGTGGTTGGGTCAAAACCCCAATATAGCGGTAAAGATATCACCGCATTAGCTACCGTCACCACCAGGGCAAAATAGCGTACCGCGTTATCATTGTTGATAAACAACAAAACCAATGATCCTAATACAGGCAGAAAAATAATGATGCTTAAAATGCCGATATCGAAAAATTTATAACTTTCGTTTATTAAGAGAAAATCCATGAATTATGACCTCATCATATTACGCCAAAACATAGGCGACGATCACCACAGCCACGATTGTAACCGCATAAAAAATGTTATACTGCAACTGACCGCTCTGCATTCTCCTGGCAATGGCGCCTAATCCCCTAACGGAACGGGCAATGCCATCAACCACTCCATCAATGGCATGCCAATCGAACCAGGACCAGAATTTGGCCTGTGTCATGAGAGGAATAAGCCCGACATAACGATAAAATTCGCTCACACAATTATCGACAAACTGGATGGGCTTTCTGGCTACCCAATAGAATACGCGACCACCCATGCGGTATGGCCAGTCCATATCGATGGAAATGGTGGGTTCCGGCGCCAACTTCTTGACAAACAGGAAGAAGCCAAGGGCGGTAAACAACAGTATCTGCAAGGTTTCCGACAGATGGTACGCACTGTATGGATTATATTGCGCCGCCAATTCAGGATAGGGCAGCATAGTATAAAGATATGGGGTATAGCAGCCGATAAAAATACAGAGGATTGAAGCAGCTGCCATGGCCACATTCATGTTCCATGGCGGGTCTTTTGCCTTTT
Source organism: uncultured Desulfobulbaceae bacterium (assembly GCA_945787445.1). Classification (GTDB taxonomy): domain Bacteria; phylum Desulfobacterota; class Desulfobulbia; order Desulfobulbales; family CALZHT01; genus CALZHT01. The sequence continues at coordinate 18,601 of CALZHT010000025.1, forward strand.
CCCAAGTCTCCTCGCTGCAATTGTTTTTGCCGAACCAGATGAAATAGGGAACCTTCAGGCCGGTGTGGAGAAAGGTTCCGGCCGAGGCTAGGGTAAGCAGGAAGGCAGGCCACAGCATATGTTCCTTGAATCCGGCCGCCACGATCATCGCCTTGCTGACAAAGCCGGAAAATAATGGAAAGGCCGAGATCGATAACCCCCCGATCAAGGTAAAAACAAAGGCCAACGGCATTTTCTTATACAGGCCACCAAGTTCGGTGAATTTGTTTTTGCCGGTCATGTGGAGCACCGAACCGCATCCCATGAACAATAAGCCTTTATAAAGGATGTGGGCAAAGGCATGGGCGCATGTACCGTTAATCGCCATCTGGGTACCAATCCCCACGCCGGTCACCATGTAGCCGACCTGGGATATGATGTGGTAGGCCAACAGTCGCCTGGCATCGTTTTCCAACACCGCGTAGACAACACCATAGAGGGCCATGAACACTCCAAGCGGTATCAGAACATCCATGCCGGCAAAGCCGCGGCACAAGGCATACACCGCGGTCTTAGTGGTAAAAGCGCACATGAAGACAGCGCCGCTTACCGAAGCCTCACCATAGGCATCGGGGAGCCAGGCATGGAAGGGCGGCACTGCGGCATTGAGAATAAAGCCGATCATGATCAGATAGGTGGATACGGAAGGAATGTCTACTCCTATGGGACCGAAGGACAGGTCGCCGCCGTTTGCCTGGTACCTGAGGATTATACCGGCAAGGAGTGCCAGACCTCCTGCCGTATGGACAAGGAGGTAGCGGTATCCTGTTGCCAATGACTCCTTTCTTCCCCTGAACCATACCAGAAACACGGAAGAGAAGGCCATGAGTTCCCAAAACAGGAAAAGCACCAGATAATCACCGCAGTATATGACGCCAAGGGAGCCAGCCACATAGAGCCAGGCGGCAATGTGCTCCAGATCGTTTTCCACGTGCAGGCCGTAGATGGTGCCGATAATGCACATCAAGGTCATGATGTAGCCGAATACCTGGCTGAGATTGTCGACCCGGCCGAAGGTAAGATGCCAATCCATGAAGGTGACGATCCCAAAGGTTCCCTTCTGCAAGAACAAGAAAACATCAATGAATGCCAGAAGCGGTACGAGCACTAAATAGGCCTTCTTGAGCGGCCGTGGTATAAACGGCAGCAGCAGAGCGCCAACTATCAATATAAATGCCGGATGCAGGAAATCAATCATAATAGTCCTCGCGGGTCATGATTCCTAAATGACCAAACCATTTTGACACGAAAATAATGAGCACGCATGCTACAAAGCCATAGAGAGACCACCAGCCCGGAATTTTCATTTCCATCCAGGTATGGGCATGTGATTTATCAACCAGAACAATATCTATTACCACCAATACGGCAAGGACAGCATAGCTGGCCCAGATCGTGGCCTTAAGACGATCACGAAAAAAATCAATGAATTTAACTATCATCCGGTCACCGCCTTGACAAAATTCATGATAAAATCAGGATAAATCCCGATAATTACTGATATGATTGCGGCCAGGAAAAGTGGGATCACCATGGATAGGGACGCTTCCTGCACGCCGTTATAGGTTTCGCCTGCCGGTCTTTTGCCGAAAAAGGCCTTAATGGTTACCGGTGCGAAATAGCCGACATTGAGCAGGGTACTGGCCAGGAGAACCAGGAGGAAAGCGATATTATGGGAGCTCATCTCCATGGTGCCGACCAGGAGTTTCCATTTGGTAACGAATCCTGCCACCGGCGGGGCGCCGATCATGGAAAGCGAGGCAATGGCAAAGGCTGCAAAGGTAAAGGGCATGGTACGTCCAAGGCCGCCCATTTCAGAAATATTCTTTTTATGACTTGCCACATAAATTGCCCCGGCACAGAAGAAGAGGGTGATCTTGGAAAAGGCGTGGTTGGCGATATGGACAAGGCCGCCCTCGATGGCGCTCGGGGTAAGCAGAGCAACACCCAGGATGATATAGGAAAGCTGGCTCACCGTAGAGTAGGCCAGCCGCGCTTTCAGGTTGTCCTTGGTAAGGGCAATAATCGAGGCGGTAATAATGGTGAAGGAAACGATATACGCGGTGGGAATGCCAAGGTTCAGAGCACCCATGGTGTCGGTGCCGAAAACATAGAGCATTACTCTGGTGGTGGAAAAGACCCCGACCTTTACAACGGCAACGGCATGGAGTAGAGCACTGACCGGGGTGGGAGCAACCATGGCGCCCGGCAACCAGTTATGTACCGGCATGACGCCGTTCTTTGCAAAACCGAACAGGCAGAAAAAATAGAGTACTGTGACCATGGTGCCGCTTGCCCCGGCAGGGAAAATGCCGGTCTGGATATTGTTGGCAAAATCAAGGGTGCCGGTGATCACATAAATGAGGATCATGGCAGGCAGCACTAAGCCCTTGGCTGTTGTGGTCAGATAAACAATATATTTTCTGGCGCCGTCGTAACCCTCATCATCCTGGTGATGCGCTACCAAAGGATAGGTGCAGACACTGACGATCTCATAAAAAAGATACAGGGTAAAGAGGTTGTCGGCAAAAGCCACGCCGATGGCGCCGAACAATGCCAGGGCAAAACAGGCGTTGAAGCGGGTCTGGGCATGTTCATGCAGGCCGCGCATGTAGCCCATGGAATAAAACACCGTAATAATCCATAAAAATGATGCCACAAAGGCGAAGATCATGGCAAAGGCGTCGACCCGGAAAGAAACGGTAATCGCCTGGTATGTATCGCTCATCTGGGGCAAGACCTCAAAGAGGGTGCAGACCATCTTCTTGCCTGCCAACACCGTGGGAACCATGGAAGCGATTATGAGAAACATGGTGACGGCGGCAATGCACGAACAGGTTTCACGGAGGTTCTCCCGCTTCCCTGTCATGAGAACGCAAATGGTCCCAATGAGTGCCGCAAGAATTGCATATACCGGTTTATAGGATTCAACAATCATGTCTCTGTTCCCTTGTCCTAACCTTTGAGTTCCACGATGTCTTCCGTATCAATGGAGCGGTAATTGCGGTACACCGCAATTACGATGCTTAAAGCGATGGAGGCTTCGGCAGCTGCAATCGCCATGATAAAGAGGGTAAAAATCTGCCCCACAGTTGGGTCCGGCGCCAGGAAGCGGTTAAACGCCATAAAATTAATGGATGCCCCTGAAAGAATGAGTTCTGCGGCAATGAGCATGCCGATCAGGGTCCGGCGCTGGAGAAGCCCGTAAAACCCCATGCCGAACAAAAATGCGCCGATGATGAGATATGTCTCAAGATTATTGCTTATATTCAAAAGGTTCATGCTTTCTCCCTGCCTTGCCTTGCCAATACAAGCGCTCCGATAATAGCCACCAAGAGGACCACGGAAATGAGTTCAAAAACCATACTATATGTGGTGAGGAGCGATTTCCCCACCTCCCGCATGGAGCCGTCATTTGCCACGCTTACTGCAGCCTTCCAGTTGGTATTTCTGGCCAGTACAGTCAATCCCCAGAACAACATCGCACCCACGGATAAACTGGCAACTCCGGCCAGCGCATTATTTTTGCCGACCTGTTTTTCAGGATGGGGTTCGGCCAGCATAATGGCAAAAGCTATGGTGACGCACACCGCTCCAACATATATCAGCATTTCCATGAGTGCCACGAATGGACTGTTCAAAAAATAATAGAGGGCGGCAACGCCGATAAAGCATATGGCAAGCCCAACAACAGCTCGGATAAGCCGTACCGAGTTTGTGGCGATTATCGCCCCCACAACAGTGGTTGCAATGGTTCCTAAGAAGACAAGGCCGGTCAGCCCGTCTGCTGAAAACAGTGAGTTCATCAGCTTTTTTCCTTTAATCTTTTTAACAGGTCAAAGATGAAATCATTTTTATCAAAACTGGCAAGGTTATAGTCCTTTGAAAATTCAATGGCGTTGGGCTTGCAGCTTTCCACACATTGGCCGCACAGACTGCACGTTGTAAAATTAAGGATATATCTGGTCAAAGCCTTTTTCTTTGAGCCCTCAGGCTTCTTGCCGGCAACCGTGATGCACCCTGTAGGGCAGGCCTTCTGGCACATGCCGCATACTATGCATTTGGATTCTCCGGTCTCTTCATCTTGTGTCAACTGGATATGGCCGCGGAATCTGGGCTTCATCTCCAGGGTTTCATAAGGATACTGTAGCGTGACCACCGGCTGGAAAAACGCTTTGATGGTAATTCCCAAGCCTATTGCCAGGCTTTTGGTCCCTGTAAAAAGTTCTGTAAAATAGCCGCTCATGGTTAAAACACCTTTATCATGGCACCGGTTAACAGCAGATTCACCAGCGAAATTGGAATGAGAACCTTCCAGGACAGGTTCAGCAGGGCATAGAACTGTACGCGCGGATAGGTCCAGCGGATCCACACCACCGTCCAGATGAGCAAATACAATTTGGCCAGGAACCACCACCACCCGGGAGCAAGGCCGAAAGGACACTGCCAGCCGCCAAGGAACAGAATGGTTGTTACAGCGCAGCCAATGACGATGTTGGCATATTCCCCCATGAAGAAGACTCCGAACCCCATGCCTGGATACTCGGTATAGGCCCCGGCAATCAATTCGCTTTCCGCTTCGGCCAGATCAAAAGGAGCCCGGTTCGTCTCAGCAAGCGAGCAGATAAAGAAAATAAGAAAGGCCACCGGCATCAATGGACTTGCCGTGAACCTGAAGACATACCATTTGAAAATATTGGGCTGCTGCATCACGATCTCATTAAGGTTCATGGTCTGGGTAACCATGACCATGGTGATAACCGTAATGAGCATGGGAATTTCATAGGCGACATTCTGGGAAACAGCCCTGGCCGCAGAGATAACGGCATATTTGTTGTTGGAGGCCCAGCCGCCGATGAGGACGCCCAAGACATTCACCGAGGCAAAGGCAAAGATCATGAGCAGACCGAGGTTGATATCACGGGCAACCAGGGTCTCGCTGAATGGAATGGTGACAAAACTCATGACCGCAGGCACCAGCAGGAGGATGGGGGCTACTTTGAAGAGCACCGGATCCACCCCCGCGGGCAGAAATAGCTGCTTGGTCATCAGCTTAATGCCGTCCGCTAAGGGCTGCAGCAAGCCAAAAGGTCCAACCTCTTTAGGACCTATGCGCCGCTGGATATGGCCGGCGCCCTTGCGTTCCACCCACACCAGGTAGGCAGCGTTCAAGGCGGCAAAGAGAATAAGACATGTAAGATAAATAACCAACCGCAAGACTTCTGGAATGGGGTTCATAATAGCTCCTTACCTATCTATCTCCGGAATAACCAGGTCAAGGCTGCCCATTAAGGCAAGGGCATCCGCCAGCAGCATACCTTCGCTCGCCTCTTCGAACAGGCTCAAATTGGAATACGTCGGGGAGCGCAGTTTCAGCCGGTAGGGCGTGTTGGTTCCGTCGGACACTATCCGAACGCCAAATGATCCCCGGGCCGCCTCCACCGCGCAGTAGTAATCACCTGCGGGTGGCTTCAGTGTTTTGGGCACCTTTTTTGCCTTAACCGGCCCTTCCGGCAGTTTATCTATGGCCTGTTCAATAATCCGCATACTCTGTTCCATTTCATCCATGCGCACCATATACCGCGCCATGGAATCACATTCCGTATAAACCGGGATATCGAAATCAAACTCAGGATATACGGAATAGGGCTCATTTTTACGCAGATCAAAATTAAAACCCGAACCGCGGGCCACAGGACCGGTGGCTCCATAGCGGGTAACCATGTCCGGCGGTATGGGGCCGATATCCTTTAACCGTTTGATGAGGATGATATTTTTGGTGACCAGGCCGTGGTACATGGGGAGCCGTGAACGGAGCCGAGAAATAAACGCCTTGGTGCCGACGAGGAAATCATCTTCCACATCGTTGTACACGCCGCCAAAGCGGTAATAACAATAGGTCAACCGTGAGCCGGTAACACCTTCCAGAAGATCAAGGATCTGCTCCCTGTCATCAAAAGCATAGAGCAAGGGGGTGAATCCGCCAAGATCAAGAACAAAAGCGCCGAACCAGAGAAGATGGCTGGAAATGCGGTTGAGTTCCGTGGTAATGACGCGGAGGTATTCGGCACGCTCCGGCACTTCAATGCCTGCGGCTCTCTCCACTGCCATAACATGCCCATGGTTATACGCCAAGGCATGGAGATAATCCATCCTTCCGGTATTGGGGAGAAACTTGGCCCAGGTCCGGTTTTCTCCCATCTTTTCATGCATGCGGTGGATATAGCCGAGAACCGGTTCGGCACGAACAACATATTCGCCGTCCATGGTGAGCTTAACCCTGAGAACCCCATGTGTTGCCGGGTGCTGGGGCCCCAGATTCATGACAAACGTCTCCTGCGTCTGGCTTAAGGCAAATTCACTCATGGGGTATAGTCCTTCAATAATGGATGGAAATCAGCGTCTTCAGGGAGGAGCAGCGGCGACAGGTCGGGATGGCCCATGAACTCAATACCGAAAAAGTCGTGGGTTTCCCGTTCGTGCCAATTGGCCCCTGCATAAACTTCGGAGATCGTAGGTAGCTGCGGAGTAGATCGTGGAACCCGTGTTCTCACTACAACCCGGCAGAGCTCCGCCATGTTGTTGTAATCATAAACAACTTCGAATTCTTCCTCCTTCAGCCAATCCACTCCCGTGACTGCCTCGATAAAGAAATTTTCCTTATAGAGGATTTTGGCTGCCTCCACCACCTTATCCGGAGCGACCTGCACATCCAAATGGAAACCCTTTGCCCGATAATCGGTTTCCATAATCGGCGGTCTTGGTTTTTCCTCCTCCTTCCCTTCCGGGGCCTCAGCCGGGGCCTCACCCTCAGCGCGCTCAACAGTTTCAGGGGTTTCAGTAGCAGCCAGATCCTCTGCAGAAACTTCTTCTTCCGTACTTAATGCCACAGCGGCTAATTCTTTTTTGATCGTGTCCAACAGCATTATTTGGCCTCCACCCTGGGCCATCTCCGGCTTCCGGTAATTTTTTCTTCCAGATGCAGAATTCCTTCAATCAACGCCTCAGGCCTGGGAGGACAGCCTGGAACATAAACATCAACCGGCAGGAACTTGTCTGCACCTTCAACAATGCCGTACTGGCCTTTAAAGACAAATGGACCGCCGGATATGGCGCAGTTGCCCATGGCAATGACCCACTTGGGTTCCGGCATCTGGTCATATAGGGTTTTCACGGCCGGGGCCATTTTATGATTGATTGTTCCTGCCACTATCATCACATCACATTGACGCGGTGAGGGCCTGAAGACCTCGGCGCCGAAGCGGGCTAAATCAAAACGAGAGGCACCGGTGGCCATCATCTCGATGGCGCAGCATGCCAGACCAAAGGTCATGGGCCACAAGGAATTGGCCCTGCCCAGCCCAAGTAATTTATCGAGCTGGGTAAGCTTAACAACTGACTGAATTAATGAAGGCTGTACGCTTTCCGTTCCCACTTAAACACTCCCTTCTTCCAGGCATAAACTACTGCCAGTGACAAAATTCCGACAAATATCACTATTTCGACAAAATCACGAATGACAAAATCCTGGTCATAGGCAAGGGCAACCGGAAAGAGGAACAGCACGTCAACATCAAAGGCCAGGAACATCAAGGCGTACAAATAATAGACTATGCCGAACCGGACCCAGGCCTCGCCGATGGGGACCATGCCGCATTCAATAATCTGATCTGTTTTGTTGATAATGTTGCGGGTGCCGCGGGGGGCAAGCAAGAAGGCAATAATGAAAGGGCCGATGGCGAAACCTAAACCGCCAATCATAAAGGCGACCACATAGAGAAGATCTAATTGATCAAAAAGGGCCTGCTGTTCCACGATACATCGCTCCTTGTTATTGCGGAGAAGAACACTCCATTACGAGCAGCAAAAAACCTCGTGTGCGATCACTTATTTATCGTAATAAAAACCCGGTGTCAAGAAAAAACTGAATGATCATTCAGTTAAAAATTAAAATTCCTCCCCGGGCAACCGATAGCCACGCCACCTGCCTGTGATTCCTGGGCTTGACCAATACGGCTGTGTTCTTAATAGTATTTGAGGATGGAGTTTTTCCCGGGAATAGTGAACTGCTACTCACCTGAATCCGTGAGTGTTTGCCAGTGGTCCAGATGCGCGAAGGGAACGATTTTGATTATCCTGATGTGATATTAAAGAGTTACCGACAGGTAAGCGAGCCCGCGAGACTCCGAAGCAGCTGGGCCACTGGCGGATGCCCCGCAGGGCGGCAGGGTGAATAGAATTTACAAAGGTATGCACTTAATTTGAGCTCATTATTCAAGGCTTTACAGTTTTTTGCTTACTCTGCCGTCACGGATTCAGGATTCAGACAAGCCTTCCCTGATTTTGCATTCAAATATGATAACGGGATGAACGCAATTTCTCTTCACAACAAACAGCATAGGAATCGCGAGCAGGAAGACGGCAACGCCTTGCGGGCCAGAATGGATTTTACAATAAATCGAGCAATTTTTGATGAATATTATCAAAGCTGCCATTGGAAAGGATTGCGATCACATCCCCTTCCATGGCGTTTTCGACCAGATAATCAAGAATGGAATCAGTATCGGCAAAATAATGGGCGTCAACACTTTTTTCACAGAGATCGTGCACAAGACGGTTGGAAGAAAAGCGCTCCTGCTCGGCAATATTCTGTAAGGGATCAGGCTCTTTCACTACAACACGATCAGCAGCCCCGAACGCTCCGGCATAAGCCTCTTGAAAAATCCGGCGTCGGCTGGAATTTGTTCGCGGCTCAAAGACGGCAATGAGCCGGTGCCCGTCATAGGCAGCCTTCAAAGCACCAAGAGTTTCGCGCACCGAGGTCGGATGGTGGGCAAAATCATCAATTACGGTAATGCCCCGTTTGACTCCCCTGACTTCCTGCCTCCTTTTCACCCCTTGAAAACCCTGTAAACCCTTGGCAATACGTTCTTCATCAATTCCCAGTTGATCAAGAACCGCGATCACAGCCAAACTGTTCAAGGCGTTATGCCGGCCTGGAATTCTGCTAATAAAATTCCCATAAAAGTTCCCTTCCTTATTGACTGAAAAGAAGGTGCCGTCAGGTGTAACGGTTATCTTCGCAAGCTGCCATGAGAGGCCGTGGGAGACGCCATATCCCAGGACAGCACATTTAGCGGCACCTACCACCTCCATAACAACAGGATCATCAAGGTGGGCGATAATACAACCATCTTCCGGGACAATTTCAACAAGTTTTGCAAATGATCTTTTTATGGTTGCCAAATCAGGATAGATGTCGGCGTGGTCGAATTCTATGCTGGTAATCACAGCAATCTTAGGCTGATAATGAAGAAATTTCGGCCCTTTATCAAAAAAGGCGGTATCGTATTCATCTCCTTCCACCACAAAATACTTTCCGCTATTTACATTGAAATTCCTGCCAAATGCCTGGACTATACCGCCAATCATGAAACCCGGCGTGTGGCCTGCTGCATCAAGAAGCGTGGCAAGAAGCGAAGAACACGTAGTCTTGCCGTGGGTGCCGGACATCACTAGAGATGTTTTCTCCGAGAGAAAAAAATGGCGCAAAGCTTGTGGCAAAGAGACATACGGTAAGGCTAAACGTGCCAGCGCTTCCGCCTCTGGATTGTTTTTGGTGATGACGTTACCGACCACGACCAGATCCGGCCCGGGTGATAAGTTCTGCGGCCCATATCCTGCGTTTATAGCAATTCCCTGGCTCACAAGGAAATCGCTCATGGGCGGATAGACCTGGGCATCAGAACCGCTGACATGATACCCTATGCTTTTGAGCATGCCTGCCAAGGCGCCCATGCCGGTGCCACAGGCGCCCATGAGATGTATATGGTTAATTTCCGAGGGGAATGTATTTAGTAAAGGATCAAGCACTGATTTTTCAACAAGAACTATGACCGTACCGCATCCCGGACGGTCTTATAAATACTATGGAAAGTTTCGTCAAAGTTGCCTGGGGAAAGGCGGCCGACCTCAATAAATTTAACGACGACCTCTTTGGCTACCTTGAGAATAGTCTCATCAGACACAGGGCGACTGACAGGTTCCGCCGCTTTTACCGTTTTTGGTTTTTGTGATGCCATGTTTGCCAGTAAGCTTTGAAAGAAAAGCCTCTGAGGCAAGAAGAAGGCCAATTCTCATGTTGCCCACAGAGGCTGATCCTCTAGGAAAAACCAGTCAAGCCCTCCCCAAAGATTATTCAGTTTCCGAATTGGAAACAACTTGTTCAAGCATCCTTAAAGTCTGCGACTTTTCGAATGGGAACTATTTATGAAAATTGCAATGGTGGAGCTAAGCGGGATCGAACCGCTGACCTCTTGAATGCCATTCAAGCGCTCTCCCAGCTGAGCTATAGCCCCACATCAAAATTCTTGTACTGCAACCAGTATGTGAAAATCTTTCTATGAATACCAAAAATTTTGAAAAACATCAATACATCGGGCCGTTCAATACCATGTCACTTCAAAATGTGTCAAGTTTTTTCTCCCAACGCCGAGAAGCATTGATATTGGCAGGCATTTCTCTTGCCAAGCACATTATAGTTTGGTAGAGTTGATTCGATCAACACCGTACGGATTCCCAAAGAATATTAAACACATCCAATACTAAATTGAGGTAGACCACAAATGTTTTCCCCCTTTAATCTGCTTGGTTGGCTTTCAAATGACCTGGCCATCGATCTCGGAACGGCCAACACCCTGGTCTTCGTTAAAGGTAAGGGGATAGTCCTGCGCGAACCTTCAGTTGTTGCAGTCAGACAGGATGTCAGAACAAACAAGGTGCTGGCTGTGGGTAAAGAAGCCAAGATGATGCTCGGCCGAACTCCGGGCAACATTATTGCCATCAGGCCTATTAAGGACGGGGTAATCGCTGACTTTGAAGTAACAGAGGCGATGCTCCGTTACTTTATCAATAAGGTACATAACCGACGTACCCTAGTACATCCAAGGATCATTGTCAGCGTCCCCTCCGGTATCACCCAGGTTGAAAAACGAGCGGTGCGGGAATCGGCCGAGTCAGCAGGGGCCCGTGAAGTGTATCTCATTGAAGAACCCATGGCTGCAGCCATCGGCGCCGGGCTGCCAATTACCGAACCAACGGCCAATATGATTGTTGATATCGGCGGCGGCACCACCGAAGTTGCCGTCATTTCCTTGGCAGGGATTGTATATTCAAATTCCGTGCGTGTGGCAGGAGACAAAATGGATGAGGCGATCCTGCACTATACTAAGCGTAAACACAACTTGGCAATTGGTGAACATACCGCAGAAATGATCAAAACGACTATTGGCAATGTCATGCCGGAATCTCCATATGAAACCATGGAAATCAAAGGGAGGGACCTCGTGTCGGGGGTACCGAAAACTCATACTATTGATTCAAATGAAATTCGAACGGCAATTTCAGAACAGGTAGACTCCATTGTCGAAGCAGTGAAAATGGCTCTGGAATCCACTCCGCCAGAACTTTCCGCCGACATTGTTGACCGTGGTATTGTCATGACCGGCGGCGTGGCACTCCTCCGCAATTTTGACAAACGCCTCAGAGAAGAAACCGGTCTGCCAATCATAATTGCTGAAGATCCGCTTTCCTCGGTTGTCCTCGGCTCCGGCAAGGCGCTTGAAAATATCGATGTCCTCAAAGATGTTATGATCCCATGACCCTTAAGGTCATGGAGCCCAAGCCAATTCCAGGTAAAATATCTTTGCTAAATGACTCGCCACAGCCCTTTGCAGAATAGCATCTTACCATGACTGCACCTCGAATCCCTTCTGCTTTTTAATTATTGCAATGAAGAAGAAAGAAAAACGTGCACGACAAATCAAGGCGCTTCTCATCTTCGGCATTGTCCTCACCCTATTTCTTATTCTTATTGTTTCCACGGTGGGCCGCAAGGGTTTCAACACCCCCCATAAATTTGCCCTGGAGGTAGTTGGCACACTTCAATCAGCATTTACCCAGGTAACCAGCGGCCTTGGTACCCTATGGACAGACTATGTCGCACTCTGGGATGTGCGGGAAGAGAACAAGAAACTGAGCGAAGAAATCAGCAAATTAAAAGCAATAAACAACCACTATCAGGAAGCTATTTCCACCAATGTCCGCCTCACCAAACTGCTTAAGGTAAAGGAATCTCTCCCCCCACCGACTCTTACTGCCCAAATCATCGGCAAGGATCCTTCCATTTGGAGCAGAACGGTTGTTGTTGACAGAGGCAGCAATGAAGGTGTCCGAAAGGGAATGCCTGTAGTAACTGATGAAGGCGTGGTCGGGCAGGTTATGGACACCTCTCCCCATTTCGCAAAGGTCCTGCTTGCCACGGACCCCAACAGCGCCATTGACGCCCTCGACCAAAGCACGCGCGTGCAAGGCATTATTAAAGGCGATGGACACACCTTCAGTATGCACTATGTATTGAAAAATTATATCATCACAGAGGGTGACACCATAATTACTTCAGGAGTCGGCGGCGTTTTTCCTAAGGGGTTGCCCATTGGCAAGGTCAGTAATATTACGAAAAGCCGCCGTGGTATGTTTCAACAAATAACCATATCTCCAGCCGTTGATTTCTCGACCATTGAATACCTTATTATTATATTGACGGAAAACCCTCTGACCAGGTAACCCAAAAAATGCGAGTCGTATACTTTTTATTCATAGGCACCCTGCTCCTGGCACTCCAGACCACAATTCTGCATGTCTTGCCGGACTGGATAGGCAGACCGGATCTTCTTTTCATGCTTGTCGTTTTCCTTGCCACCGACATGGAAACGTTCAAAGGCGCCTTGCTTGTCCTGCTTTTCGGTTTTTTGATGGATATTTTTTCAGGGGTGTACCTCGGCATGTATCCCATGCTGTATCTGCTTATGTATTTCGGCATCAAAATGGTTGCCAAGCACTTTGTTCTGGTTGAGCATACCCACCAGGTACCCCTGATTGTTGTCAGTTATCTTCTCTTGAATTGCGGAATTTATATTTTTAATGCTGTTATTGCTCCGGACAATATTATTTATTGGTCGTGGCTGGGTATTTTGCAGCAGCTACTTATTTTAACAGTTATTGCGATACCGCTAAGGCATCTATATGACCGCATCTTCTCCCTTTTTGAAAAGGAACAGACCTATCTTCCGTTTCTTAAAAAAAAGGGCCGTAACCGCTTCAGATTATAACCACTCCATATTGACTGCCTGCAAATGGTGCAAAGAATATTCAGAATAAGAAAAATCGGTGAAGACGACGTCAAAATCCTTAAAAAAAGGATAGACATTGCCCTTGCCATTATCATCTCCTTGATTGCCCTCCTCATTGCAAGGCTCTGGTTTCTGCAAATACACCAAGGAGCGGAATACAGCAAGCTTTCGGAAAGCAACCGTATTCGAGAACGCTTCATTGCCGCGCCGCGCGGCAATGTTCTTGACAGGAAAAACAAACTGCTGATTACCAACCGTCCACAATTCAATGTGGCGTGGATTCAAGAAGACACCCCAAATCCTGATCAAGTAATAAAAAACGTGGCGCAAATTCTGAAAGTTGATATTTCAGATCTCTACGAACGCATCCGCAAAGGATCTGACCGCCCCCGTTACATGTCCATCCGCTTAAAAGAGGATATTGATTGGAAATCCCTGGTGTATATAGAAAATCACCACCTTGACTTGCCAGGTATTCGCATAGAGGTACTGCCGGCGCGCGATTATCTCTATGGCAACCTTGCTTCCCACCTTATCGGATATCTTGCCGAAATCAACAAGGAAGAACTTTCCGACCACAAATGGGAAAATTATCAAATCGGCGACCGGATCGGAAAAATGGGGGTGGAAAAACTCTTTGAAAAGGAATTGCGGGGAGAAAAAGGCCAAAGATTCGTTGAAGTTGATGTCCTTGGTTTTGAGCAAAAGCATATAAAAACCCAAAAACCCCTGCCAGGCAATGATATCTATCTCACCCTTGACATCGACATGCAACTCACAGCGGAAGAGGCCATGGCAGATAAAGCTGGATCGGTTGTGGCCATGGATGTAAAAACAGGCAAGGTCCTTGTCTTGGTGAGTTCTCCACCCCTTCGCATCAAGGAATTCGTCGGCGGGATTCCAGCAGCAATCTGGAAGGAAATGCTTAACAATCCTTTGCATCCACTTATCAACAAATCCATCCAAGGCCAATATCCTCCAGGCTCAACCTATAAGATCGTGACCGCCCTTGCCGCACTCTCAGAACAGGTTATAACGCCGGAAACCATATTTTACTGCACCGGCTCTCTTAGATTCGGCAACAGAAGATACGGGTGCTGGAAAAGAGCTGGCCATGGCGCGGCAAATCTTCATAAGGCGCTGGCCGAATCATGCGACGTGTATTTTTATCATGTCAGCCAGAGATTGGGAGTGGATACCCTGGCACGATACGCCAACAATCTGGGGCTTGGCTTGAAAACGAGCATCAACCTTGAACATGAAAAAGGGGGATTGGTACCCACTTCGTCCTGGAAATTGCGGCGGTTCAAGGAACCGTGGCAAGAGGGCGAAACCCTTTCCATAGCAATCGGGCAGGGATTTGACCTGGCTACACCTCTACAGATCTGCCAGATGACGGCGGCAATAACAAATGGCGGAGTTCTCTATAGACCCCAGTATATAGAGACTATAAAAAGTCCGGAAGGTGTACCCCTCAAAAGCTTTACTCCCATCGTTGACCGAAAAATGCCGGTGAGCAAGGGCGCGCTGGCGCGCATCAAAAAGGCGCTGGTCTCAGCGGTCAATGACAAACATGGTACCGGGGGTAAAGCAAAACTCAAAACAATTACCGTGGGCGGAAAAACCGGCACCGCCCAGGTGGTCAGACTTTCCCAGCACAAGGACCTTAAGGAAGATGAGATACCGTATAAATATAGAGACCATGCCTGGTTTACCTGTTTCGCTCCGGCCGAAGATCCTGAAATTGCGGTGACGGTATTGGTTGAACATGGAGGCCATGGCGGTTCTGCGGCCGCTCCTGTTGCCAAAAAAGTGCTGACCCGGTACTTTAATATTCAGGAAGAAGATACTGAAAGCATAGACTACTAACAAATGGATTAAATCAAGACATGTTCCAGTTTGACAGAAGACTTGTCCTCAATTTTGATTGGGCCCTCCTCATCATTGTTCTTATCATCGCCGGCACTGGTCTGGCAAACCTATACAGTGCAACATATTTAGGCAGTGTTCCCGGAACTCCCGTCTACATCAAACAATTTTACTACTATGTCTTGGCATGTTTCCTGGCACTGGCAATAATCAGCGTCGATTACCGTCAACTGTTGTCATTCAACTATCCCCTCTATTGTTTTTCGATCCTGCTGCTGATCATCGTGCTTTTCTTCGGCACCGGGGCGGAAATCCAACGCTGGATAAACTTGGGTTTTTTCCGGCTCCAGCCTTCGGAACCCGCCAAACTTGTCATGGTGATCACCCTGGCAAGCTACTATTATCGCAAAGACACCAACAAGGGCTTCTCTTTAAAGGAACTGATCCCCCCGGCATTTTTAACGGGCATCCCCTTTCTGCTCATCGTCAAACAGCCCGATCTGGGGACAGCACTCATGTTCGGCTTTATCTTTATTTCCATGACCTTATTCGTAAAGCTCCGTTGGTCAACCCTCGGCGTCCTGCTGGGCTTTTGCGGCTCTATGATTCCTTTAGGTTGGAAGTTTTTTCTCAAACCCTATCAGAGGCAACGAATTCTCACCCTTTTCAATCCGGAAAATGACCCCCTCGGCTCAGGCTATCATATTATTCAGTCGAAAATTGCGGTGGGCAGCGGGCTTAAATTCGGCAAAGGCTATCTCAAAGGCACCCAGGGACACCTCGATTTCCTACCGGAAAGACACACAGACTTTGCCTTTTCAGTATGGGCTGAGGAGTGGGGTTTTGCCGGATCTCTCTTTCTGCTGGCCTGTTATTTCTTTTTTCTTTTTCTCGGTTTGAACATCGCCCTTTCGGCTCGGGATAAATTTGGAGCCCTTCTCGCCTTTGGCATTGTATCCCTAATTTTTTGGCAGACATTTATTAATCTGGCAATGGTTTTGGGATTATTGCCCGTGGTGGGCATGCCTCTGCCTATGTTCAGCTATGGCGGCTCATCCCTCATAACAACTCTTGCCGGAGTTGCCATTCTATTCAACATCCGCATGCGCCGCTATATGGCGCCTACCTCCAGTCCCCACCTCTGGAGTGATTAACCCTGACAGACTCGCAAAAAAGTGTGGCAATCATCGTATTTGCACATAATCTCTTGTAAGGTTTACATGATGCGGCTTAACAATTTTAGAATCCTTGTAACCATATTTGCCATTCTTCTCTTGACCCTCTTCGGATGCGCCACCGTCAAATCACCTGTCCATACAGGAAAAGAAGCCGCATACATTGTCCAAAATAATGCCTCTCTGGCATGCCGATTTGCCCCGATTTTTCTTGTTGAAAAAAACGATCTTTCTTTCAACCGCTTGGGATTGCCAAGCGCCCGCTCTGATGATAGTGGAAATGAAGAAATCTTTGTTGACCCGGACAAGCCGGCCATATATTTCCAGGTCCAGCCTTTTCAAACTGAAAAAGGTCGTTATAAAAATATTATTTACCGAATTCACTTTGAAAAAG
>CALZHT010000026.1 GCA_945787445.1 uncultured Desulfobulbaceae bacterium
ATGTTCAGCCCGAAAGAGATTCTAGATATCGCTATCCGCATAGAAGAAAACGGCTATGCTTTTTATCAGCAGGCTGCCCGGAAGTGCGGCAGCCAGGAAGTGGAATTGTTTTTTACGTATCTGGCGGATGAAGAAGCCAATCACAAGGAGGTTTTTTCAGACCTCTTGTCGGAATTTGACGAAGCCGCTACAAGTTGGGAAAATCATCCGGGGGAACATCTGGAGTATCTCAATGCCTTTGCCGATCATCTTGTATTTGGCAAAGATGCTAAAAATTTTGATTTTTCTGATGAGCATGGGACGGAGCAGGTCTTGCAATTTGCTATGCGGCGTGAAACGGAATCCATTCTCTTTTATCAGGAAATAAAAGCATATCTTCCCCAGACCAAACATCCGATAGTTGATGCAATTATTGCCGAGGAACGCAGGCATTTCACCAAACTTGCCAATCTGAAAAAAAGTATTGCGTGAAGATATCTCGGCCTTCTTTCCATATTTCCCCTTCAAAGTGTATAGATCAACGTAGTGGCTAGTAATCATCTCAAGGCGGTTGCCGAACAATTTATTTGTGAAGGAAGAATTGTTAATGTCCGGGAGCATGGCAGTGGTAATGTCAACGATACTTTCCTGGTAACTACTAGCAACAGCGACAGGCAACATTTTGTCCTGCAGCGCATCAATAGCCATGTTTTTGCGACGCCGGAAAAGGTTGTTGCCAATCTTCGCAACGTTTCAGTACATATCCGCGAGAACCAAGGGCTAAACGAAAAAAATATAGACCGTCAATGGCAAATGCCATTTTTGATTCCGACAAGAAGGGGAGAGGATTACTATATAGACGACACCGGGGACTTCTGGCGAGCAGTGAACTTCATAGAAAAAGCAAAACCTTTAAACATTGAGGAGGCTACAGCCAAGGCCATTGAAGCAGGTTGGGCGCTGGGCAGGTTCCACCGCCTGATGCAGGGCCTTGATCCTGGAATACTGCACGATACCCTACCCGGATTTCATAATACGCCGCTCTATCTCAAGCAGTATGACAAAACAAGGCGGGAAAACAACTTTCGCCCTGTTTCCGAGGAGGAAAGGTTCTGCGTCGCATTTATCGAGGAGAGGAGAGATTTTGCCAACGTCCTCGAGGAAGCGAAAGAAACAAAGAAAATTGTCATCCGTATCATTCATGGCGATCCAAAGGCGGATAATATAATGATCAATGACGCTACGGGAAGGGCAGTCGGCATGATCGATCTTGATACCGTTGGACCGGGCCTTATCCATTATGATGTGGGTGATTGCTTGCGGTCCTGCTGCAACTTGGCGGGAGAGGAGGTGGATTCATTAAACCAGGTCCGGTTTGATACGGATCGGTGTGTTGCTCTCCTGCAGGGCTATGTTTCTCAGGCAAAAAGTATTTTGACGGATACCGATTTCAGCTATTTTTATGCTGCCATTCGTCTCCTGCCGTTTGAACTGGGGCTTCGCTTCTTTACTGATTATTTTGCCGGAAACATATATTTTAAGGCAAGAGATCCACAACACAATCTCAGGCGTGCCCTTGTGCAGTTCAGACTAGCGGAAAGCATTGAATCCCAAAAGGCAGAGATAGAAGCAGTGATTACCAGTCTGCAGAGTGAAATGTAGCCTCGTTCAAGCCCCAAGATCCCAATACTCTGAGCAGGTATTCAGGCACAAAGGCAGAAGACAGAAGAAAGAAGGCAGAAGGCAGAAGGCAGAAGGCAGAAGGCAGATAGACGCTTCATCTCCTTACCCGCAACCCCGCCGGCACAGTTTTTTTAGTGAAAGTGTACTTTTGAAATGGTAATAATAAACCTGTTAAGCTCCGTGCAGAGAACTGTCTGGATCAGTGTGGTTGCCATGCGGTACTTTTATTCTCTTTTAGGGTAAATATCCTGCGGCTTGCAGTGTTCGTCATACCCGCCCCCGATTTCTCGAGGATAAACTTCAGCGGGTATCCAGAGAAAAAATGACGAGTGTTTTCTGGATTCCCGATCAAGTCGGGAATGACGGTTGTTGATTCCCCGTTGCTTGTCGGAGTAAAACGGAGATCCTGTTTTAGCGGGGCTGTGGGGTAGTTCATTTATTAAGGTAATGAAATGACCACGGCTCTGATTGATTAGACAATAGGTTGCCGATTGGAATAGAATAATACGTATGACAATGTATCAGGAATATTTTGGGTTCAAAGCCCCTCCTTTTTCCATCGCACCGGACCCCCGCTATCTCTACATGAGCGAACGGCACCGGGAGGCCTTGGCACATTTGCTCTATGGCATAAAAGGTGATGGGGGCTTTGTGCTTCTCACCGGAGAGGTGGGTACGGGCAAAACTACCGTGTGCCGCTGCCTCCTTGAACAAGTACCTGAAAATACAGACGTTGCCTTTATTCTTAATCCCAAAGTCACGGTGAATGAATTGTTGGCAACCATCTGTGATGAATTCCATATCAATTATCCGGAAGGCAATTACAGCATCAAAGTGTTTATTGATCATCTCAACAAGTTTTTACTTGATGCCCATGCCAAGGATCGTCATTCCGTGCTCATTTTAGATGAGGCCCAGAATCTGAGCGGGCCGGTTCTCGAACAACTGCGGCTGTTGACCAACCTCGAAACCAATGAGCGTAAGTTGCTGCAGATAATTCTTCTTGGGCAGCCTGAACTGAAAGATATATTAGCACGTCCTGAGATACGGCAGATCGGGCAAAGGGTAACGGCCCGTTATCACCTCGAGCCCTTATCGGCAAGAGAAGTTAAGGCATATGTCTCTCATCGTTTGATGGTGGCCGGAGTAGCCAGAACCCTTTTCCCTCCCTCTGTGATCCGCAAGCTTTATCGGCATACCGGCGGCGTTCCGCGGCTTATCAATGTTATCTGCGATCGGGCCCTGCTTGGCACCTTTGTCCAGGGTTTAGACAGGGTAACCAAAAAAACCTTGTCAAAAGCCGTTAAAGAGGTGTTTGGCGAAGATAAAGAGAGAGCCAGGACTTTGCGGCGTTACAGGTGGGCAATGGCAGGGTTGGCAATATTTATCAGTGGGGCGGTTCTTGCCGCCTATTATCACCAGCAACCGGAACCGGATCTGGTGATCACCGCTGCCATTGTTGGCGACAAAGAAAAGAAAGTCGCCTTTGCTTTGCAGGAAAGCCCGTTAGAATCAAATGCAATGTATCACCAAGATGAAGAAGCGGAAGAAATGGTTCAGGAAACAAAATCGACAGGACAATTGGTCTTGACCAATGAAGCCATTTCCCAGGAGATTCCATCATCAATTCCTCAGGGAATAAAGAGTAAGCCATTGCCTGATAATTCCCAGGCTGAGACAGGTGGTCAGCAGGTATTGCAGACCTTGGAGTGGACACTGGGTATCCCCATTGCTGAGAGTTGGGCAAAGTCATATCAGGCTCTTTTTAAACGCTGGGGTATTTTATATGATCCTGATTCAGGGGGTGCGGTCTGCCAATTTGCCTTGGCCCAAGGTTTACGCTGTCTTGGATTACAAGGGAGTCTCGCCAGTCTGCTTCATTACAACCGTCCGGCAGTATTGACTCTTTATACTGAAGAAGGGCAACATTATTATGCTGCCATGACCGATTACATTGGTGAAACGGCGATGTTCGCTCTCGGCGGCGAAACCAGGGAAGTCCCCTTAACAGATGTTGTTAAGCGGTGGAAGGGAGAGTTCGCCCTTTTATGGTCTGTGCCATCCGGCTATTCCGATTCGCTTGATCCTGGCGGTAAAGGTCGTGTGGTTAAGTGGCTAGATCAAAAACTCGCCCTTTTGGAGGGGCGTCCATACAAAGAGGGGAAAAATGTAGTATTTACCGAGGACATGGTGAATCAGGTGAAGAAATTTCAATTCGCAAAAAACCTTGTTCCGGACGGTATTGTGGGTCCCCAGACCATAATTCACCTGAATACGGAAGTTGGCACCGGCGTGCCGTTGTTAACTCAGAAGCAGAAGGAAGATTAGGTATGTCCTATATCCTTGAAGCTTTAAAAAAATCAGACAAGCAGCGTAGCAAGGGGAAAGTGCCTGATCTTCAGACTGTCCAGCCCGGACATGTCATTGAACCGGAAAAACCGCAGCGCTGGCCTTATTTTCTTATGGCCGCCCTGCTTCTCAATGCCCTTATTTTTGCCGCTTATTTCGGGATAGGAAAGGAAGAAAAGGAGCAGGTTGTTGATCAGCAGTCCGCACCGCCACAACCATTAATGCCTGCAGGGCAGGCCATGAAGAAATCCGGGTCGCCACAAATGGCAGAAAGGGTGCCGCAGCCTCCTGCCCTGGAGAAAATAGGCACTCCAAAGGTCGGTACTATAGAGCGGCATAACACATCCCAATTTGAACAACCTGCCCCACCTCTTGCTCAGGAGCAGAAAATAGTTGTTGGGCAGAGCCGGATTAAAGATTCCTTTTCACAATCAGCGCAAGATCAGAACATAGTTGTGAGTAAGGCCCAACCAGTGGAGACAGCGGCACAACCCCAGATTAAGCCGGATCTCCCTGACCAAGTGGTGGAACATCAGGTGCCAACAGAGGTAAAGGAGGCATCCGTCATAAACCCGGGACAGCCCTCCTTTGTCCAAGAGACAGCTAAAAACCTTGAAGTTGCCGTCAAAAAGATGCCGGAGAGAGCAGCCCCACCTGTGCAACCTCCACCCACTCAGACAGAAGTACAACAACCTGGGTCGGAGAATCAATCTGTTTCGACGGCAATCCCATCCGGGCAGACACAAAAAGCAACCCGTCCATTGCCAAGAACAATCAACAGAGCTGCTCCCGTTGTAAGGGATAACAACCAATCAATAGATTCCATCCCTGTTCCGGTGAGAAAAGCAAGGCGGCCTTTGCCACGATCTTCTGGCGGGGCAGCCCCAGCTGTAAAGGATAGTTCCAAGAAGAAAGTCGTGGACATGCGTCAGCTTCCGGTTCGTATCCGGCAGGCTTTGCCTGACATTCGGATTTCGGTTCATGCCTATTCTAAAAGGCCTGAAAACCGGATCGTAAGCATCAATGGCAAGGTGACAAAAGAAGGGCAGAGAATAGACTCCGACCTCCGGCTTGAAGAGATTACCCTGGACGGTGTTATTCTGAGTTATGAGAAGTATCATTTCAAAGTAAAGGTTTTTTGAGAATAAAAGGCAGCAGGCAGAGGTAGAGGGCACTGAAGCGCAAAGGCACAAAGTTTGGTGGGCAAGGGCCAGCCAATTTCATGATGGATACTACCTGTCAATCCTGTCAGCTTTATATATGAATCCTGCAAATGAACTGGTAACCATTGTCGATGAATACAATAGAGTCATCGGCAGCGCCACCCGGGCGGAGATGCGCCGAAAGGGACTGATCCACCGGGCCACATACATCCTTGTCTTCAACAGCGCGGATGAGCTTTTTATTCAGAAACGCACAAAAACAAAAGATATCTATCCCGGTTTTTACGATGTAGCCGCCGGAGGCGTGGTGCTGACAGGTGAAAGTTACGAAGAATCGGCCAAGCGCGAGCTTTTTGAAGAACTGGGCATTGCTCGGGACGATCTAGCAGTCCGGTTCGACTACTATCATACGGATGAAGACAACCGGGTTTGGGGCAGGATATTTACCTGTGTACATGACGGTCATATGGTTCTGCAGAAAGAAGAGATTGAAAGCGGCGAATTCCTGAAAATAAATGAAGTACTCGCCATGAGTGAACGCCAACCCTTCACGCCGGACGGCATAATTGTCCTCCGCAAATACCTCGAGATGCTAAATGAATAGCATGATGTTGCTGCATTGGTGATAGTTACCATATCTTTCCTAGGGATTTTTTAGGTAAAGAAGTTGCAGGGAAAGTAAACAGCAATCCAGCTAATTCCATTCCTCTCATAATATATTGTTGGCTCATGCCAAGCCAGCAGGCAAATTCTACACTTTTTTGGCTGCGCCGTCTGCAGCTCATCATGCCTGATGTAAGCCTTCGGTCCCTCCTTGCCAGTTCTGAATGTAACACCATATCAATAATCGATTCCCAGTTGAGGCTCGATATTATTTTGATAGGCATGTTTGATTTCCCGCACTTCTATGCATAAAAATATCGAGACCTATGTCTTGCTTGAAAATAGAGGCGTGTATATTTTGAGTGTAATACATGTTGAGAATGAATATTGCCAAGGCGTAATAATAAGAATACGCTAATTTCAAAAGGGAAATGTGTTCCTTCCCAACTTGGGATAATTGCCGCAAGGACCGTTTACAGAAGGCGGTGCAAACGCTATACCTGGTTGCCTTGCCCCGTGATCAGTTACAATTTTTAAGGAGGCAAATCATGAAAAACAAAATTGTATTCTTGCCCATCATCTTTTTGCTACTTCTTCTTTCCGCTTGTGCCCAACTTTCCTCAGCTTTGTCAAATGCTGAGCAGGAATTCGACACCGGCCTTGGTCTTTTTAATCGGGGTCAATATGAGAAAGCTGTTCCCCATTTTATAAAAGCAACCGAACTGGAGTCTGAGTATACACAAGCATACTTGTATCTAGGACGCTCCTATCTGAACCTGGGCCGTTTCGGCGAGGCGATTCAACCTTTGCGAACAGCATACCGGCTGGCCCCGGCAGAGACGCAAAAGGAAATGTCGTCGTTTCTCCTTGACGCCATTCTTTCATTCGGTATGGGAGAGTTGAAAAAAGGAAACTTCAAGGCCGGTATCGCGCATCTTAAGGAAGGGCTTGCCCTTGATCCGGATTCCACTAAAGTGCAAGGGGAACTGGTCAAAGGTCTTATTACTTATGGAACTACTCTGCTGGCGCAGGGAAAACCATCGGCGGCAATCTCTTCCTTTCAGGAGGCCATCTCCATTGCCCCTGCTAATTCTGATGCCTATATGGGCCTGGCGCGAGGATTTTTGCAAAATGGGAATTTTCTCCAGGCAAAAGACGCCGCCGAGAGCGCCATGAGGATTGATCCCCAGCAAAAAGGTCCCCAGCAGTTGCTCCAACAACTTTTTCTTCTGCCGCGTTAATGTTCCTAAATTCCAATACGAAGGAGGTTCACAATGAAAAAATTAGCGATTTTCTTAATGATCACAGTTGCATTGCCCCTGGTGGCAACAGGATTTTCCGCAGCCGATAGTTCTGATAAAGAGCATCGGGAAGTGCAAAAGCGCGAAAGGGAAATGGAAAGCGAGCGGGTGAAAGAAGATAGAGAAGAAGCACGGGAAGAGAGAAGGCACATCGAAAAAGAAGCGCGAGAAAAACACAAAGCGGATAAAAAAAGGGAAAAAGAGGCGCGGAAATTCCAGGAGAAGCAGGAAAAGACTGAACGGAAATTACTGAAGAGGCAAGAAAAGGAAGAGCGGAAACATAGAAAGGAAATGGAAGGGAAGAAGCAAAACATCGCGAAGAGATGGAAAGAGAAGAGCGGAAGTTCAGGAAAGAAAGAGAGTGGGAGGAAGAGAAAGAGCACGAGAAAATGGAGAGAGAGAGCGAGAAAAGGATTAAAAAAATAGAGAGGGCATAAAGCTGAGCTCCGAGTGATATACACATTTTTGCCCCTGCAAGAGGGGGCTTGTGCTCTGTATTTTAGGGTATTTGCGCTAGTGTTGCTGATAAAGGGTCTACACAAAATTGCGAACTACAGCAATTTTGTGTTAAACGCGACTTCGTCGCTATTAAGTTTTAACCAGATCTACGTCTACCGTAACAAGCTGATATGACAAAACAAACATTAACATCGACAAAGTTTTTGTCATATTTAGGCGCGGAGCGCCTTTGATCTCATGAAAGTAACAGGAAAAATGGATTTACATAATTGCAATATAAATAAAAAAATGGCAAAAGCCGCTGTAGATTTTATTTATCCGGTTGCGGTTTTGGAACCAGGACCAGATCGAAAACAGCCCCTTTTGCTCCCATTTTCGGGTAATGCTGGGTAACCAGAGTCTCAAAGCCTGGAGCCGAGATCATCATGTGAATATGGGGTGGTCTTCCGGAATAACCGGGAGGAAAATTGCTTTCAAAAGCATACCGCCCATTGTTGCCTGAAAAGATTATGGCGCGGTGCGCATCATCATATTGGCCATCCGGCCCGGTTAGCCACAATTCTATTTTTGCATTGTTAATGGGATTGCACTCCCTGTTGGACTTCACCATTCCTGTCAGATTATAGCCTTTTCCAACGCGTGCACGGACCGGCGCGTTTGGCCGGTAAAAAGGTCCGAGGACATCGGGCGGGGTCGGTCGGCAAGCTCCAGGTAATTTTTTTTCTGACTGGGCCGGACAGGCGGTGAGAAGGAACAGCAGGAGGAGAAAGCCTAAAATAAACGGTATACGTGGTGTCTTCATATTCCCACTGTATAGCAAAATCGAGACAGGAAAAAAGAGATATTTTTTATTTATTTACAATTCAGTCCATGAAAAGAGAAGTCATGGCTGCCACACAATAAAGGGCCAGGGCCAGTAATACCACGGTGGTGAATCCGAATTGGATGGCAAGCATAGTGGCTAAGACGGCGCTGATCACTGAGGCGCAGCCATTCACTCCCCAGGCCCAGGGCACCAGCCAGGGTCTGGAATCGCCAACCCGTGTTAAAGCAGCCGGAAACGGCATGCCCATAAAA
Organism: uncultured Desulfobulbaceae bacterium; assembly: GCA_945787445.1. Classification (GTDB taxonomy): domain Bacteria; phylum Desulfobacterota; class Desulfobulbia; order Desulfobulbales; family CALZHT01; genus CALZHT01. Next base: position 8,615 of record CALZHT010000026.1, read on the forward strand.
AAGGCCAGGGGGGCTATGAGCAGAATGGATACAATAATTTTCAGAACATCCGACAGGCCAAAGAGTTGGGCAAAAAGAGTGTTCAAGCTGAGAAGGTAGACGATCACCAGGATTGTCATGGCGGCAACCGGCAGGGTTATGCCTGACCATTTTCCCCCTTCCTTAATGATTTTTTTGGAAAAAGCGCTGCCAAAACCGGCAAAAATAAGAAATGAGGCAAGCACCACGGTTACAGCATAAAGCGGATGGCTCAGAAATAGGATGAACCTCTGGATAAAGGCAATTTCAAGGAAGAGGAAAGCTAGGCCGATGGCGGAAAAATATACAAAGATCTGCCATTTTCCTTGGGCTGTTGTCTCTTTCTCCGGCAGCCTGCGTTTAAGAAAGAGCAGTGGTAAAAGAATCAGAATGAGGCTGGCTGTCAAAGCCTGGACAAGAGTGGCAACCAGGACCAGATACCCTGATTCCACTAGAGCCATGCCTCCCTGGCCGCGCAGGGCAATGATCTCCGGCAGGAGTTGCCATTTAAAAAAATGAAAGAAATATGGGGTATTATCCGTTGCCGGCCTGATGTGAAACTTGTACTGGTCAAAGAAAGCATCACTGTGTCTATCATTTATTATGGTCTGAGCTCCCTCATAAAAAAATGGTTCTCTGAGGACATTGAACTGGTTGGCTTCACTGGTTGCCATGCCGGGATAATAGGCAACATCAAAGGATCTTTCGGAACAGAAGCGCTTGAGTGCTGCAATTTCCTGATCAGTAATCCGACTTTTTTTAATGAGCAGGGTGCTTGTCTGCCAGCCCCTGATGAGAACAAGGTGCTGTCCAGGATGAGGAATTCCCTCTTTTTCGAGAGCTTTCACCGCAGTAGCGAGGAGCTTAAACGTGTCCCTGGGGGGCAGTTTAAGCCAGCGGCTGATGGAAAGAATACCGTCGGTTTGCAGACGATGAAAATATTTTTGGAACGCTTCAACAGTGTAAAGATAGTTCTCACTAAGGGCATAGAGTCCAGCTGATGAGGCGCTGAAAGAGTCAAGCAAGGAAAGCTGGATAAGGTCATACCATGTAGCGGTTTTCTCCACGAATCCTCTGGCCTCTTTTGTGTAAAGGTTGACCCTTGGTCCCTTAAATAGATCACCGCTAAAGAAACCGTAGTTCTCTACAACCAGGTCGACCAGCTGATGATTGAGTTCCACAGCATCAATTTTAGGGACCTGGTGATATTTGGCCAATAGAAGGTCTACTCCGCCTCCTGCGCCGAGAATAAGGATCTGTTCCGGCTTTTGGAGGTGATAGGGCAGTGCGGTGGTGGTTTGGTCCAGATATCCATATCCTGCTTGATTTTCAAGCTGTTTTGTAATGACTGTCAGTGAGTCGCCGTCAGTAAAAATACCCAGTTGTTCCGGCGGAATGACCGTTGCGTTAAGGCTCAAGCCCGGTGCGTAACGGAAGGGGACAACCTTGTTTTCTAACACGGTCAGCCAGCCCAGAGGGCTTGATCGTTCTGTAAGTATCTTGGAGCCTGAAAGGAGCATTTGCTGCGCAAGTCCTTTGTAGGGCGAGATTAAGGGAGTGGTCCAATTGTTGGGGGCGGCGAGGGGAAGAGTGGCAAGAACAAGAAAAAAGAAGATCCTGTTAAGCGGTTTCATGCCGGTCTCCCACCAGGCAATACCAGCTCCACAAAGGATGAGACTGGCGAGAAGACTCAAAGCCTTGTCAGGAAAAACCAGAAAGAGCAAAACTATAATGAAAATGCTTCCTAGACCGGCACCAATCAGATCAGCGGCGTAAATCCGGGATATGCTCTGGGGGAACCGAGCTAATGCCAGGGCAACAGCGGAGGCTGCGAAAAAAAACGGCAGAGCAAGGAGTAGAAAGACCAGAAGAATCTTGAGAAACGGGGCCGCGGTCCAGAGTATTTCCTCAGGATTGAACTGCAGAGTCTGGGCGGCAAGGAAGCAAAAGGGCACTGCAACACCGAACAGCACAATGTTTGCTAGGAAAACAGCTTGAAAATTGGCTAAAAGTTTTTCCCTGGCAATGGAAAGGAAGGTGCCGCTTGCCCCAAAGCCCAGGAGAGCAAGGCTGATGACCATGTAGGCAAAATGGTGAAACTGGACAATGGAAAAAAGCCGCATCAAGAGGATTTCATAAGCCAGGGCGGTTCCAGAGATAATGGAAATTGTCAGGCGGGGTGGCTGCAGAGGCAGGATTTTGTGTGAATCAAAATTCTTGCTCATTATGATGCTCAGGCAATGTACTCACATTAATGTTTTCCTGTTAACGGTACAAATCGAACCGGCAGAAGCTGCCTGGTCTGCACTTTGCCTTCTTCATTTTTCTCTACCAGCAGAAGATGTTGGACAAGAAACCTGGTACCGACCGGTATGACCATACGGCCGCCTTTTTTAAGCTGCTGGATCAGGGGCGGCGGAATATGGCTTGCTGCTGCGGTAACAACGATGCCATCAAAAGGCCCTTTTTCTTGCCAGCCATAATACCCATCCCCGATTCGAACGGTTATATTGTTATAGCCAAGTGTTTTGAGCTTTTCTTTTGCCTTTTCCCCCAATGGTTCAATGATCTCAATTGTAAAGACTTTTGCGGCAATTTCTGCTAGGACAGCTGCCTGATAGCCTGAACCGGTGCCGACCTCAAGGACAATGTCATCCTTATCCGCTTTCAGCAGATCGGTCATCAGGGCGACTATATAAGGCTGCGAAATGGTCTGGCCATAGCCGATGGGAAGAGGCCTATTTTCGTAGGCAACCGACTTGGAAAAAACAGGCACGAACTCATGCCTGGGCACTTTTGCCATAACATCAAGGACTTTATGGTCAAGAGACTTCATGTCCGTGAGCAGGCCGATATCCTTGGCCTCCTTTGCAATGAGGCGGACCATTGCCATGCGGGCAGAGGCATAGTCCTCCACGGCCTTAGAATAACTTGCCCAGCAAATGGAGATAACGGCCAGGAGAAGGCAGGGCAACCTTTTATATTTACTGAACAGAGTGGAAAGCATCAATCACCTATAAAGGATCCGAGTTCATCGTAACCAAGCTATGAAGATTGCACTCGCTTAATGGTGTACGATTATCCCGTGGAGTGAAACCTGAGGAAAAGTATAAATTAATGGTTTCACAAGGATTGCTCAGGGTCAAGCGTTTGTAATGAAGTTTACGAGACAGACCTAAAAGTGGTTTCGAGATGGGATTGAATATGAGAGCGGTTTGCCGGTGCCTTTCCCTTACTGTAAAAGCCTGGAGAGATCAATATCTTGGTCAAGGTCTTCTTCAATCCTATTTTCTGGAAGATTTTGGTCAGACCTTCTTTCCTTCATGGCCGGCAAATAGATATTGAAAGTAGTGCCTTTGTCAGGAGGACTGGTCACAGTGATATAGCCATTGTGCTCCTTAATAATACCGTAAACCATGGCTAGACCCAGGCCGGTGCCTTTGCCTTCCACCTTGGTGGTGAAGAAAGGGTCAAAAATCCGGGAAAGGTTTTCTTGGGGGATACCGCAGCCAGTGTCCGAAACGGTAATCAGGACATAATCGTCCGGCTTTACTTCTGTAGCAATATCAAGATTATTTTTGTTTAAGTATACAGTTTCCGTTTTGATCTTTAGCTTGCCCTCTCCCTGCATGGAATCTCTAGCATTGAGAATCATGTTCATCAATACCTGTTCAATCTGGGTGACATCTCCCTCGATTGCTGGAAGGGGCTCCTGTAATTGGCGGATGAGGCTGATTTCCTTAGGGACCAGTCGTGATAGCATGTCGCAGGTGCTTTCAATCACATTGTTGCAATTAAGAGGAAGGGCATCTGAAACACCGCGACGGGCAAAACTGAGGAGCTGGGAGACTATTTGCGTTCCTCTGCGGCCCGCTTGCTCAATCATCTTAATATTTGATGTGGCAAATTCGTTGAGATTATCCATTCGCAGAGTAACTTCTGCCATTGAGATAATGGAAGTGAGGATATTTTTGAAATCGTGGGAGATACCGCCGGCAAGTTGACCGATGGAATCCATCTTCTGGGAATGGAGCAGTTGTTTCTGCATTTTTTTCTTATCTGTGATATTGCGGTGTAAAGACTGGATATACGTTTTACCATCAATTTCGATGGCCTTGGAGCTTACTTCCACGGAAATCGCGCTTCCGTCTTTTTTGAGGTGCCGTGTTTCAAAGATAAACGATTCTCCGTTCAGGATCCGTTGATATCTTTGTTTGAACAGCTTATGGTCCTGTTCAGCTTCAATGAGCCTGATGTTTGCACCGATAAGGGCCTCTTTGGGGAACCCATGGATTTCGCAAGCCTTCCGGTTAATGTTGATAATTGTACCCTTTGAATCAGTTATGATTATACCGTCGTTGGCCTGTTCAAAAAGGGATCGGAGCATTTGCTCTGATTTGTTGAGTTCCTTTGTCCTTTCTTTAATTAAATGTTCAAGGTTGCCGGAATAAAGTTGCAGCGTCTCTTTGTCTTTCTGCAGTTCAAACTGAAGGGTAAAGGTCTTAATAAGGGTTTTTTGGACGCTGCCTCTCCAAAGCAGGGCAATGGCAAATGTCGCTATGAGAAAGAAATTGTTGCTGATAAATACAGGAAGCGCGGTAATTGTATCAAAAATAAAAATGGGAACAATATACATCAGGTGGACCAGGCCCACACAGATAGTTGAAAAAGTGAGATTCAAGGGGATGAAGGCAAGAGCGCTGATGACAATCAAGCTTAATCCTGCATAATAAAAGGACTTGTGGCCATCGAGATTAAGAATCATAATTTCGATAGTCGCGGCTGAAACAAGGATGGCAGCGATAATAATTGGATAGATCCTGAGCACACTTAATGTGTTTTTGCCAAGGGCCCAGTTTAAAACTGAGAGAATAATGAGAATAGTCGAGCAAGAGACCCTGAGTAGAAAAAAGCGGCTGAAGTTTTCAGGAGTTACAAAAAAGTCAACAATTCCGAAAAGGAGAAAGAGAAATGCACCAACCAGCAGAACTGCACTAAGCCAATAATATGTTAGGTGGAGCAGCTGGTTGTAGATATATTCATTTTTTGATAAGCCGACTTTGGCTGGTAATTTTTTAGAATTTCCTAAAAAATCAAACATAAATCAATAGGTTGTGCTATATAGTTACAGGTTTCTTTTTGCAAGATCTTCATATTATAGTGTAAAGTTCTGTTGCCTGTCCAGCCATGTCTTACAAAGATTATGACTAGGCTTTCAGGCAAGGTTGGAGATTTTAGCCCTGCTGCCGGTCAGGACCAGTTTTTAGGCACCGCGAATTCACAATCAATCTTTTGTTACAATATAGAAGACAATGACACCTGAACGATCAGTTTTTACTTGAACTGCTCTGGAAGGAATGGAGGTTTTTTTGAAAAGAGCAGCGCTGTCATTTTTTGTCCGGTGGATGATGGGCCAGTCTACGATCCAGTTGAATTCCTCAATATTATATTTTTCGCTGTTTGGAAAAGCACATATAAATTTGCCCTGTGGATTCAAAAGATCGTAAAGTGAGTTCATTAATCGAACCAGGGTCTCGTCTCTTACATAATCGAAAAGGCCAAGAGTGTAGATGATGTCCTGTGGGCCGAATTCTCTCATATTTTTTTCATGGCTTAGCATACGTATGGCGTTATATTTGCGAAGAATAAGGTTGGATTTTAGGCCGGTATGCGTAAAACGATCCGCGGCAAAATCAAGGGCCTCGGAATCAAGATCAATGCCTGTGATCATGGCTTGAGAAGATTCTAATTCTGATGCTATTTCAAATAGATCCCGACAGGAACCGCAGGCAACACTGAGAATGTTGAGGGTTTTCCGGTTGGTAATTTCCTTAAGGAGAATTTTTTTTAGAAGTTCTTTCCGGCCCCTTACCCCATACGCTAAGGCATTATTCAGGAAGTTTTCGTCTAGCAGATAGCCGAGTCCGATAGATTTTGGTACGTTCCTGTAAATGTCTTCAATGATTTTAAAGTCGCCGGGATATCCTTGCGGCCAGGTTCGCGCCCATCTCACCAAATAGCTTTTGGTCATGAAACGGTTTGTTTTCTCGATAAACTCCTGGCGCATCTTGTGCAGTAGATCACAGTCGTTGACAAGCAGGGTTTCTATTGTCCGGCAGTAAGAGCAAATTTCCCTTACTGCGTAAAGCGTTTCTTTTAAAAGACTATTTTTATTTATTCGCCCGGCAAGGTATTTTTTTTCGATGGTTTCCAGGGTATGATTGAAATATTCTGTTGCCCAGTTAATAGAATCAAAACAGTGGGTATGCACTTCCTTGCTGTAAATTGTAAAGGCCTGATCTTCAGTGAAGTCAAGGCTTCTGAAACATTTTTCGCATCTTTTGCTTTTCCGAGTTTTGATCATGCCACAGAAAGGGCAATGGAGTGAATCCTTGAGATTATTGCTGATAATTTTCCAAAGATATTTACGGCTTGAATCGTTAATCGTCTCGAACTGGAGAGCAAATCCTTTTTTGTTTTTCCAGACCACTTTGCCATGAAAGCAGAAATTTGTTTCATTATAGAAAGTTGTGTTGAGTTTGAGGGTGGACCTCACCGGCACTGTAATGTTTGTTTTAATAAAAGCTCCACCAAGGCTGATATTAGCAGTTCTTGCCCGGATGTTTTTGCTTTGCTCTCCCGCATTAAGCTGAAATTCGACTGGTAATTCCACTTTACATCTCGCATCAATCCTTGCACCTTGGTGCGTCTTTCTTTTTGTGGTAGATTTTTTTAATTCAGTTGTAAGGGACAAATTCATAAGAAAGTACCTCAAAATTGCAGACATTTATCTGAAGTGCGGAGATTTCCCGCAGCTTGTTGCAGCGCAGCATTAATCCCGTTTCTAACGGGACCCTGCAGAAATTCAATTTCCTGCGTTATTTTGAGCCGGAAATGGTTGTTGAATGAACAGGAAACATGCAAAAAAAGTTGACCATTGACCATAGCAATTGGAGTGCCAAAGAATATTAATAGTTATGTGGCAAGGAAAAAATGATGACATCCCATCCTAATCTGTTGCCGGAATGTATATAAAACTATACATAAAAAATGTTAGGAAAATTCTTTATTTCATTGATTGGTTGAGATAAATTGGTAGTCATGCTCTGATGCATTCTGCACGACAAGTTGACTGGATAAAAATGAAGTATTAAAAAGTTTGTTCAATACTATTTGTCCTGCAAATTAACAAGGCCTTGAAATCGACAGCTTTGATCTGTATCACATGCCAAGGAGAGTCAAAGAATAGATAACGGCGTCGGAATATTGACAGCACAACTGCCGCTTTATATAGGATCTGGAATATTTTTTGGTAATGACAGTTGGCACCCAATGTTTGTAAGGGAATGGGATATGGGCGAAGAATATAAGAAATACCAAGGAGAATGGGGCCTTGATGGACCTGACCGCTGCGTCCCTGTACCGATGAGTCGCCTTGCCCCACCCATTGAGCTGGTCGACTTGGAAAGAGAGATCGAGAAAGCGGATCTTCTTTTGAATACCAGATTGAGTGCCAAGCTAAGAGTATTAGCCGATCAGATCAAGGCATTACAGCAGGAAGCCCGCAAGGTGCTTGATGAGGCAAGACAGGACCGGGATTTACACCGGGTGCGCTGCACATTCAAACGTAGGCCCGGCCATTTGTACCATCTCTATCGCCATGAAGACGGAAGCCTTTATTTTTCTCTACTTTCCCCGGAAGATTGGAATGGCAAGCCCCCGCACTCATTCGAAGGATCCTATCGCCTGGAAGCGGATATGTCATGGACACCTGCGGAGCAGATTAATTCTCCGGACGATAGCAGCGAATTGATAAAACGGCTGCTCGAGGATTCACAATTGAAATAATAATAACAGGCAATTTTGTTGGTGATGGATCTGCTCTTCATACGAAATGGTCTAAAAACAGAACAGGTATGTTCATACAGTGCGGCAAAGCCTGCCAAAACCTCCCGAAAGGGTACCGCCCGCCCAGAACACTCTGGCGTGTCGGAAATCAACAAACCAGTAGCCGCCCGGCTTACGCCGATCTGCAGTATAGATAAATCCCTGGGTGGTAGCGAAGCACCGATGAATGTGTAAGCCTTTTTTATTGACTTCTGCATTGAGCAGAGATAGTGCCTCCTCCACAGTAGGCAACCGCCAGTCATTGTATCCGGCAAAATGGTTCCCATTCAACCTTTTTTCCCAGACCGCCATTTTGCGGAATGAAGAATGGTCACTTCCAGCCCGCTGCCACATTAGGCCGGTCGCCATGTCAATTACCGTCAAGTTGTCCCCAGGGTCAACGAGGTAATTTGTGAACCGACCATTTGGGTTGGAGACGCTTTCAAAAAAGTCACCGTTTGCAACGATTTTTTCTATTTCATGCTCACTGATAAAGGCTGGGATGTTGCGAAAATGTGAAGTTTTGTGGTGGGACAGGTGCTCTTTTGTTGCTGGTAGGCCGGATTCAGTAGGATCTTCATCGGCATCATAATCAAGGACATGGACTTTTGAGAAGTCATTGTTGTCTATCACATGTTCAAACAACCATTCTTTGACCGGGCCGTCGACCGCGTAACTGTGTTCCTTCAAGGTTTTGCCTTGCCGGAAGATGCATTTTTCAAGCAAATCCAGCGGCGCGTCTATATGTGCCAGTACTTTAGCGTGTCTGATGCCGCGTTCCATGAGACAGAGCCTGGCAGGCTTCTGCCAATTATCAATATAAAAATAGTAATATCTTTGGTCTTTACTCCGGACGATATCCATATCGCCCCGGCATTCGAACATGCCGTAAGTTTTGGCAGGCGTTATATCCCAGTCAATGAGAGCGTCATGCGAAGTCACCCCCAGTTTTTTGAGAAATTGCATTGACTTTTCTCCCTGCTCTTATTTATTTTCCCCAACAGGGATTTTAAGTGTGTTGTTCTTTATAAATTTACCCAGCTCAGGGTGCTTCTTTATCAACCATTTTACGTCTTCTGAAAATGTATCCGCAATTTCCATGGTCTTATACGTATAGATGTACTTTGTGGACAAAAGCTCTTTTCTGGTGATCTGCAATTTTTCCTCCGGCAGATGGTTGCCAAGATAAAGCAACTTTCCCGACTGTACTGTGAATTCCCTTGTAAAAAGCGTTTCCCTGTTTGTGCGGTACTCCAGGATATAGGTTTTGGGTGATGTCTTGACAGCAAGATAACTGCAATCGTCTAGAATGAGTTTTTGTTGTTCCGGTTCATTATAAAATGGATTGATGATCATCTCCTTGGAGGGATAGAGAACAGGCTTAATCTTTTTTGAGCAGGTAAGAAAAAAACGGTTCCGGCTCTGTTTTGGCCGGATGCTCCAAACAGGTTTGATGGGATCCGGAGAAACATCAGAAAATTTTGCAAATAGAATTGCGTCAGAATTGCTATCAATTATTGCAGGATTAATCTGTTCAAAAAGAGGCGCAGCACAACCGAACTGCATGCCCAAGCAGATCATGAGAAGCGATACAGCGACTAACCTATCCGTCCGAAAGTCCAAATTTACCATCAATACAGGGAAACCTCATCAAGCCACAGTGTTGCCTTTGTGCCTCTTTTAGCAGTTTTTTCAGAGATGATCCAAAAGATCATTTCGATCCGATCGAGATCAAGGATATGATTGGTATGCAGCATTTCAGCCTTGCCTTTTTGGACCGCAAGGGAGTTAAAGGGTATGTTTATTTTCTGCCAATCCTGGGTAACGGTAAAGTTTTTCAGCCAATTTTCTCTGTTGGTTGAATTTTTTTCACCGTCGATAAGCATAAAAGTAACGGTTAGATCAAACGAACCTTTCATGGTAAAGGATATCCCAGAATAATTGCTTAGATCGCGTTTCACAGTATTTCTCATTGTCGCTTGAAGGGGTTTGTGCCTGTTTTTTTGAGTCCGCTGCTTTCCCAGTTTGAAATCCATGGCCAGGGATTTCTTTGTGCCCTCCGCACCTTGACCTGCATCAACATAAACGTTTTGAAAGCCGCCTTTCCCGGCGCGCTGGTTAATAATTTTTCCCATGAGCCATTCGGTTGCATCGTTTTCTCCATCAAAGCTGCCGCTAATATTTTGTATTTCCCGGAATGGTTCTGTTTTCAGTTCATGGAGGGGTCCGGCCATGTTCAAGGCTGCAACAATAAGAGCCGTTTCCGTGTCAATAAGGCGAAGATTAACATTCCATTCTTCAGCGATTGCGGCAAGGGTGCCGGTGAGGATCAAATCAGCACCTAGAAGCCGGCCAACATCCTTGATATGGGTGCTGTGCATTATTCCGGCCTGGGCCAGCTGCAGCTCGGTGAGCACTGTTTTTAACTTCGTGCGTTCCACCACACTAAAATGGCCTGAACTGGCCAGGATTGTGGTCACATCTTCCTGGACATATTTACCTAAATCCTTACCTGTACCCCTAATGACTTCAAAATCTTTGATGGCGATAATCTTTTTTTGCAGATAAATGTCATGTGTTTCACCCATTACCAGGGCATGTTCTTTGTCTTTAATCCGAACCAGGAGCCTGTTGCCGGAGATCCTGACGATTTCAACGGTATGTGGTCCTAATGTCGTTGATTTCCCCTCAAGAAAATAAGAACTCTCGATAATGCCCTGGGCGAGCTTTATGGCGAGCTTTGCATCTTCGGTTGACAGATGTGGTTTTTCCACTTCTAGAGTGAGCATTGGACCATCTACTTTAAGTATGGTGGCCGGCAGGGAAAAGCGGTTATCAAGGGGAAAGGTAGGGCCGGGACTTTTTGGCGGTTCAGAAGCGCAGCTGAATAGAAAAACCGCTGCGGCCGACAAGAGGAATGTCCAGGTTTTTCCGGTTTTTGATTTCATGGCACATTTCCATATATTCATATTGCCAGTGAGGTTCCGATATGTTCTTTGTATCAATGTTCTCCTAGCTGTCAACCAAAAATTCTGATCTGCTATTCTTGTTTCTCGCTATGTGCGATGTACTTCCATTAGGAATTTGCCTGTATCTCTTGTTTGAGGAGGCAGCAGGAGATGCGATGCGTTGGGTTGCCCTCTTCATCATATGCAAGATTGCCGGGTTGGAGTAACTTATTCATTACGCACCCTTCCTGGATATTGAGCGAGAAGAATTTTTCTTCAACCAGTCCCGGATTTTCTATGAGTTTGTGGTCTTTGATTGTGAACGTATTGATGGGAAAGTCTTCGCATAAAGGGCAGAGATAGACCCTGCCGTTCGGGAAAATAAAGTAGTTTTCAGCCACATTGCCGGCGCATTGAAATTCTTCATTCTCTGCAAGAAAAACCTTTGGATAGGTAACATGGATGCCCATTGCCGCAGCATTGACCGCCACATCAGGAATAATGGAGAGCCATTCATCGGGAGCGACCTGTAGATTGTCCGTGCTGTCAACAGCTGATTTACCCCGTAAGCCGATAACCTGGATAAAAAAACGTTTTATGCCAAGTCTTGTCAGCAGCTCTGGCATCAGTTGAAGGGACTCTATATTTAATCTGCTGACTGTATAAATAAGGCTAACATGAAAACCTTTTTCCACGGCGCGTCTGATGTTTTCAGTGCATGTAGCATAAACACCCTTGCCCCTGATGGGATCATTCACTTCCGCCGTGGGCCCGTCAAGACTGAAGCTGAGGTAGTCAATTTCATCCGGTCTGATCCTTTCCAAAAAGTCATGGAAAAGGAAACCGTTGCTGTCTACGGTAATTGAGTGGTAGCCCAGTTCCCGTGCGGTCCTAATGCCAAAGGGAAGGTCAGGATGAAGGGTCGGTTCACCACCAAGGAAAATAACGTTTGATTCCTTTTGCGGATCCATGAAAAGGGAAAGCCACTCCTTCATGGTTTCCCGGGAAACCGTTTCCTTGCCATGCTGTTCCACGTTGATGTAGCAATGCTCGCAAGAAAGGTTGCAGGCAGTAAGGATATGAAAAAAAATATTGCGCTCATTCGGTTTGAACGCCATTGTTTTTGCGGTGGTTGGCGCCATTTTATTCCTCAAGGGATTGAGAGAGGGTGTATTCCGCTAGCATTGTATCCTGTAAATAATTGCAAGCTGGACTGGCAAAAAAGTTTTTAAAGAGACGCAGGCTTTCTTTGCGCATGATATGGGGAATTATGGTGATATTCATCTTCCGATAAAATGGCGCCAGTTTTTGTAGCGGTAGATTGGTGCCACCGCCCATGGCATCTTCATAGGCATAGACTATTGTACTGATATTGTTGATAATCAAAGCGGAGAAACACATAAGACAGGGTTCAAGGGTAGTATACACTATGACTTTAGAAAGGTTGATATCAGGCCGGTTGTCTACCAGGTCACGGAGCGCCAAGATTTCAGCATGGTCAATCTCGTTTACTGGAAGTTTGAGCCCTCCGGAGGATTTTTTAGCGGATTTGCTGTGTACGCGGCGGCCGCTGGCCACCACAGTGCTGTCCGCCACAAGAACGCATCCCACTGGAAATTCACCTGCGGCACGAGCTTCCTCAGCCTCATCAAGCGCACGTCTCATAAAATGTTTGTGTGTATTATCTTCAGGATGTGACATTGTCATTATTTATAGTAAGCATTTGGTTCTTATATTGCCAAAATCAGGTAGTTATATTAGTAACAAGGGAACGTTTCCGTCAAGCGTGAAAGATTTATTAATGAAATGTGTCTTTGATTTCTCTGGAACGGGAAAAAAAATTCATGGGACAGCCTTATTGAAAGGAAAACAAAATGGATTGGCAAAATGGCTCTCTTGTCGGCCAATGACATGGAAAAGCACGATTTCCTGCAAACACCTTTTGTTGATCGAGGCAATTGAAAGTCATTCTCTTGGTTTTAACTAACAATGTCGATTCGAGAAGAAATTGAAGAGCGTGAACAAGATTACCTTTCACTGTACGCCTTTTTAAGTGCTGAGAGCAAGGGCAGGGTCAGACCTGAGAAGGAATGTGACCTGCGCAGCGTGTTTCAAAGGGACAGGGACCGCATTGTCTATTCTAAAGCATTCAGGCGATTAAAACATAAAACCCAGGTTTTTCTGGCACCGTCCGGTGATCACTATCGTACCCGGCTTACCCATACTCTTGAAGTTTCTGAAATTGCCCGGACAATCGCCCGGGCCATGCGTTTGAATGAAGACCTTGTGGAGGCCATAGCCCTTGCTCATGACTTAGGCCATACCCCATTCGGGCATGCAGGTGAGACAGTTTTGAACGAGTTGACTCCCGGAGGATTTTCACATTACCGTCAGAGTCTCAGGGTGGTTGATGTTCTTGAGAACGAGGGATTAGGATTGAATTTGACTTATGAAGTTCGTGACGGCATTGCAAAACATTCCAAAGGATACGGTGAGGTTATCCCAAACAATATCAATGACCTGCCAAAAACAGCCGAAGGCTGTGTGGTGCGGTATGCAGACGTTATAGCATATCTGAACCATGATTTGGATGATGCAATCCGGAGTGGAGTTATATCGGAGGATGATGTACCTGAACAGTGCCATGAGATATTGGGAACAACCCATTCAGAACGCTTGGTTACCATGATAAAAGGGGTGCTGTCAGGAACTACCCCAACACAAAATCTGCTGGTATTCAATGTGAATCCTAAAGTTGGAGAAGCTATGCAGACGTTGCGAAATTTTTTGTTTCATAATGTTTACCGCGCCCCTCAGGTCCATAATGAGTTTGTCAAGGCATCAAAAATACTGCGGGAGCTTTTTCGATATTGCACAGAAAACAAGGACTTCCTTGAAACAGAGATAGGTTCTTTTGCCGAAAGTTTCTCCTTGGAAAGAAGAGTCTGTGATTTCATTGCCAGCATGACGGACAGGTTTGCCCAAAATCTGTATCAGAGGATTTATCTACCGGGTTCGCTTTTCTAAAAAGCTGGGTTGCGAGTTAATTGTAAAGATTACGTCAATTTGATGGGAGGATACCACAATGAGTGATGATGAAGTGAAATTTATTCCCTATGAACTGGCCCTTAAAGTGGTTGGTAATGTGGTGGAAGAAGAACACCTTCATGAAATGAATAGGCGGATACTGACCGTATATGACAAGCACGGTAAGGAAATATGCTGGTACGATGCTGAGGAGATACTGGCTGAAGTAACCGGGCCGGACGAAGAAAGCATTAAAAAAGCAGCTGTTGAACTGATTATGCACAAAATTCCGGAATGGGCTTTGGACGATTTGCTTGATTCTTTCAAAAAAAATAAGGCATGATTAAAAGTTACAGAACTCCTTTCGGCATTGGCGGGACCGTGGCACCGCCCAATACATACCCGCCGTCCATTCGCATTACCGTACCGGTCATGTATGTTGCGTCCTGAATAAGAAAAAAAACTGCTTTGACCACTTCATCCAGCCTGCCGGTGCGTCGTAAAAGGATATTGTCATTAATGTCCTTTTTTTGTTGATCCGAGAGAAGCTCCCACCCCCTAGTAGTTTCAGCATGGCGGGTTTCAAAGAAGCCCAGCATGAGTTCATTCACTCGAACGTTAGGGTATGCCTGCCGGGCCCAGGTTTCAGTAAACGATGAGACGGCCCGGTTGGCCGCGGCATATCCATCATTGAAAATTAGGCTGGCAGGGCCGCTTCGCCCCACATGACCTGCAATGGAGGATATATTGACGACTATGCCTTCATCACTTGACTTCAGAAGTGACAGAGCATGGTGAAAGACCCACCATTTGGCCTTGAGGGTAGTTTCCATCTCCAGGTCCCATTGATCAGGCACATAGGGGCCGTGCACAATGGGCATGCCGCCCCGCTCAATATTGTTGATCAGGATATGCAACTTGCCGAATTTTCTCCGGATTTGGTTGATGAGCTCTTTTACCTGTTCAGGATCCCGTAGATCAACCTTTACGGCCAGATGGTCTTCATCGAGCGCGTTAAATTCTTGGATAGTTTGTTGGGATTCTTCGGGCCAGTCATGATAGGGAAAAGCGACTTTAGCACCTTCCTTGGCAAGCGCGATACCGATGGCCTTGCCGATTCCTTTGGTCGCCCCCAGCACCAAGGCCACCTTCCCCTTGATCTCCATTGCTCCCTAACGTAGTACCCTAATCCGTAAATTCGATGATGTAATTTTAATTATTGGTGTGGTAAACCACGAACTCATGAAGAGCACGAAGGTTTTCCAGAGATAGTAATTCTATTCTTCAAGTACTTCGTGGTGAAAATACACGTATCAATATTTTTTAATACATGTACTTAGGCGTCAACATCTTTAGGAATTTTCAGCCGCAGTCGAAGTCCCGGCCTGATGAGGGAGCCTCTAATGGAATTCCATCGTTTGATTTCTTTCGTAGTGATATTGTACCGCTTTGCAATATCCCAAAGCGTATCACCGCCCCGGACCTTATAGTAGGTGAGTTCAGACTCTGGATCATTATCCGTTGAGTTTGATTCAAATTTGGGAGAATTTTTTGATTTTGTATTGAGTGTTACGGATGCCACCTTATCCATCGCGGCAATTTCCGGAGGTGTTGGCGATTTTGAAATGACGGAATCTTTGAGGTATAAGGCGAGTTGTTGACCTGCCCTGATGTGGTGGACGCTATCAAGGTCATTCCATGCAGCAATCATCATGGGCGGGACTCCATACCTTTTTGATATCTCCGAGGTGGTTTCACCAGGTTTCACTTTATGTAAAAGGAGGTTTTCGGATGTAATTATCCCTGGACCAAGTTTGGTTGCTATTTGATTTTCAGCCAATAATTTGTAGCTTGTTGTTCTGAATGGAATCCTAAGCCGTTTCCCTTTGGCAAGCTTAGAAGAGCGAAGATCGTTGGCCTTGAGTATAGTTGTCTTGTTGAGGTTGTATTTTCTGCATACCTTGGTAAGTGTTTCGCCACGTTTAACCACATGGGTTTTGTATTCGGTGGACATGACGGGCACAACCCTTTTCAGGTTTTCAGCCACAAGCTCTTTTTTACCCACCGGAACTTTTATAGTATAATTGCGGCTATATGGCGGAGTAATGGATCGCCGCAGTTCACGGTTTAAATTTCGCATCTCTTCGTAATCTTCATTAATGGCCACAGCCACTGCCTTTACGGTTGTCCAGCGCGGCACTTTCACCGTTTCATAGGAAAGGGGCTCTTGGTAGTCGATATCATAAAAGCCGTATTTTTCCGGTTCCTTGGCAATGATTATGGCGGCCATGAGTTTAGGGACATAACGCTTCGTCTCAGACT
This sequence comes from uncultured Desulfobulbaceae bacterium, assembly GCA_945787445.1. GTDB lineage: Bacteria > Desulfobacterota > Desulfobulbia > Desulfobulbales > CALZHT01 > CALZHT01. The sequence continues at coordinate 24,817 of CALZHT010000026.1, forward strand.
TTAAGTAGCGTCCTTGCGCCAATTCCCAAAAATTTGTTGTTTTGTATTTCTTGATGGCCCTTCTGATTTTTCCTTCGCCGGCATTATAGCCAGCTACAGATAAAGGCCAGGAACCGAATTCATTATAAAGGTCTGATAAATAGGCCACTGCAGCCTTAGTCGACTTTATTGGATCGCGCCGCTCGTCAATATAATTATTGATGGTGAGGCCGTATTTCCGGCCGGTGCCCCTGATAAACTGCCAGGGTCCCACAGCCCGTGCCCTTGAATAGGCGGTAAGGCTATAGCCACTTTCTATTAAGGGAAGATAGGCGAGATCTGTGGGGAGGCCGGCCGCCTTCAGTTCTTTTTTGACCAACGGTGTATAACGACCGGAGCGTTCGAGCCAGCGGGTAAATGTTTTCTTTTGCTTGTTTTGAAAAAAATCGAGATAAAATTCGACCTGCCGGTTGAGGGTAATAGGGAAATCAAAGACGCATTCTCCCTGTTCCGTCATTTTAATGGGAGTGCCTTCCTCCCATGTACCGAGGGCTTCAAGCTCTTTGACTTCCTGGGCCATTGTTTCCTCTGGTTCCGGAGAAGTCAGCTCTTCCGCTGCCGGTGCGGTAAGGTCGTCGGTCGCCGGTTGGGCAAGGGTCAGAGGAGAGCTTTCGGGTTCATTGGCTTTTCCTTCCTGTATTTCTTCAGGCAGTTTAGCCGTATCTACTTTGTCAGCACTGCTGTCATCTACAGCTAATTCTTGAGAAGCTTCATGTTGAGAATCCGGATTGAAGACCTTGCTGTGAGAATGGTTTTCAATTGGAGTACAGGAACTAAAGGCAAACAAAATCAGCACAGAGAAAAAGGTTTGCCTGGCGCATTTTTTTAGGGTAGACATGCGAAATCCTTGGTTTTATTTCAGAAAGATGTAAGATCGCTGTTATTGCCCAAGAGGGGATTACAATAGTTAAAAAACGGTAAATGTTGTTAACTTATGTTATATTAAGTATTTTGACACAAACTTTCTTGGTGTGCAATTAAAATTGTGGTGCCTCATGAACTTGATAAGCCTTTATAGATCTATCTGTCCATTGACACTTCTAGAGATATATCAATATTTTTAATGATTGATTATGAGAAAAAAATTACCTCATACCTTGTAGAACGTATCCTTTCAGAATTCATATGAGCCACGCCAGTGAAATGAATTTTTCACAAGAGATCAAAGTATGTTGAAAAGATTGTTAATTATTTTTGCTCTTTCATTGTTATTTTTGGGAATTCTCTGCGGGGCAGTCATCTGGTGGCTGGTGGCGATCGCCCCTGGTGAAAAAATCAGCCAGGCCAATATTGAGAGAATCCTCGCCATGGAGAGTCCTGTTTATTACTCCGACGGCCAGAGCAAATTAGGCGTTTTCTTCCAGGATGCCCACCGACAATATATACCTTATGAGCAGATTCCCGAGGATTTTGTCAACGCTATTATCGCTGCAGAAGATAACACGTTCTTTCAGCATAATGGTGTTGATTATCACGGCATTCTCCGAGCCATTGTGCAAAACATTAAGGCCGGGAGAGTGGTACAGGGCGGCAGTACGATCACTCAGCAAACTGCCAAGAACCTTTTTAAACGAAAAAAACGATCCATTGTTGCCAAATTCAAAGAACTCATCTATGCCTGGCGATTGGAATACCATTATCCCAAAGAAAAAATTTTTGAGTTTTATGCTAACCAGTTTTATGTCAGTGGCAATGGCCATGGATTAGGTGTGGCGGCCCGATATTATTTTGACAAGTCGGTTTCTGAACTTAATACCCTGGAGTGTTCTTTTATTGCAGGAAGCGTAAAAAGGCCGAACTATTACAATCCTTTTGTCAGAAGAACGGAACAAGATATTGAGAACGCCATAAAACGTTCTAAAGAAAGAGTGGCCTATGTTCTTCGGCAGATGAGACGAGCTGGTAGTATAAGTTCCTATGACTACCAGGATTATTTGGATCAGGAAATTCCTTTTAAGCAGGGAAAGATGTACTATTCCTTGAATACCGTGATGGACCTTGTAAAAGAGGCCCTGGCGGAACCGGAAGTGGGGGAGGCGCTCATCCAAAACGGCATAGATAATATTGCCACTTCCGGCATCCGGGTAATAACGACAATTGACAAGGACCTTCAGGGAAAAGGGATTTACAGCCTGCGCAAGGAACTGGCAAGGCTTGATGTGCGGCTGCAGGGTTTTGATAACCGGAAGCTCCAGGATTTATATGGTTCGCTTCCCTTTGCCAAGGGGGACGAACTCACAAAAGGCGGTTTTCTGGTTGGCAAAATAGAGGCGGTTGAAACGCTGCCGGATCCTGTTGTGCATGTGTCGTTCACCCAGACAGAGGGAGATACTGACATCGCCGGGCATGCGGGGTACATCGATGAAAGAGGTCTGTTGAATATTGCCGCACCTCTCGTCAAATACAGCAAGAACCGATGGTCTACAGCCGGTTCTGAAGATCTCCCCATGATTCTTGAACAGCTTATTCCCGGTAATCTCGTATTTGTAAGTGTGCGTGACATGGAAAAGCAAACCGGAGACCTTATCCTTGATCTTGAAAAATATCCGGAACTCCAGGGAGCTTTACTGGTATTCAAGGAAGGCATGATTCAGACCATGGTTGGCGGTTTTGAAAATAAATTTTTTAATAGGGCCATTACGGCCAGGCGATCGATGGGTTCCGTCATGAAGCCGCTATTGTATGCCGCTGCTCTGCAGTTGGGCTGGAATACCATGGATATTCTCAACAACGAAAGAAACGTCTTCGAATACAATGGCGAGGCATATTTCCCCAGGCCCGATCATATCAGCCCGTATCGCGGCGTTGCCATGAGCTGGGCCGGGGTCCATTCCGAGAACGTCGCATCGGTCTGGCTGCTGTATCATTTATGTGATCATCTCACTAAGGCCCAGTTTAAAGAATTGATTACGTATCTCGGTCTGGGGCAGGAGGCTGATGAATCCTACCGGCAGTATAAAAGAAAGGTCAGGGATGAGTACGGGATCGTTATTGACCAACAGGATCTGTATGAGATTGCCTTTAAAAGAGCGTTGAAAGAGATGGAGCCGGACCTTATTTTCGATGGAAAAATTGATGAATTTGAGGTGTTGCGCCGCTTACATTACGGTGCCGGATTTGAAAAATTTTACGATGAAATCGATATTGAGCTTGATGAGAGTGAAGATGACGAAAACAGGGGAAGTTTTGTCAAAGAGGCGGAATTACGGGAAGATATACTCAATAAAAACTATCTTAGATTCCATCGGTTCTGGCAGGAAATTTTAGCGCTTCGCGAAACCGTGGAGAGGGAAGATCTTGAATTTTTTTCAGAGGCCTCCTACCATACCAACCTATATCATGATGAAGATACGGGAGAGTTCATCTATACGGACCTTTTACCCAAGCAAGGTTGGGAAAGGATATCCCAGGATGATTTGAAACTTTTTTTGGAATCGATGGACAATGAAGAAAGGGTCAGGTTCTGGAATTCCATAAAATTGGAAGAAATGCTTACTGCGGAAACAATGTGGGCTTTAAGTGAAGCGGTTGAAAGAAATTTTTCCCAGTTTTCCAAAATGCCGGCATATTCTGGTGAAGTGCTCTATAATGTGAATGATTTTAGAGTGCTGACCGCTCTTCTGTTTATGACGGAATTTGCAAAGACATTAGGCATTGAAAGCCAACTGGATCCGGTATTATCCTTTCCTTTAGGGTCAAATGTCGTAAGTCTCATGGAAGTAGCAAGGGCTTATGAGGGTCTCGCAACTGGAAAGGTTTTTTTCAAGGGAAGGGATTATGAACCAGAGCCCCTTGCCGTCATTGATAGAATTGAAAATATAGATGGTGAAGTCATATACAGTCCCCAGTCCATAGCCCGAAATGTACTAGATCCCCAAAATACCCTGGCGGTGAGTGATATACTGAGAAAAGTTGTGCGTTTCGGTACCGGCAGGTTTGCATATAGAAATGTAAGATTACACAGTCAAGACCGCAAAAAGGAAAACTATTTAAGGGAGCTTGCTTTGCGAGTGCCGTTGTTTGGCAAAACCGGTACGGCTAACCGATTTACCAATGCAACTTTTGCGGGAATTGTTCCTGGAGTAGGCAGTGAAAACAGCCTGGCATTGGAAAGGGGGCATGTGGTATGCTCTTATGTTGGTTTTGATGATAATAAGCCCATGGAGTATAATTCGTCGCGTATCACCGGGGCGGCAGGCGCATTGCCGGTTTGGTCCAGGATGGCTAATACCATTCTTCTCAAGTTGAATTACGCTGATCAACTTGATATAGTTGACCTTTCCTTTGTAGCGGTGAACGAGTTGCCATTGGATTATCCTGACCTGGGACAGATTGAAGTAGCTGTTAATGCGAGTAAAGATAGCGGTATAATGACGATTGAAGCACTGGGAGGTCCTTACAGCATGTCTTCCCAGGCCACAATCGTTACATACGGAGAATATTTAAAAGGCGGGAGAATAAAACCTACACGGTTTTTCCGACCTTTCTGGAAACTTAAGGAGTATTGATAATGAAGCTCCATTTTCTTAGAGTCCTTTTTTTAATTTTTTTATTATACTTTTGTTTTTTTGCTGGATGCGCACCGAAAAAGATGCAGATTCAGGTTCCGGACCGGCCGGTCGCGACATCTGAAACAATAATGCCGGGTGATAAGGAGAAAGCAGGAACAATAGCATCGGCGTCCCCGGTCTACCACAAGGATCCTTTTTATCCCAGTGAGCCGGAGGGAGAGCAGGTTGCTGCCGAGGAAAAACAGCCTCTAGAGCCCGGTAGTCAAATGGCGGAATTTGAGGAAGTCGCTCCCCCTCAAGAATTTGTCGATGAATTTGAGCAATTTGAGGAAGAATTTGGGGTACAAAAAGAGCCGCCAGTCGCTTATGAAAGAACCCAGATGCCCGACCTCAGTGACCTTGAAGCCAGAATAGGAGTGTATCAAAACAAGCTCTCCCGCTGGATCAGACTTGAGGAAAACCTGGTTTCCTTGGATATGGACGAGGCTTTGCTTGTCCGTCTGCAGGAATGCAAACTCTTTACGGAGCAGATTCTTTCAGACTACAAAACATTAAGAGAAATTATATTGGCGGAACATGAGGTAAATAGGGAACTTCTTGCATCCTGGGAATTTTTCAAACAGGATGTTGAATATCTTGAGAGCGGCTGTGAAAAGGTTTATGCGGGATGCTCGGAAAACGTCAATAGTTGGCTCGATGAATTTAACGTAATTACGGCAGAGCAACTTGAAATGGCGATCAGCAATTTTGCAGCTTCAAAAAAATACAACGATATCCTTGCGGGTTTTGAGCAATTAACCAAATCTTTTCCAGAAAGGAAGCCAGGCGTGAAGACACGAATAGAGTATACCAATGCCTTGGTGCAGACAGGGAAAATAAATGAGGCTGTCGATATATTGAAGGGAGTTGCAGCTGATTTGAAATTTACGGAAACAGACATTCATGTCGTTAACCGCAAATTAGCAGACATGTTATTTGCTATAGGCAATATTGCGGATGCAAAAGTCTATTATCAAGAATTATCTCAATTCTATTTGTCATTAGGAAAAGAAGAACGCTGGACTTCCGATCAACTGAACCTGCTGGAAAACGTTGATCCAAATACAAGTGAACTGCAGGCCTTTTTGACTTTTTTGGAAAAGTATATTGTTTTTGACGGCATGAATATGCCCCAGGACCTCCCGAAGCAGGTGGCACATCTTGAAAATACTTTTCCCTACAGCCTCTTTACTCAACGGGCCAAACAGGTCCTGCAGATGGTAGAAGAACAGATAAATACATGGGCCTTGGGACAGATAAATTTGGCCACCGATCTTGCCGAAAGAAAAGAATTCCAAAAGGCAACCCAAATTCTTGTGGAACTTTTAGAGCAAAATATCCCACAAGAGCTGCATAATGATGCCCGTAAAAATCTTGTCCTGGTAAGAGAACTCGCTCAATTTGAAAAGGAAAATCAGCGATTCATTCTGGAGCAATCCTTGGCCATTCAGCGTGACGATGCTGTTAATCTCCTTGAATCACAGCGCTATGATGAGGCGATAGCCGCCTACTCGGCCTTGCTCGGCACACAATACAATGATGAAGCCCTAGAAAGCATAGTAAAGGCAGCAGATTCTGCGGCCAAGGACAAGAGGCGACAGGCTGCAGGTCTCTTTGTTAAGGCGCGGAAAACAAACGATCCTGAGCAAAAGCGTTACCTGCTGTACGAGTCACGAAGATTATTACAGGAAATTCTTGAAAAATATCCTGACGTTGAAATTATCAGTAAGGTCCAGCAGAATCTGGCTATCATCGAAGAAAATATACAAAATCTTTTCCCAGAGCTTCTTGAAGAAAGTGAAATTGGCATGCAAGATGAATATGCTGATCCGGTTACGGAAGAAGCTAATTATGATAGCGGCTATTAAAAATTTACCTAACAGATGGAGATCCTTCCACAGTAGGAATTTTCTCTACTAAGACCAAGAAAAATATCCCAAATTTCCATCTCCTATTTTTTAAAAAGACATGGGTACTCCTACCCTTATTTATGTCAGGCGGGTTTAGGAAAACTTTCGCTATTCCATTCCCCTTTTTTTCCTTAAATTTTTCGAGAAGTTCACAAAAAGTTTTTTAAGATACGTCCTTAAGGCGGAAACAGTTCATGAAAAGTCTTGCAAATTGATAGCTTATCTGTGCAAAATATTTATGATTTGTTATTTTTTTACGAATTACTATGCACTAAATTTTGCTCAATTAATAATAGTAACAATTCATTGGTGTCTTGATTGCAATCCCTTGAAATTTACAATAAGCGAAGCCGCATTACCGTCCTTATAAGGGATCTCCAATCTACAATAAAAGTATTTAGTTGATTTTTGTTTGAGAGAGGATTTTGTCATGGCGCAAGATCAAAAAGCCAGCCCTCAACTGCTTGATGAAATGGCTGTGAAAATAATGATGGTCGAGCCTGGAGACTTGTCAGTTGTTGGGGAGATACTTGAGATGAGCGAACAGCTTGTCGAATGCCATGACATATCTAAATATTCAGCTCTCAAACCTTTCGCCACATCATTTAAGGCGGTTCTTGAAAAAATCATCATGGCTGAACTCGATGATTCTGCTGATAATTTTGATCTTTTGGGAAAATGCATTATCCAGATGCAGGCATGTACAAGAAAAGAGGGGACCACCAGCACTTCAATTGTTGAAGACTTCTGCCATAGCTTGGCAGAAACCGGTTACCAGATTGACCACAATTCTTTTTTGGAAGAAGGTTCTGAAGGAGAAAAACAAGAGGACGGTGATACTTCCGATGGGCCAGACGAAAAAATTACCGAAGAGACACGAGCTGCAGGAGATGCAGAACCTGAAAAGCCAACTTCTGGCCCTGCGGTCCCTGATTTTCTCAAAGACAAGGACCTCTTGAGTGGCTTCATTGATGAAGCCTTGGAGCATCTTGAGGGGATTGAAGTCAATATCCTCGAACTGGAGCAGAACCCTGGTGATTTGGAGATTATCAATAACATTTTCCGGCCATTCCATACAATAAAGGGAGTTTCCGGATTCCTCAACCTCAAGACCATTAACAAACTCGCCCATACAACTGAGAATCTATTGGATGATGTGCGGAACGGCCGCTTGGCAATGGATTCCGATGTCATCGATATTGTATTGAGTGTGGGTGATTTTATTAAAAGCATGGTCCAGAATGTCAAAGAGGCCTTGGAAAAAGGTCCAGAGTTCTTTCAAGAATTTGATATCAGCGAATTTGTTGAAAGAATTCATGGAATCCAAACCAAGACCTCCGGGCATTCATCTGCTCCTGCTGAAGAGGTGAGCGTGACTGATGAAGCTCCGGCCTCCGCGCGGCAAGAAAATCAAAAAACCACGTCTTCGAAGCTGTCCTCTACAGCCAAATCTGACACCCCAACTGAAAAAGCGGCTGAGGGGGAAGGGGCAGGCATTGCCAAGTTAAAAGAAGCTTCTGCAAGGGCTGACATCTCAAGAAAAGGCAAGATAGGCGCCTCCATCAAGGTTGATGTGGAAAAGCTGGATGGATTAGTCAATGCAGTGGGCGAGCTCGTCATAATGCAGGCCATGGTGCGGCAGAATCCATTGGTGGCAAGCATTGACGATCCCAAGTTAACCCGTGATTTTTCACAACTTTCCCGCATAACCACCGAACTTCAAAGAACTGCCATGGCCATGCGGATGGTCCCCATTCGCCAAACTTTCCAAAAAATGATTCGCCTGGTCAGAGACTTATCCAAGAAATCGGGAAAAAAAGTTGATCTGATCATGAATGGAGAGGAAACGGAAATCGACCGTAATATGGTCGATACCATTTATGATCCTCTTGTACACATGATCAGAAATTCTGTGGACCATGGCGTGCAGATCCCGGAAGAAAGAAAAAAAGTGGGTAAGCCTGAAACAGGCACGGTCAATCTTAGGGCCTACCAGAAAGGTGGGAATATTGTCATTGAAATTGAAGATGACGGACAAGGGCTGAACACCGAAAAGATAAGAAAAAAGGCCCTAGAAAGAAAGTTGATTAATGAAGAGGAAAGTTACTCCGAACATGAACTGAACAACCTGATATTCTTACCGGGCTTTTCCACGGCCGATAAAATTACGGATGTATCCGGTCGTGGTGTTGGCATGGACGTTGTAAAAAAAGGGATTGAAAAATTGCGCGGTAGTGTTGAGATCTTCAGTCAGTCGGGGAAAGGATCGGTTCTGAGCGCTATGTAATTCCGACCATTGCCATTCAGGAATCACTAAAGCCTGCAAAAGAAAATTACAATACCGTGCATGGCAAGGGAGAAGCCCTTTTTATACGAGACACATTGATACCACTGACAAGGTTGTACAGCCTCTTTGGCGTTGAGCCTACCTATACTGATCCTTGTGAAGCCATTGTTGTTGTGGTTGAAAACGAAGGCCAGCAAAGAGCCTTTATGGTTGATGAACTCCTTGGCAAGCAAGAAGTAGTTATAAAAAGCCTGGGAGGATTAATGAAAGATATTCCCGGTCTTGCAGGCGGAACAATACTTGCCGATGGAAGGGTTGGACTGATCCTTGATATTGCAGGGATCATCTCTTCGAGTAGTGTGGCAGTTACTTATTCATCAGATGAAGAATTTTAATAACTATTGAAAAAAGTAATCTTACCAGGTGCTGATCTAGCCTGCCAGATCAGGTCCTAAAATGTAAATTAGCAGGATGAAATGTTAGATGTTGCCGGTAACTGCCTAAATAAGGGTTTTTTACTCCATGATCGGAAAGATTAAAGAGATGGCAAATATTGATCCATCACTGGGAACATCAATATTTTTTTCAGTAAAAATATCTGATTCGCTTTTTAAAAAATTCAGTGATCTTATCTATCAGAAAGCTGGAATCTATCTGAAACCAGAAAAGGGCAAACGGCTAAGAGCCTGCGGTTTTACAAGTTTTGCAGAATATTACAATTATGTGACGCAGGACAAAAGCGGTATCGAAATTGTTAACCTCCTGGACTGCATTTCGACCAATTTTACCAGCTTTTTCCGGGAGCAAGCTCATTTTGATCTTCTCGATTCCCATGTTCTTCCTTCACTTATGGATAGAGGGAAAAGAAACAATGAAATACTCTTGTGGTCCGCTGCATGCTCCTCCGGAGAAGAGCCATATTCGATGGCAATAATTCTTGAAGAGTTTGTCAATAAGAATCCGGGATTGCGCTACACCATAAAAGCCACGGATATCTCAACTAAGGTGTTGGCCCATGCTCAGCGGGGAGTATATTCAAAAGATAAGGTAACCAATATTCCAAAACAATTGCTTAAAAAATATTTTCAGAAAGGAGTAGGGAAATCTGAGGGTTTTGTTAGAATCAAGGGAAATGTGCGCAGCAAAATCATATTCAAGCGCTTTAACCTTATGGATGAATTTCCAGGGCACAATCCATGCGATGTTGTTTTTTGCAGAAATGTAATGATCTATTTTAACCGCGCTACCCAGCAGAAATTGATAGATAAATTTTACCAGGTGTTATCTCCGGACGGTTATTTGTTTATCGGGCATTCAGAAAGCCTGGCGAATCTAAAGCACAATTTCAAGCAGGTTGCGGCCACAGCGTATTGCAAATAAGATTTACTCGCCTTATGCGCCTCTGCTTTTAGAGAGGGAAAAATTAGGGAAAAAAGCGGATGAAGGTAGTTGTTGGTATCTCGGATATGAAAGTGAGCAACAAACCCGGAGATGTATTGATCACCTATTCCCTTGGGTCTTGTATTGGTGTTGTGATTTGGGATCCTGTCGTCAAAGTAGGCGGCATGCTCCATTATATGTTGCCTGATTCAAATCTGGATAAAGAAAGATCTGAACAGCGCCCATTTATGTTTGCAGATTCAGGCATACCACTTCTTTTTAAGGAAACATACAAAATTGGCGCGGTGAAGAGCCGATTGATTGTTAAAGCAGTTGGCGGTTCCCAAGTAATGGATGCCAATGGCGTATTCAATATTGGCAAACGAAACTACACAATGCTGCGGAAAATTTTTTGGAAGAACAAGGTGATGATATCTAAAGAAGATATAGGAGGGGCTGTAAACCGCACCGTCAGTCTGGAGATAGGTTCTGGTATTACGCGACTTAAGGTTTCTGGTCGCGGGGAGTTTGAATTATGAGCCGACTTGATGAAATACTGAATTTGGTCAAACATATTCCGCCATATCCAAAAGTGGCGGAACGAGTTATGGAGTTAATACAAGATCCTAAGGTGAATGCCGCTGAACTTGCTGCAGTAATCCAGTATGATCAATCAATTACGGCAAATGTGTTGAAGATTTGCAATTCAGCATACTTTGGACTTACCCGGAAAATCAATTCCCTTGACGAAGGCCTTGTCTATATCGGTCATGATACTTTAAAGGAGATGATTATTACCAGCTGTTCTGCAAAATTCTACAGAGGGAAAGCGGGAGAAGGCTATTTTCTTGAAGAAGGTGAGCTTTGGAAGCATTCAGTAGCAGTAGGGATCATGGCCAAGCTTCTGGTAAAATATGTAAAGGATGTAGATCCTGCCACGGCCTTTACA
>CALZHT010000027.1 GCA_945787445.1 uncultured Desulfobulbaceae bacterium
GCAGAAGAAGCATTACAAAGGACAATTTCCCTGAAGCCTGAGCGGATTGAGAACTATCAGGTCCTTGCTGAATTTTTTATGAAACAGGGCAAAAAAAACCTAGCAGAGGCCCAGATCAAAAAGATGGTTGCTGCATTGCCTGGCTCGCCGAAGGCGCTGATTGTACAAGCCGGATTTTACGAATTTATTAAAGAATTTGACTATGCATTAAATAGTCTGGAAAAAGCAGTACAGTTGAAACCGGATGACAGCAGTATATATGTCAGGCTTGGGAGCTTTCACCAAAGACAGAGAGATTTTGCCAAAACCGAAGAAGCCTACAAAGAGGCTATAAGATTTTCGCCGGACCGTGCTGATATCATGGCAATTCTCGCTGGTTTTTATTTTGATTTTGGGAAAATTGATTTGGCTCGTCAAAAGACGGCTGAAGGTTTGGCAAAAAGTCCTGATAATTTGGGGCTGAAACTTGTCAATGCGAAGATTGAAATAAAAGATACAGAATATGAAAAGGCTCTGCAATTGGTTGATAAAATTATTCAAGAAAGACCTCGGGCGGGGGAAGCATATTTTGTAAAGGCAATGGCACATCTTGGCCGAGATGAAAATGAGCTCGCTACTAAGGCCGCATTGGAAGCAGTAAAATATATTCCAAGACATTATAAAGCCAGGACCTTGCTGGCAGAATTGTTTTTTCAGAAGCGTTCTTACAAAGAGGCCAAGGTTGAGGCAACTCGAGCCTTGCAAATCGAGCCAAGGAATTTGAAGGCGGCAGTAATTCTTGGCAAAAGTTTGATGGGAGAAAAAGAATATAATGGAGCGCTTAAGATTTTCAAAGGCATTCAGAAAGCTGTTCCAAAAGACGCAGTTGTGGCCCATGCCATTGGCTTAACCTATGTATCTCAGCAAAAATATGATCTTGCGGTGGAAGAGTTTGAAAAAGCCCTGGCAAATGCGCCCCAGTCAAATCTTGCCTTGTCGAGCTTGTCCGCGCTCTACATAAAGCAGGGCAAGAAGCAACAGGCTATTGATCTTGTTAAAAAACAGCTTGCAGATCATCCGGAAAACCCATCATTTCATGTAATTATGGGTACCCTGTATGCTTCTGAGAAGAATTGGCAGGAAGCAGTGCAAAATTACCGTGAAGCAACCAGATTGGCACCGGATCAGCCCAGGCCCTACATGCTTCTTGCCGGTGTTTATTCAACAACAGGCAAAACAGATGAAGCTATTGGCCAGTATCAGGAAATAATCAATCAAAGACCGGAATTGATCGAGGCCCGAATGCAACTGGCTGTGCTTCATGAAAAGAAAGGTGAATATGACAAGGCTGTGAATCATTATAAAGAGATTCTTTCATATAAGGCTGAGTTTGTCCCAGCCGCCAATAATCTGGCCTGGCATTATGTTAACCGCGAAGTTGACTTGGGTGAAGCCTTTCATCTGGCCATGATTGCTAAGAAAGGTGCACCGGAGGATCCAAACATAGCAGATACATTAGGATGGATCCATTATAAAAGAGGAGCGTATGATCTTGCCTTAACGCAATTTACTCAGGCTGAAGAGCATCTTGCCGACAACCCGACCGTGCAGTATCATCTAGCCCTGACCTTGCATCAACTTGGAAAAAAACAGGAAGCAAGGGATGTTTTGGCCAAATCGTTAAGCCTTAAAAAGGAATTTCCGGAAGCACAGCAAGCAAAAGAATTAATGGACAAGCTTTCCAAAGAAACCTAGAGAGTTGTGGATGAAATAGTTGCATGCTGACATGAATTCCCAGTGCATTCCACGCTCTGCTGAAGCAGAGACGCGTTATGTTCCATTTTTATTATGTAATCGGTGATTCTGTTCAAAAGAGGCATGTATTTTGCTTAAATAGATACTATTAATTAAATAATGCCATCGAAGAAACCCCTGAAATTTTCTTTCGCTGTAAAAACTTCATTTGTATTCCCAACAATACAAACAACATGCATTGATAGAACCAATTAAGATTTTTTCGAGAAGTATCCAATCGTAAAGAACCGAATTCTTTGATCTGTTAAATAGAAAAGGAAAAGAGCAGGGAGTTATGATTTCCAGAGAATGGTTTGCCGTCCGGACAAAACCTCATCAAGAATTCGTGGCGCAATATAACTTTCAACGCCAGAATTTTCATTCCTACTTGCCCAAAATAGTAAAAACGGTGAAGCACGCCAGAAAAATTAGAAAAGTCACAAGACCCTATTTCCCAGGGTATCTTTTTCTGTATCTGAGTCCTTCTGAGCAAGATTGGAATAAGATTAGCAGCACAAAAGGTTCTCTTGGTCCTGTTAAATTCGGAGATCATTATCCGGCTGTGCCGGATTTGGTCATTGAGGAACTTGTGTCCCGTGAAAATGAAAATGGTCATATTCCCTTGGACATCCAGGCGATGGGATTTCACACAGGCCAAAAAGTTTTGATAACAACGACGGAATTTGACAATATTCAGGGTTTGTTTTTGGAAATGAAGGACGAACAGAGAGCAATTATTTTGCTTAATATGCTCCAACGTCAGGTTAAAACTACTGTAGAATTAGATCTGCTGCAAGCAGTTTAGCACGTAGAGAATAGTGCTATAAATCATTCCTTACCTAAATCGATTATAATGCGGTGTTCTGTTTTTCACCCAAATGGCGGTAGCCCGCCTTAATGTGGGAATTAGTTGATTAGTTGACTAGGTGATTCGATTAGTAACCTCGCGGATTCGTTGACAAGTGAACGAATTAACCAATTAACCAATCAACGAATAAACCAAGAAACCAAACAACGACAAACCAACCATGTGCGGAATCGCCGGTATATTTCAATTTAGAAATAATTCTCCAATTGAGTTGAAAGCCCTTGAGAGCATGATTTTTCCAGTTACTCATCGTGGACCAGACGGGTATGGATTTTTTCAGAATGAGCGGGTTGGGATGGCGCATGCCAGGTTAAGCATTATCGATCTTGAAGGCGGGTGGCAACCAATCCACAATGAAGACAAAACATTGTGGATAGTATTCAATGGGGAAATATTTAATTATATTGAGCTGCGCCCTGAGTTGGAAAAAAGGGGTCACAAGTTTTATACCAACTCCGACACAGAAGTAATCATCCACCTATATGAAGAAAAGGGCGAGAAGTGTTTGGAAGACTTGAACGGACAGTTCGCTATCGCCATTTTTGATACCCAAAAAGAATCGCTATTTCTAGCAAGAGATAGATTGGGCATTCGCCCACTATATTACACGTTTCGAGATGGAAGATTTTATTTTACCTCGGAGATAAAATCGATATTTGCAGCAGATGTGAATATTCCAAGAGTTATAAATCCGCATGTTCTTGCAGAGATTTTTACATTTTGGACACCTGGCAACAATGAGACTATTTTTGAGGGAATAAATCAACTCCCACCGGGGCATTGGGCATCGATTCATAATGATGGTTCTATTCGTGTCCATGAATACTGGGACATACCTTTTACTCTGAGCGAAAGTTCCATTCATCCCGGCGATGAATATGCCGATCAGCTCCGGGAATTACTCATCGACTCTGTCCGTCTACGGTTACGAGCTGATGTGCCTGTTGGCGCTTACTTGAGCGGTGGTATTGATTCGTCAACCATAACTTCGCTCATTCATCACTATACAAACAATCCTCTCAAGACCTTTTCCGTAACTTTTGCAGATACGGTTTATGATGAACAAACCGAGCAACAGACAATGGTCGACTATCTTGATACGGATCACAACACGGTGCATTGCACCTACAAAAAGATTGCCCAGGCCTTTCCGGATGTCATATGGCATACGGAAACATCCATTTTGAGGACAGCCCCGACGCCTCTTTATTACCTTGCCGGATTGGTTCGCCAAAATAACTATAAGGTTGTTTTAACAGGGGAAGGAGCTGATGAAATTCTTGGCGGCTATGATATTTTCAAGGAGGCCAAAATACGCGCCTTTATTCGCAAGAATCCTGATTCCTCAATTCGGCCCTTTTTGTTGAAAAGGCTCTATCCTTATCTGGCATTATCGCCTGCAAAGTCTGCTGAATATGCTAGAAAGTTTTTTGCCACCGACGCTCCGGTGGATTCTGATATTTTTTATGCACATGGGCCAAGATGGAAAACCACGGCCGGGACCCATATTTTTTGGTCGGATGATTTGCGGCAGAAAGTCATGGAGTATGATGCTATTGAAAGGCTTAGCCACAAATATACGAAAAAAATGGGCAGTTTAGATTTTTTTACGAAAGCACAATATCTTGAAACCAAGCTCTTGCTTGGCAACTATTTGTTGTCTTCGCAAGGTGACCGCATGGCTATGGCCCATTCCGTTGAGGGCCGATTCCCCTTTTTAGATCATCGGGTTGTAGAGTTTGCCTTTTCTATCCCGCCAATCCTTAGAATGAAGGTCTTAAATGAAAAAAATATTTTGAAGGAAAGCATGAAAGATATATTGCCTGATGTAATAGTAAACCGTAAAAAACAGCCATATATGGCACCGGATATATTAAGTTTTTTTGGTGAGCAAGAACCGGGATATCTTGAGTATTATTTGTCAGAAAGCTTACTTAATGAGGTAGGTCTTTTTAAGGCGGCTGCAGTAAAACAACTTATTACCAAATGTAGAAAAAGAGCAAGGCAGGGATTCCGTGAAAATATGGCTTTTGTGGGAATTCTATCTACTCAGATTCTTTATGACAAATTTATCAAGAATTTCCAGGTAGATGTACCCGCGAAGTTGGAAAATGTGAAGGTTATTTCATGAAGTTAAGGAAAAGTTTAAATGTTCCTTGGTAAATTAGTATATTGGTTTAAGGTAGATCATACTAATTGAATCATTCCTCCACACAACCACACAACCACACAACGAATCAACTAATCAACCAAGGCTAAACAAGGAGTAAGGATGTCGGATAAGGTACAACAAATCAGAGGATTTATTTTTGAAAATTTTTTATTTGATGCAGATGAAGGAGCCCTTGAAAATGATGCTTCTTTCCTCGAGCAAGGAATTATTGATTCAACAGGCGTTTTAGAACTTGTGGAGTGGTTGGAAGAAACATTCGAGATGCAAGTGGATGACACAGAACTTGTTCCGGAAAACTTGGATAGCGTCAACAAGCTTGCTGTGTATATTGAGAGGAAGGCGTGATATCTCACGCAAAGACGCCAAGGTGAAGAGAGAGGTTTGCTTTGTGAAAGAAAATGAACTAGCCAAGGAAATTGTTGATGCTGCCTTTCTGATTCATAATGGCCTTGGTCCTGGTTTACTTGAATCTGTGTATGAAGTAGTGCTATCGAATGAACTTGAAAATCGCGGATTAACAATAGAAAGACAAAAGCCAATCCCCCTTCACTATAATGGTCTTTCGTTCAATGAGGGATTCCGAGCAGATCTTATAGTAGAAAATAAAGTGATTGTAAAACTGAAATCAGTTGTAACAATAGCACAGGTCCACATGAAGCAACTTCTCACTTATATCCGTTTGGCCGACAAAAGACTGGTATTGTTAATCAACTTTGGCTCTGTATTAATAAAGAACGGTATCTGCAGGATAGTAAATGGACTTGAAGAATTATTATTGCGCCTTTGCGTCTTTGCGTGAGATAAAAAAATGCTCGTTCATGATTTCCTCATAAACTCAGCCAATCGTTTCCCCAACAAGGATGCAATCATCCACGGCGCCAAACGATATACGTATGCCGAGGTTCTTGCAGAAGCCAATAAACTTTCTTGTTGGCTACTCGAAAGAAACCTCGACAAGGGCTTCCGGGCCGCTCTCCTAACAGATGACCCATTTGAATATATAACTTCCTATTTTGCCATCCTGCTGGCGGGGGGAATTGCCGTTGGGCTGAATACTCAAACATCCGAGCGCACATTAAAGAGGGTTCTCAATGATTGCACTGCTTCGGTAATTTTTGTTCATCCAAAATTTAAACGATATATTGATAAAACAGCGCCTGAAATCATTTCGCTCCAGGCCATAGTGATTAATAATATAGATACTGACAGTATGATCAGTTTCGAGCGTTCGCAAATTCTGGGTGAACCCGGCCAACTTGATAACGACCGGTTGCTGGAAGTGCAAAAGACAGATCTGGCACAAATTATTTACACTTCAGGCACTACCGGTGAACCAAAAGGTGTGATGCTGACCCATGGAAATTTATCAGCCAACACCGAGTCCATAATCGAGTACCTGCATTTAACATCTGATGACCGTATCATGGCGGTGCTTCCATTTTTTTATTCGTATGGGAATTCAGTCCTCCTTACCCATATTGCTGCGGGTGGATCTCTGGTGGTGAATCAGAACTTTCTGTATCCCAATGTAATCCTTGATGAAATGGCAAAAGAGGAGGTGTCCGGATTTTCGGGCGTGCCTTCTACCTTTGCCATTCTTCTGAACCGTTCTGCTCTTAAGAACTATTCATTCCCTGCTCTCCGCTACATAACCCAGGCAGGCGCGGCCATGTCTCCATCCCTTGCCCAGCGATTGCAAATCGTTTTCCCTGAAGTTGCAATATACATCATGTATGGCCAGACCGAAGCATCCGCCAGGTTGTCATATCTTAGCCCAGAAGACATACAGCGCAAGGCCGGCTCGATAGGCAAAGCTATTCCAGGAGTTACACTGAAATTACTCGATAAGGAAGGCAAACACGTTTCACTTGGTTCTACAGGTGAGATCGTAGCCCAGGGTGCGAATGTCATGGCCGGGTACTGGGGCAAACCCGAAGAGACTGCCAAGGTCCTTAAGCCTGAAGGGCTGTGGACCGGGGATTTGGCCCGCATGGATGATGATGGGTACCTCTACATAGTCAGTCGAAAAAGTGATATGATAAAGACCGGTTCTCACCGCATTGCTCCTAAGGAAATCGAGGAGATAATTTTAGAGCATGAAGCTGTTCATGAGGTTGCTGTGGTTGGAAACGAGGATGAAATCTTAGGTGAGGCTATTAAAGCATATGTGGTTCTCAAGGCAGACAATAAAATCAAAGAAAGAGAAATAGTTGTTCATTGCCGCAAGAACTTGCCCGCTTATAAGGTTCCGCATCAAGTAGAGTTTCTTCCAGAATTACCAAAAACCGCCACGGGAAAAATACAGAAAAAAAAGTTGATAGCTGATGGGCCATAGGTGATGGTTTATGGGGACAGTAGGTAATGAAATAGGCCACTTTTCTTTTGAAGAACTTGAAGTTTGGCAACGAGCCGTTCTATTTGCCGAACAGGTCATTACTTCAAGTGAGAGCTGGCAAACAACTGGAAAACATTATAGGTTGTTGGAGCAACTGGAAGCAGCAGCTACTTCTGTAGCAATGAACATCGCTGAAGGAAAGGGTTGATTTTCTCGAAAAGAGTTCGTTCACTTTCTTTATATTGCCCGAGGATCTCTCTTTGAAGTCGTTATTCTCCTGACTATCATTGAAAAATTAGGTTGGATTAAAGGCGATCAATTACTGAAGATTAGGAGTGAAGCAGAAGTTATAGGTAAAATGCTTTCATCACTTGCCAACTCGCTCAAAAACAAATAATCCCATGCACTACAAACCATGAACCATGAACCAAATAGTATGGGCCAAACACTATGAGCCACGAGCCAAAAACTATGAGCTATAAACAATCAACCAACCCCAAAATCTGTACCCGCTGCATTCTTCCGGAAACATTCCCGGGAATATCTTTCAATGATGAAGGCATATGTAATCATTGCCGGAGATACCGTGGCCAACAAGCGACCGAGGAACAAAAAAAGAAATACGAACAAAAATTCCTCGACCTGATCCACGAATCAACGAATCAACGAATCTCCCAGTCGTACGACGTCCTCATGGCTTATAGCGGAGGCAAGGACAGTACGTATACCCTCGATGTCTTTGTGAATCGCTATAACCTTCGCGTTCTGGCCCTTACCTTTGACAATACCTTTGTTTCAAAACAGTCCTTTATTAATATGCAAAAGGTTTGCGAGAACCTGGGTGTTGATCATCTTATCATCAGACCTGATCCGAAGATGTTGAGAAACATTTTCCGTACCGCAGCAAAAGAGGAATTATATTCTCTGAAAACATTGGAGCGCGCAAGTACCATTTGCACGAGCTGCATCGGCCTGGTTAAGTCATTAATTTTGAGAACAGCTATTGAAAAAGAGATTCCATTTGTCGGTTTCGGCTGGTCACCAGGACAAGCGCCGGTCCAGTCATCGGTCATGAAAACTAACGCAGCCCTGATGAAAACCACACAGAAAGCAATTTATGAACCGCTTCATGCAATTGCCGCTGATGCAATAAATCCTTGTTTTGTGACGGATGAGCAGTTTGATAATCCGGAGAAATTCCCCTGGAACATCCACCCACTTGCCTTTTTGGATTATAACGAAGAAAAGATTGTTGAAAGAAACAATGAAATCGGCTGGATAAAACCTGATGATACAGATCCGAATTCCACTAATTGTCTCTTGAATGCCTATGCAAACCAGGTCCACCGTATAAAGTATGGCTTTCACCCCTACGTTTGGGAGATTGCCAATATGGTCCGAGCCGGGATTTTGGACCGCCAAGAGGGTATAGAGAAAATTTACCCACCAGAAAATGAGGAAATGGTGGATTATGCAAAACAGGAATTAGGTAATTAGTTTATTCGTTCATTCGTTATTTGGTTCATTATCTTATTAACGAATCAACTATTTAACGAGATATCTAATAGACTACTCATTGCGCCTTAGCGTCTTTGCGTGAGACAATTGAACTAATCAACCAATTACCGAACCAACGATTGTCCCAAAATCAGGAGAGAGAATGAAAGGAATAATTCTTGCCGGTGGTTCCGGCACAAGGCTTTATCCTTTGACAAAATCAGTCAGTAAGCAATTGATGCCTGTCTATGATAAGCCGATGATATATTACCCCCTGGCAACATTGATGCTGGCTGGTATTAGAGAAATATTGATCATCACCACCCCGGAGGATCAGCTTCAGTTCCAGCGGTTGCTCGGCGAAGGCAGCCAATGGGGTATTTCCCTTGACTATGCCGAGCAGCCAAGCCCAGAAGGCCTTGCCCAAGCCTTTATCATCGGTGAATCATTTGTAGGTCATAGCAGTGTCTGTCTGGTTCTCGGGGATAATATTTTTTATGCGCATGGGCTGGCAAAGTCCCTGCAGCAAGCTGCCAGGCTGACAAGCGGTGGGATAGTCTTTGGCTATTATGTGAAAAATCCGCAACGGTATGGCGTTATCTCCTTTGCTGAAGATGGTCGGGTCACCGGCATAGAGGAGAAACCTCACCAACCAAAGTCCAACTATGTTGTTACTGGCTTATACTTTTATGACAATGATGTTGTGCAGATTGCCAAGGGAATAAAGCCTTCGGCGCGGGGCGAACTAGAAATAACTGATGTCAATAAGGCCTATCTTGAGCGCGGAGATTTAAAGGTCGAACTGCTGGGACGGGGCACTGCCTGGCTCGATACCGGCACCCATGATTCTTTGCTGGATGCTGCTAATTTTATTAAGGTTATTGAGGAACGGCAGGGCCTTAAGGTGGCATGCGTTGAAGAGATCGCGTTTCGCATGGGATATATTGATGCAGCGCAATTATATCGGTTGGCTGAACCCTTGCAGAAGAATGGCTATGGGCAATATATGCTCCAACTGATTGATGAAAAAAGAGGAATATGAACTTTTCTCCCACACATATCCCTGAAGTAGTCTTGATAAAGCCAGATGTCTTTGAAGACCAACGCGGATTTTTCATGGAAACATGGCAGGCCGAAAAATTTGCAAACGCAGGTATTGATGCCGTCTTTGTCCAGGATAACCATAGCCGGTCAATACAGGGGAGCTTGCGGGGATTGCATTATCAGATTAAAAAGCCACAGGGTAAACTTGTTAGGGTGCTGAGTGGCGAGGTCTATGATGTTGCTGTTGATCTTAGAAAAAAATCACCATATTTCGGGCAATGGGTTAGTGAAACGCTGTCTGCGGAAAACAGGAAAATGCTCTGGATGCCGCCCGGTTTTGCCCATGGATTTTATGTTATCAGCGAGTCTGCGGAGTTTGAATACAAATCTACTGATTATTATGCCCCTGAGTTTGAAAGAACAATCCGTTGGAATGATCTTGATCTGGCTATTGATTGGCCTATATTGGCCGGCTGCTCTCCTATTCTTTCAGTAAAGGATGAGCAGGGCATAGCATTTAAAAATGCAGAGTGCTACCTATGAAAGTCGTTATCACTGGAGCCAATGGTCAGCTCGGATGGGAATTGCAACGAACAGAGCCGAGCGACATATCTTCCTATTTTTTGCATTCAAAGGAATTGGATATTTGTAATACAGTAGCAGTTCGAAAAACCATAGGAGCTATAAATCCGCAAGTGATAGTCAACTGCGCTGCCTATACGGCAGTTGACAAGGCTGAACAGGAAAAAGAGATGGCTTTTGCGGTAAATTCGCAAGGAGCGGCAAATATTGCAGAGGTTGCACGCCATAATGGGGCTCGCCTTATCCAAATGTCAACGGATTTTGTTTTTAACGGTAAGAAATCCCAGCCGTATCTTCCTGAGGATATTCCCAACCCAATTTGTGTGTATGGCGCCAGTAAGCTTGATGGGGAAAAGCGAGTAGCAGCCATTCATAGTGCACATACGATTATTTTGCGCACAGCCTGGTTGTATTCATCTCAGGGTAACAATTTTGTTAAAACAATGCTTCGGCTGATGAGAGAGAGAGATCACTTGTATATTGTTTCAGATCAGGTAGGTACCCCGACTTGGGCACACGGCCTTGCTGAAACGATATGGAAATTTGTTGAGATGCCTCTTAATGGCATATTCCACTGGACTGACTCAGGAGTGGCAAGTTGGTATGACTTTGCAGTTGCCATTCAGGAGGAAGCGTTGCAGATTGGAATATTGGAAAATGAGATACCAATTACCCCCATAATGACAAAAGAGTATCATGCGCCAGCGAAACGGCCTACTTTCTCTGTTCTCGACAAGACCTCAACTAGAAAAATTTTGGGATATATATCACCTCACTGGCGAGTGTGTCTCAGGGAAATGCTAAAGGATGTGAAGAGTGAAGTATGAGGATTTAAAAGAAAAAGCCTCAGTCTTCTCGTCTGGCAGGTAAATCCAATGATTTGCTGTAGGATGGTTTATGTTATTAAGGATAACTTTTCGCGGTAAGCAATGTATGCGCTAGCCAAACCAGATGAGACGGGAACGTCGTCTCGATTCCGAGCAATATTGCGGAAGGAGCAGCCAGAATAAGCAAGAAAAGTTTTTCAGTTCCTTTCAATCACGCTTGGTTTTTTGACTGAATTGGAAACATGAGTGCTGATTGCCCAAAAACGAGGGTATATTTAAAGAGGAAAAGAATTTAGACAATATTTAAACCTTTTTGGGCCTTTAATGTGGCCTGATTGAGTCAACAGGAGAAAAGATGAGCAAATGACCACCCATCACTCACCTCTCACGTCTAACACCTCACATCTTTTAGTCACTGGAGGCGCCGGATTCATAGGAGCTAATTTCGTGAATTACTGGTTGAATAATTATCCGGATGATCGGGTCGTTGTGCTTGATGCACTCACCTATGCCGGCAACCTGGCAAGCCTTGAACCAGCAAAAAACAATCCGAATTTTCATTTTGTCCATGGTGATATATGTAATCAAGAGCTAGCGGAAAGATTGTTACGGGATGAATCTATTGATACAATCGTGCATTTTGCCGCCGAATCCCACGTAGACCGCTCCATCCATGGCCCTGATACATTTATTCAAACCAATATTGTTGGAACCCACTCGTTATTGAAGGCAGCAAAAAGCGTCTGGCTGGATTCTCACTCCTCACTCCTCAGACCTCAGTCCTCAGTCCTCAAACCTTATCGCTTTCACCATGTCTCAACCGATGAAGTTTACGGGTCCTTAGGCCCTGAAGATCCTCCATTTACTGAGCATACACCTTATGCCCCCAACTCTCCCTATTCTGCAAGCAAGGCTGCCTCGGATCATCTGGTCCGAGCCTATCATCATACTCATGACTTGAATATAACCACAAGCAACTGTTCCAATAATTATGGCCCATACCAGTTTCCGGAGAAGTTAATTCCTCTTTTTATAATCAATATCCTTGAAGGAAAACCTTTACCTGTTTATGGCGATGGCTTGAATATTAGAGACTGGTTGTATGTGGAGGACCATTGTAAAGGGATTGATTTGATTCTTCAGAAAGGGCGTCCAGGTGAAGTGTATAATATAGGAGGCAACTGTGAGAAAACTAACCTTGAAATGGTTGAGACTCTCTGTAAAAATATGGATGAACGTAAACCAAGTTCATCCCTGACTTCTTACTCCTCACTCCTCACCTTTGTAAAGGATCGACCTGGCCATGACAGGCGCTATGCTATTGATTCAAGCAAGATAAAAAAGGAACTTGGTTTTGAACCATACGAGTCATTTGAAACTGGTATCCGAAAAACTATTGACTGGTATTTGCAAAATGAAAGCTGGTGGCGCGCTGTAATGGACGGTAGTTATCGAGAATGGCTAGACAGACAGTATGGGCAAAAACATAATTAATGCGAAATCTGTAAATTAGCATTAGACCCTTTTGTAAAATCATCTGCAGTTTATCTTTTTAGGTGAATTTCTGTATGCCTGGTCCTATACTGCGGTTGTACTATTTCAATCAATAAATCCGAAAGGTTGAGTTTTATTGAGATTAAAGATATGTATGATTCTAGAACTTTAGAGCTTGATAGAACCGTTTTTCTTTTAGATGTTTTTCTGACCGTTATAACGTTTCTCCTTTCATTCTGGCTCGGAAAAATTCTGCAACTTGAAGGAGAGATAGAATTTTATTCACATCTGTTTATTATTCCCCTGTTGTTAGCCTTAATTATCGCTTTTTTAACCTATTTTGGTGCATACGAAAGTCCCCGCAACACTAATATTATAGGCTATGCTTGGGCGATTTTTCGAGGTTTGTCGCTAGCCATCGGGATTCTTTTAACCCTACTGTTCTTCCTCGATATACAATATATCAGTCGGCTTGTTGTTCTTGCTTTTGCCGCTATGGAATTTTTTATTCTTGTGGCTATCCGTGTCGTTGTCAGAAGCTATTTTCTAGGGGCCTTAACAAGTGGGAAACATTCTTTACGGGTTTTAATCATCGGTACGGGCGAACGGGCAAGAGATCTGGCGCTAGAGTTACAGAGGCAGGCAGAATGGGGCTTTAAAATTATCGGCCATCTGGATCCTGACCCTAAGCGCGTGGGCAGTGATGTTGATGGTGTGCCGGTTATTGGAACAGTAGAGAATGTGAGCGACTGCTTGAAAAAACACGTGGTTGACGAAGTCATTATCGCTATTCCTCGCTCCCTTTTGGAAGATGCCGAGCCCATTGCTCAAGCCTGTGAAGTAGAGGGGATCAAGTTAAGATTTATGGCAGATGTATTCCGCTTGCATGTGGCCCGTATCAGCCTGACTCAGCTTGGAAGCACCCCTTTGTTAACCCTGGAGCCTGTTGCTCAGGACAACAATCAATTGTTTATTAAACGTATATTTGACCTTGTCGTAACAACACTGTCCATGCCCGTTATTCTGCCAATCCTGGCAGTTGTCGCCATTGCGATCAAGCTGGACTCTCCCGGGCCAATCCTTTTTGTCCAGCAACGAGTAGGTTTGAGAAAGCATCTCTTTCCCATGTTCAAGTTTCGCTCTATGCATGTAGATGCGGAAGAGAAAATGAAAGAAATGGAGCATCTTAATGAAGCAGAAGGCCCAATATTTAAAATTACCAACGATCCGCGCGTGACGCGCGTTGGTCATTTTATTCGGAAGACTAGCATAGATGAGTTGCCGCAGTTGTTTAATGTGCTGCGGGGTGAAATGAGCCTGGTCGGGCCCCGGCCCATGTCCATACGGGACGTGGATCTTTTTGACAAAGGAATTCAAAGAAAACGTTTCAGCGTAAAACCTGGTCTTACCTGCATATGGCAGGTTTCGGGCAGAAGCAATCTGCCATTTCACAAATGGCTGGAACTGGACCTGAAATACATTGAAAACTGGTCTCTTTGGCTGGATTTTAAGATTCTGGTTAAAACCATTCCCGCGGTATTAAAATCAAAAGGGGCTGTATAATTTTCCAATCAACCAATCAACTAATGAACGAATCAATTAAAAAAACGCCTGCCATACTGGCCTTGCTTGCTTTAACCCTTTTCATCTCCACCTATTTTCCCGCTTTCAAGCTTCTTGTGCAACAATGGACCGCAACAGAAGAATATTCCCATGCGTTTCTAACCATACCAATCATCCTTTACATGATGTGGCACAAAAGGCCCGCACTGCCCGAAAGCAAGGCTCGATACTCGGCTTTCGGGTTATTGCTGATCGTATTCTCAACAGGGTTTTACCTGTTCGGCCTGCTTGCAAACGTCAATACCATCATAATCTTACCAATGTTTCTGACTATCGTTGGTGTTATTATTTATCTGTTTGGGGTAGAGGCGGTTAAAGAGTTGTTTACTCCCCTACTTCTCATCGCAATGCTCATTCCGGTACCTAGTAAACTATATATAGAGGTTACCTTTCCACTCCAAATCAAAGTATCTCAGATAAGTGAGTTGATTGTCAGGATGTTTGGTGTTCCTATTCATCGCGTAGGCAACATCATGAATATACCTGAAAAAACCTTTGAGGTTGTCGATGCATGCAGTGGCTTGCGGTCCATAATCACACTCCTAACCCTGAGTGTGATTATGGGCTATTTTTTGTTACAAAAGAATTCCTCAAAGTTGGTCTTACTGGCGACGAGTATCCCGACAGCTATTCTGGTTAATATAATCAGAGTAACAATGATAATACTGCTTTTTTACTTTTTTAGGCTGGATCTGACCGAAGGCACGTGGCACACAATAACGGGCTTATTGGTTTTTTGCATAGCCCTGTTCATCCTATTTTTACTGCAAAGAGTATTAAAATTTTGGGAAACAAAATAAAAGTTAAGTTAATTGTCATATGTGTCGTGTTTCTTGTCACCTGTATTTTCGTATACAGAAACACTGAATCAGTATCAATTACCAAGAAGACACCGCTAAAGCCTTATTTTGCAAATATTGAAGGATATAAACTCCTCCGTTATATTGATTTGGCTAATGATGCTATCAAGATGTTGGATTTGGATGATTATGTCTATGCCGATTACGAAGGGAAAAATGGAAAAGTAAGCCTATATATCGGATATTATTATACCGCCAACAAAGTGTACGCCTCCCATTCTCCTACAATCTGTTACCCCAGCCAGGGGTGGAAAATAGATAAACAACCGACCAACCACTCCATTAGTTTAGGTCCTCATCGAATTCATTATAATGAAATTATCACATCCTATATCGAAGAACAGGAGCTGGTTTTATACTGGTATCAGTCTCGCTTTCATACCAACACCAAGAACTATATGAACAAGATAGATATGGGATATAACAAGCTCAAAAATAACGATGAAAAGCACGCCTTTGTAAGAGTTTCAGTACCGTTAGGCAACTCTACATATAAGGAAGCAAATAAAGTTGCGACAGGCTTTATTCAGGCATTTTATCCGCAATTTATTGATTTTATTACTGAGGCTGGACATTAGAGCTTAAACCGCCCCCCTCTGATTAATGGGAGGGCGGATTTATTTTCTGTAATCACGTTCTTTGTCATGGGAATTATTAATGGGAGCATCTAATAGGTGACATAGTTATAAAACGTTAGCAACACCTGCTGTTAGCATACCGGTTGAGAGATTCGGTGAATGTCATCTATTAATCGCTTGGAGTAGTAAAAGAGGGAGGTTTACATGCGTTGTAGCCATGAGAGAAGTTTAGCTCAAATTATGAGAATTTTATGACTAAATATATGGAGTTTATGCAGGTCACCTGTTATTAATATCGCCCATCCGGAAAGGGAGACAAACGACAAAATATTTTAAGAATTCATTTAGTCCTCTTGAGCCAAACTGCACAATGAAATGTACAGCCAATTTTACGGGGGTTTTAAAAAAGGAGATTTATTGTGAAGTCAAAACATATACCAATATTTATCATCTTTATTTTATCTTCCATTCTCATATCTTGTAAAGGAGGAGAAATGCCAGAAAAAATACATCAATTCCCCGGTATTGTCCTAAATACCAGTTTATGAGCATCCAAATCCAACGAAAAATACTTAACAATTACTCTAAATTTGGCCTCAGAAATCCTTGAACGGCTTATGCACTTGTTTTTCATTGGCATGACTGGGTTTAGAATACATCAAAGTATCCTCAACTAGTCAAGCCCCTTACAAATTAATAGTTAGGTTGTAGGAATTATTCATTGAGGGTTATGTATGAAGATAGTCGTATTAATAAAAAGTGTTCCTGATACCGCATCAATTTTTAAAGTTGCAGAGGATAATAAATTTGTAGTCATCGGTAACCCAAAATTTATTATGAGTCCATATGACGAGTATGCTCTGGAAGAGGCCATAAAGGTAAAAGAATCTGTCTCCGGGGAAGTGGTTGTTGTGAGTTTTGGTGACGAGAATGCCCTGGAAGTCATGCGTACAGCTTTGGCTGTTGGCGCAGATTCAGCAATTCTCGTTGAAAATTCTGATGCAGATAGCTTTACTGGTAAAGGGGTCTCCAAGGTATTGGCTGCTGTTATAAAAACACTTTCACCAAACATCATATTCGCAGGAAAACAGGCCGTGGATGATGATGGTTGTCAAGTCCCGGAGCGTGTGGCAGAGATCCTGGGGATCTCCCATGCCTCAGCGGTTACCCGCTTTGAACTCCAAGGATTGACAGCTGAGGCGGACCGTGAAGTTGAAGGGGGGTATTGCACTATGGAAATAACATTTCCTGCGCTGTGTACTGTTGAAAAGGGAATAAACACCCCACGATATCCGACATTGCCAAACATCATGAAAGCAAAGCGAAAAGAAATTAGGAAAATGACCCTGGAAGAGTTAAATCTCAGTGCAGATGATGTCAGACCTGGTCTGACAGTGAACTCTATCTCCCTCCCCCGACAGGAGCGTCTTTTGAAAAAACTGGAAGGAGAGATTGGCGCCCAGGTAAAGCAACTGACCTCCATTCTCCGTGAAGAAAAAATTGGTTTATGATAAAAGGGGATTCTTTATGAGTATTTTAGCACTGATAGCACAACAAGGCGAACTGAAGAGCTCAGCTCTCGAAGCGGTGTCCGTAGCAAATCAGATCGCCCAAAAAGCGGATATGCAATTGATCGCTGTTTACATTGGCCCACCCTTGGCTGATCAGCTAAAAAGGCTCGAAGGTTTTGGAATAGAAAAGATTGTCGTTTTTGAGAGTGAAGCTGTTACGTACTATCAAAACGACATTTGCGTGCCGATCCTTCAGAAACTAGTTACAGAATTTGATATTAAGGTAATCATCGGATCTGCCACATCAATTGGCAAGGAGGTCTGTGCCTCTATAGCTGCAAAACTGGATGCGGAATTGATTCAGGACTGTATTGAGGTAGATTGGGACGATGGCCTGCAAGCAAAGAAACCAATTTTTGCTGGAAAGATCATTTCTGATATCAGCTTTACAAATATGCCTGCCATAATTTCCGTACGCCCGAACATTTTACCGGTTATCAGGAACAGAGAAGGTGCTCCTGAAATTATAAAACGTGAGATGCCCCACGTGCCACATGCTAAAAGTATAAAAAATATAGTGAGAGAGGCAAAAAGCGGGGTTGAATTGACTGAGGCTAAGGTAATAGTTGCCGGTGGACGAGGGATAGGTGGCCCGGAGAACTGGCCTGTTCTTCAGGAGTTATGTGATGTCATGGGTGCCGCGCTGGGCGCGAGCAGATCCGCTGTTGATGCCGGCTGGATCCATCATACTCATCAAATTGGCCAGACCGGGAAAGTGGTCAGTCCTGATCTGTATATCGCTTGCGGTATCTCTGGAGCTATTCAGCACCAGGCAGGCATGAGAAACTCCAAGGTCGTCGTGGCTATCAACAAGGACCCTGGTGCCGAAATCTTCAGTAGTTGTGACTATGGGATTGTTGGCGACCTTTTTGAGGTCGTACCCCTGCTGACAAAGGAAATGAGAAAGCTTTTATCATGACAATTGGCAACATCATCATACTGGTTTTACTTAGCGCCTCTCTCTCCTTTTTTTCATTTCGCCTCTTGCATTTACTCAAACTGATCGCCCTTGGCCAGGGTGCGTTGCCGTTAGATCGAAAAGCCCATCGAATCAAACGGTTATTGATTGATGGATTTGGGCAACGCCGTGTTCTTAAACAGTTTTCCGGAGTTGGTCATTTCTTCATCTTTTGGGGATTTTTCTTTGTATCCTTTGGTACTATCGAAGGCTTAATATCAAGCATAATACCTCGGTTTTCTTTTTCCTTTTTAGGTGACCCCTTCTATTTGTTTATGAATTTTGGCCAAGATGTTTTCGGACTATTTGTCATTGGCGCACTTCTGGTCTCATTATACAGACGATTTGTTATCCGTCCTGTCCGGATGGAAGGAGCATTTTCTCATACTGTTGACGCACTTATAATCATCACCCTGATTTTTGTCTTGCTTATAATGTCTTATGGGATGCGTGTCATTGATCCCAAACCAGGCTGGACGCCAGTGGCAGATGTGCTGCGTGAGTTTATTTTCCACGGAACAGTCAGCTCAACTTCATACAGTGTGGCTTATGCTAGTTTTGAATGGATACACCATAGCGTTGTTTTATGTTTTTTAATTTATATTCTCTACTCAAAACACACCCATATTTTATTTGCGTTACCCAACATTTTCCTGAAACCTGACAAGCCTCTAGGTTTGATTGAAAAATTGGACCTGGAGGATGAAACCGTGGAGCATTTCGGGATTCAGGGCATCACCGATTTTACAAAAAAGGATCTCCTTGACCTGTTTGCCTGTACAGAGTGCGGCCGGTGTCAGGAAGCCTGTCCCGCTTATATTACCGGAAAACCATTAAGCCCGAAAAAGGTTATCCTGAACCTCAAGGAACATTTACTTGAGGCAGGGCCAGCGCTGTTAAAGAAATCTGAAACAGAATTTTCTCAACCCTTATACTCCGATGTCATTAATAAAGATATGCTGTGGTCTTGTACTACTTGTTACGCCTGCGAAGAAGCTTGCCCTGTTGGCATCGCCCCCATGAAGAAAATTATAGGGATTCGGCAAGCACGAGTTCTCATGGAAGGCGATTTCCCGGAAGAGGCCCAGCGAGCCTTGCGGAACATTGAAACACAATCTAATCCTTGGGGACTTCCCCAGCAACAACGAGGTCAATGGGCAGAGGGACTGGGGATAAAGACCCTGGCTGAAAATCCTGATGTAGAGTACTTATTTTTTGCAGGGTGTGCCGGATCCTATGATCAACGGTATATTTCAGTGAGCAAAGCAATAGCAGCAATTCTCCAAAAGGCGGGAATACAATTTGGAATTCTTGGCAATGAGGAGTTGTGCACCGGTGACAGCGCCAAGCGTATTGGCAATGACTATCTTGCCCAGGAGTTAGCTGTTGCCAATATTGCAATATTTAATCGTTATGGAGTGAGGAAAATTATTACATCGTGTCCTCACTGCTTCAATACCTTAAAAAATGAATATCCTGAGTATGGCGGTTGTTTTGAAGTTATTCACCACTCAGACTTGATAGTTGATCTCATTACAAGTGGAAGGCTTCAACCTCATTCCCGACTTCCTGTCGATACAAAAAAAATAACCTACCATGACTCCTGTTATCTTGGGCGATACAATCAAATAATGGATGCGCCTAGAGAAGTAATCGCTCGCCTGAAAGGAAGCAAACTGGTTGAGCTCAAACGCAACCGGGAAAATAGTTTCTGCTGTGGTGCAGGTGGTGGCAGGATGTGGATGGAGGAGAAGATAGGCACTGCCATTAATGTAGCTCGTTCGCGGGAAATAATAGATTCTGGTGTCGATACAGTGGCAACAGCATGTCCTTTCTGCATGAACATGCTGGCTGACGGAATAAAACAAGAAGGCAGAGTGGAAGAAATTAAGATTCGTGATATCGCGGAAATCGTTGCTGAAGCGTTGTGAATTTGGAACAAGATAAGATAGGAACTATTTCAAATTTGGTTATCTCCAAAATTCTGGAATAATACTCCAGTTTTTTGGCATCAAACGGAGACCGGCTACTATTGGGTAGTCTAGTAAATACCTCAACTCTTGGTCTTTATGCTATCGCATTTTTCTTTGTGAATTCGATCAAGTAGGTTAATAATACTTATGATAATTGTAAAGAACGCATAATTAAAATATTAACTCAAAATATAATACTTCCCAAAAGCTATTAAAATCTACACATTAATACGAATGGAGGGATCGAATGAAAATAAAATATTTAATATCAATATTTATGCAGTTCAGCTTAATTTTAATTATTGGATGCAACGGAGGAGAAATGTCAGAAAAAAACTATCAGTTGGCAAGAATCGAAGACGTACCTGCTGCTAATTGGGAAAAACTTGCACAGAAAAAGATATACTTTGGCCACCAATCTGTTGGCTACAATATTTTTCAAGGTATTAATGACCTGATGAAAGAAAACCCTAAGATCAAGTTGAATATTGTTAAAACTTCTGACGAATCAGATTTTAGAGGCGGCATTTTTGCTCACTCAGGCGTAGGTAAAAATGGTTTTCCCAAATCTAAAATTGATTCATTCGCCCAGTTCGTTGAGAAAGGCATTGGAAAGAATGCGGACATTGCTTTTTTTAAATTCTGTTATGTGGATATCAGAACAGATACCGAAGTCAAGGATGTTTTCAGCCATTACAAAAAAACCATGTTAGAACTAGAGAAATCCTATCCGGACACTCAATTTGTTCATGTTACAGTTCCACTCACTACTGAACTCACAGCATTTCAAGTTTTTAGCAAGAAAGTTAAAATAATAATTGGGAAGTTTACAGGAAAACCTGCTTGGTTCCTTCCAAAAGGCAATCAACAAAGAAACATGTTCAATGAAATGCTTATACAGGAATACGATGGAAAAGCTCCCATTTTTGATCTGGCAAAGTTTGAATCTACATACCATAATGGTACACGTTGCTCGTTTAAAAATGATGGAAAGACTTATTATTGCATGGTGCCGGAATACACCGAAGACGGCGGCCACTTGAATGAAACAAGTCGGAAGAAAATTGCCGAACAACTTCTGATATTCCTCGCAAGTCATATTTAAAATTTTAACGCTTACTACAAATTGCTCGTATATTTAGGTGCCAAAAAAAAGAGGGCGAATCCAACTGACGATGCTCCTGCGCAAGGGAGCCTGATATAAGCTTTAGTATCGATCTAAGCCCTACACCTCTGGTGGAGGATCCAGATAGGTTCTACCGACCCGGCGAGAAAAAATCACCACTGGCGGCAACCAAACAGCTGATTAGGGTGGTAGTGCAAAGGTCTCATTAAGTCAATAAGTCAATACAAAAAATAGCTGTAAGGGAGGTTATATGGATTTCTCTTGGTCCGATGATCAATTGAACCTGAAAGAATCCGCAATTAAATTTGCTAAAAAGGAGTTAAATAATCAACTCATTCAACGAGATCAGAGGGGAGTATTCTCCCGTGAACTCTGGGAAAAATGTGCTGATTTTGGCGTACAAGGTATGGCATTTCCAGAGAAATATGGGGGCATCAACGCGGATATCTTAACCACAATGCTCGTCATGGAGGGATTGGGTTACGGGTGTAAAGACAACGGTTTGATATTCGGGATCAATGCCCAAATGTGGAGTGTTCAAATGCCTATCTTGAGGTTCGGCTCCGATGCTCAAAAGAGTAAGTACCTGCCTAACCTTTGTAGCGGAAAATGGATAGGGGGCCATGGAATGACGGAACCTGATTCGGGTTCCGATGCCTTTAGTCTAAGAACTTCAGCAAAATTGAAAAACGGGTGTTATATACTAAACGGCACCAAAACATTTGTGACCAATGCTCCTGAGGCCAATGTGTTTCTCGTTTTTGCCACCGTCGATAAAAAGTTAGGATTCATGGGTGTTACTGGATTTATCATAGAAAAAGACTTTCCTGGTTTTCATGTAGGTAAACCAATTGAAAAAATGGGCTTAAGAACAAATAATATGGCTGAATTGATACTTGAAGATTGCGAAGTGCCGGTGGAGAACCGGCTCGGGGAAGTTGGCAGTGGAGCCGCCGTGTTTAATGACTCCATGGAGTGGGAGAGGAGTTGTATTTTAGCCAGCAATTTAGGCGGAATGGAAAGACAACTCGAGATGTGTATCAACTATGCCAAAGAACGCAAACAGTTTAATAAACCTATTGGGAAATTTCAAGCCGTGGCCAACAAAATTGTGGACATGAAAGTTCGACTGGAAACCTCCCGCCAAATTTTATACAAAGTTGCATGGTTAAAGAAAACTGAGAGCCAAGCGGTTATGGACGCTGCCATTGCCAAATTATACTTGAGTGAAGCATGGGTAAAATCGTGTCTTGATGCGATTCAAATTCATGGCGGTTATGGCTTTACAACCGAATTTGAGGTAGAGCGAGATCTCCGAGATTCTATTGGAGGGACATTATATTCAGGTACATCGGAGATTCAACAAAATATTATTGCACATCAATTAGGGCTTTAATACTGTTTGGACCTCCCAAAGAAATGAGGGTATCGGTTGCTGGCAAAGGGAGTGGGATGAGTATTAGGAAAGTAAAAACATCGAATCAAATTTATTTAGTACCATTTTATTATGAGTATAGAAGATACAATACGATCTCATTGAAAAGGAGTTGGGATTATGAGTTTAAAAGATCTTCTTGTCCTCAGTGCTAAACGTACGCCAGATGCTCTGGCCGTCAAAGGCCCTGATGAAAGCTTGACCTATGGTGAAATAGATCGACTGGCCAACCGTATAGCACGGGCGCTGGATGATTCAGGGGTCCGCAAAGGAGACCGTGTGGGGATCTGGCTCGACAAATCAGTGCGTGCTGTAGCGGCGATGCAAGGAGTTTTACGCCTTGGGGCAGCATATGTACCACTTGACCCGCTTTCTCCTGCCTATCGTGTACGATCCATTATACAGGATTGTGATATGCGGGCGTTTGTGAGCACGGCAAAGGGTGCTGAAACCACGCTGACAGACAGTAACGCGAATGTGGCCAGCCTATGTACAGACAATACGGGACAAGGGTTGAGCTGGGATGACTTGCAGTCTTTTTCGGATGAGCCCTTTGAAGGGCCAAAGTCTGGAGAAAATGATCTTGCCTTCATATTGTACACATCCGGTTCGACTGGAAAGCCTAAAGGTGTCTGTATCAGCAACCTCAACGCACTAGCATTTATCGAGTGGGCTGGTGATGAAATAAAAGTAAATTCGGACGACCGCTTCTCCAACCATGCTCCATTTCACTTCGACTTGTCCGTACTGGATCTGTATGTAGCTTTCCGGGCAGGGGCCTCTGTCATTCTAATTCCCGACATGCTGTCATATGCACCCCGAAGATTGGTCAATCTAATCCAGCAGGAAGAAGTTACAATATGGTATTCTGTACCATCGGCATTGATCCTCATGATGGAACAAGGCGGACTGTTAGAAGAGCAGACTATCCCGCTGCGAGCCATTCTTTTTGCCGGAGAACCGTTTCCCATCAAGCACTTGAGGCGGCTTTATGAACGTTGGTCGGCAGTGAGATTTTTGAATCTCTATGGCCCGACCGAAACGAATGTCTGTACTTTTTATGAGGTAAGAGGAATTAAAAAAGATCGCACTAAACCAGTTCCTATTGGACGTGGATGTTCTGGTGATCGGGTGTGGGCAGTTAAAGACGATGGCACTGAAACAAAACCAGGTGAAGAAGGGGAGTTGATGGTTTCGGGACCTACCGTCATGCTGGGCTATTGGGGACATCCAGCCCATGGCGACAAGCCTTATCCTACCGGTGATATGGTTCGGCTGGAGAAAGATGGCAACTACGACTACGTCGGTCGCCGCGATCATATGGTTAAGGTACGCGGCCACAGAGTAGAGCTTGGCGAAATCGAGGCTGCATTGGGGGGGCACACTGATATTCACGAGGTGGCGGTTGTAGTATCCAGTTCTGATATGAATACCCGTCTGATTGCCTTTATAGTCTGCAACGACAACACACGCCCGACGTTTCTGGATATCAAACGGCACTGTGCAGAGCGACTGCCACGGTATATGATTGTCGATGATGTTAGTTTTCTTAACGAACTTCCTCGTACAAGAAACGGAAAAGTAGATCGCCTTAAACTAAAACAGGATGCTGAAAATATTTATAAAAAGAAGGATGACATAAAATGAAACAAACTGAAATTCTCGATGAGTTGAAAGGATACATTTCACGTGAGGTTCTGGATGGCAAAGATGTCGGCCTGGACGAATCGACTCCGCTGCTTGAATGGGGGATTATCGATTCAATGGGGATGGCAAATATGGTGAGCTTTATTCAGAATCGGTTCCATGTTGAGATACCGGATGATATGATCCTTCCCGAGCACTTCATAAATCTGTCGGCCTTATCTAATTTGGTGGTATCTTTGACAATGGGAGGTAATGATATATCAGGATCGTAAAAAGCTATACCAATTAGTTCGAAGGCGGGCTAACGGTCAGTAATTGCAATAGATTAAGGAGTGAATGATTGTGTCTTTAAACGATATGCACGAACCTGTTGCCACAACCGGGATCGGCTATCGTTTCCCTGGTGCTCGCAATCCAAGGGAATTCTGGAAAATTAAACACGATCAATAGGGGAACTCACATATGACATCCACGACCATAAGGCCGCTCACCCCTGATGATATGGAAAGAATGGAAGCGCTGCTACAGACACGCGATGATACAGATCCACAAAAGACAAAAATGAGGTTAAAGATTTTATCGTGGTTGGCATTTGAAAACCCCTTCGCAGATGACCAACCAACCTATTTCATTGCAGACAACGGTAAAGAGATCATCGCTCATCTTGGCAAAATGCCGATTGAATTCATAATCGATGGCAGGCTCCAAAAAGGTTACTTTATCCACGATCTATTTGTTCACCCGAATTATCGAAAGAATGGAGGCGGTTTTTTTCTATCAATGCAATTATATCAGTCAGTTGAAAAAAGCCTGGATTCATTTGCATTGCTAATCTGGACCAATAAGCAGAACTTGGCAATGCAAAAGACGAGGGGTTATCATGAGCTCTATGCCGATCGCTACCGCAAATTCATCTACCCCGATTTGTTTCTGAAAAAACATATTAAACCGGATATATTGGCCCGCTTGAGTAGTTTCATTCTCCGAAAAATTATGACCGCCATTGATTGGATCTTATGTCTCCCGATACCTACAGGTATACCGGTTCGTAAGATCAAATCGTTGAGCGATCAATTTGATCGGCCGAATCCTAACCTAATTCAAAATATCGGTATATGCCCTTTTCCCAGTAGCCAATACCTAAACTGGCACTACATTAACAACCCGTTTAGCGAGATGGAGATCTTGATTGCTGAAGAAAACGATCAAATACGTGGATATATCGTTTTATGCACCATCTTGACGGAATCACATCATGAGGGTTTCATCGTCGATATTATGGTTAATCCCAATGATAAACGAACCCTCCGCTCTCTACTCAGAGCCAGCGTGAAATACATGCGCTCTGAGAATGTCAATTCCATTAGGTGTTGTCTGAGTGATCCAAAATTGTCTCGATTTTTGAAAAGCTGGCTGTTTTTTAGGAATAATTTTAAAAAGGAACCGATTATGCTCGCCAACTTTAGCAACCACGAAGAACATTCAAGATTAATAGATATTCGCAATTGGCATATAACATACGGTGTTTCGGACGCATTTGTATTTAAGCCGTCCGAATAGATAGGGTATAGTTGTTTTGCAATTCTATCTATCCGACTTTTATTAAAGACTCTATCGTATCTCGTATAGCCAATAGTGCAGGGGTGCGCGTGACTTTGAAAGCGATTATAAAAAAAAAATTATGTAAAATAATCTGTCAGCTAGGATTGCCTAAGTTGATGCATAAAAGCATTGCTGAAAACGATTTGACGATTATCACTTATCATGGAATTGTAGACGAGCCACTAAAAATATTTGACTGGTGTTTTCTTGATAAAGATTCATTTCGTGAACAAGTTGTCTATCTGAAAAATCATTTTAATGTTGTTCAACTTTCCAAAGCAATCGAGTTAATCATAAATGGACAGCTTGAAAATTCAACTGCTGTTATAACCTTTGATGATGGGTTTCAAAACAATTTTGATGTTGCTTACCCAATTCTAAAAGACGCTGGAGTGCCTGCAACAATTTTTATATCAACTGGGTATGTTGATACGGAGGATACCATATGGTTTTGTAGGCTCAATCAAGCCTTCAATAGATCATTTAAGAGAGAGCTTCATTGGAATAGCCATTGCTTTAACATCGAAGACATAGAGAAAAAATATATTGCATCATCTAAAATAACATTCGAATTGAAGGCCTTACCACATTCTCGGCTGATAAAAGAAGTTAAATCGATAATCTCTCAGCTAGGTGACAACTTTCATGAACCAGTTGGCTTGGATTCCCCTTATCGCATGCTATGCAGTAACGCAATTAAAAAAATGGTGGAGTCAGGTTTGATAGAATTTGGTGCCCATACACATACTCATGCAATTTTGAGCCCCCTGCCCTCAAAGGAAAAACAAAAAGAAATAATAAAATCAGTTTCAGAGCTTGAAAAGATAACCAAAACACCCTGCAAACTTTTCGCTTATCCTAACGGTGGCGCTGCTGACTTTGATAATGAAACTATACGTATACTTAAATCATTAGGGATTAATGCGGCTGTTTCAATGATACCAGGTCCTAACTTTTCTGACACTCAACTCTTGCAACTTAGACGTTATTCGGTAGGTGCTGATACAAACATTGAACAATTCAAAACAATTGTTCATCATTTGGATTGGACACTTAAAAAATTCTATTTAAATAAAGGCAGTAAGAATCAAGTGAGATATTAACAAAAATTCATCGATATCTCTCAAAGATGAATAATCGCTCACTTCGTTTTATGTTCAAAGGTTAGCTATGTTTCAACCTCTGATTTTAGAGATTTACCGATCTATATTATTCAAGAGAATCAAACTTTTGGATTCAGACAGTCTTAAAGGGAAAACAATTGTGTTCGCACCACATCAGGATGATGAAACACTTGGTTGTGGAGGAACAATTTATTTGAAAAAACAGGCCGGAACCTATGTGAAGATAGTTTTTTTTGCTGATGGATCTAATTCACATTCAGGGCTGATTGCAAGAGATAAATTACGTAATATTCGAGCATCGGAAGCTGTAGCCGCCGCAAGTGACCTTGGTGTTGAGGAAAAGGATATAATATTCCTTGGATATGAAGATGGAAAAATAGATGAGAATAGAGATAGTGCCATAACACAAGTAGAGGATATCCTTAAGCAGGAGGAACCTAAACATATATTCATTCCATCTTTGAATGAACCACCGATGGATCATTGGGCAACCGCTGAAATTGTGATTTCCGCTTTGGAAAAAATGACTTTTCCTACAAATGTATATGAATACCCGGTTTGGTTATGGCACCAGTGGCCTTGGACAAAAATTGATTATGCTGGGTATCGAAAGATTACTTTGTGGAAGAAGATGATCAAGAGTGCTCCAGGATTTAGCTCAATATTTCAGTTCAGGTATGGCGTAAATATTAAGAATATACTGAATGTGAAAAAGAGTGCTCTCAAAAAGCATCGATCCCAAATGACACGCAATCAATCCAATCCAGCAGCGGAAATACTTCCCGACGTAGGCGATGGTACTTTTTTAAATTGTTTTTTTACTGATTATGAGGTGTTTAGGAAAATCGGCGATTGTCACCCCTGAGACAATTAATTGTCTATGGGTAATAAAAAATGCCTAACAAAAATAAAGAGCAAGAAAACAATTAACCTGGTAAAAGGTGAATGACAAACTATCCAATCTGTTTCGCTTTTTTATCATCTAAAAAAGGCCCAGTTAATTATTTTCATTTTATATTAAGCTTATGAAAATTACCTTTGTTCTTCCTTTTGTCACTCTAGCGGGTGGAATCAGAGTGGTTGCCATCTATGCTGATCGATTAAAAAAACGGGGGCATGAGGTATTTGTTATTTCAACTCCCAGTCAACAGCTCACGCTTAGGCAAAAGATTAAAACCTTGCTTAAGGATAAAAGATGGCCCACTCAAAATCATGGTGCTTCCTACTTCGATGATATTGATATAGAACATAAGGTGCTTGAAAGCTATCGACCGATAACTAACGACGATGTTCCGGATGCAGATGTTGTTATTGCCACATGGTGGGAGACTGCCGAGTGGGTGAATACTTTTGACAAATCTAAGGGCCTTAAATTTTATTTTGTTCAAGGCCACGAGGTATTTCAAAATCAATCAATTGAAAGGATAAAATCAACTTATCGATTACCTCTAAAAAAGATTACAATTTCAAAATGGTTGATGAATATTATGGATGAAGAATACGGTGACAAGGAAGTTTCTCTTGTGCCCAATAGTGTTGATTACGACTTTTTTAATTCACCGCCAAGAGGAAAGCAATCCAATCTGACTGTCGGTTTTATGTATTCACCTCTACCTTTCAAGGGCTGTGATATAATTATCGAAGCTTTGAAAAGAGCCCGGAAAAATATTCCAAACCTTAAAATTCTTGCTTTTGGCTCAAAGAGGCCTGCACCTGAACTACCCCTACCTACCTTCACAGAATTTTATTACAGGCCTAAGCAGGAAAAAATTCGAGAAATCTATAGCTCCTGTGATCTGTGGCTTTTTGGGAGTCGTGCAGAAGGATTTGGACTTCCCATATTGGAAGCAATGGCATGTCGGACTCCCGTAATAGCCACACCAGCCGGAGCAGCACCCGAGTTATTAAGTAATGGAGGAGGTGTTCTCCTTGGCGATTATACTGTTGACAGTATGGTAAAAGCGATACTGAACA
The DNA here is from genome assembly GCA_945787445.1 of uncultured Desulfobulbaceae bacterium. Lineage (GTDB taxonomy): Bacteria > Desulfobacterota > Desulfobulbia > Desulfobulbales > CALZHT01 > CALZHT01. Next base: position 29,065 of record CALZHT010000027.1, read on the forward strand.
TTAATAATATGCAGGAATCTCATTGGGAGACAATGTCTGAACAGGCATACGAGAAGGCTAAAAGCTATTCATGGGATGACGCAACCGTATTATTTGAAAAAAGCCTTCTGAAATACCTTAATGTTGAACGTAAGCTACAGCAGTAATAATTTTGATCCGCTTCTTCCCTGAGCGAAGATTTACTGACTGTGAAAACTTAATAAATATTTTGATAGCTTTATACAACAATATAACAAAACGTTTTTCATTTTGAGGCCTTTTCACAAAAACAAATTGCTCATACAATTTTTGCAACCAAAGTGAGACGGATAAAACCTTGACCATTGATATGCCGATTTTATGACTTTTCATGATATATAAAGGGTGTTGAAAAGTAGCTTACTTAAGCCAAATTTCAAATCTCCGTGATGCTGTTTCAGCATTTTTTTGTCAGTTATCTTTATTATTGGTCGGTGTCTAAACTTATCAAGACCGTTTTTAAGAGTATTTAATCTGCATACCTACAAACGCACCGATTTTTAGGAGGTAAGAAATTGGCTAGGAGAAGATTACCCGATTTTATCATTATTGGAGCTGCGAAGTGTGGGACTACATCCTTACACGAATATCTATCTATGCACCCAGAAGTATCAGTAGGTGATACTAAGGAAGTTTTTTTTGCTGACCCAAAAGAACCCGAGTTTTTTGCGATTGATTCTATATACGAGAAAGGTCTCGATTATTATTCAAAACTGTTTTCTTCAGCAGGAGAAGACCAAATATGTGGTGAAGCATCAACTATTTACACATTATATCCGCAATTCCCTCATGTCGCATCCAGAATTTCAGCGGCTATTCCTAATGTCAAATTAATATACATCATGAGAAATCCTGTTGATCGCGCATATTCCTTTTATGTACAGCTAGTTCGAAATTATCAAGATGCTTCACGCAAATACGTAGTTTCGCGCACTTTTGAGGAATGTGTTTTCCCAGACAAGTATCCATACAGAGCTAATAGAGATAATTTTTTTGCCCCCTTTGATGAACATCTCAAAGATGAACCTGGAACATTTCTAGATGGCGGCAATTATCATACACAAATAACACAGTATCTTAAATATTTCGATAAAAGCCAGATGTTGCTTTTGTTATTTGATGATTTTATTCATTCTCCTGATTTGGTGCTTAAAGAGGTGTGTGAATTCCTTGCTATTGATAGCAGCTTTAAATTCACGGAAAAAGGCAAAGTGAAAGAGAATATTACAAACGATTATTTCACGAAGGTACAAAGAAACTTAACTATAGAATCACTGAAAAACTTCCCTTTCATTCAAAAAATCGGAAAGCATTTGCCAGAAAAAGTTAGTAAGGAGATAATAAATTTTTTTATGAGTATTGGTAACAAGAAGACCAATGTTGACTGGTTACCAAAAAAGATGTTATCAGAGACCAGTATCTATTTAATAAATTATTATTCTGATGAAATCAAACAATTGGAGAATTTATTGGAAAAAGATTTATCTCATTGGAAATGAATTATGAATATTCTGATTTAAAATCCATTAGGATTATTAATTGTAGAAATAGAACTGTAATCAGCTCCGCAAAAACAAACATTACAACTTTACTCATCCTCTGTTTAAAAATTCTATATTTGACCAGAAACTGATAAAAAAATCTTATGCAATCCCTCGGGAAATTAGCAGCAAGAAGTACATTTTGGACCTTTTTAGGTTATGGTGCAAACCAGGTATTGAGGCTTGGAAGCAATCTTATCCTTACACGGCTACTCGTTCCGGAAATTTTCGGGCTGGGTGCCTTGATCAATACATTTATAATTGGCCTAAATATGTTTTCTGATATTGGTATTGGGCCTAGCATTATAGAGAATGAGCGTGGAGAGGAACCTTTATTTCTAAATACTGCATGGACAATCCAGGTTTTGCGCGGTGTAGCGATTTGGCTGTGTGCTTGTATTTTCGCTTGGCCTTTTGCTCGATTTTATGGTGAACCACAACTAGGTTGGCTCATTTTTGTTTCAGGGATTACAGGAGTAATTGCAGGCTTCAATTCTACGGGGATATTCACAGCAACCCGTCGTTTAATGCTAAAACGTCTTACCTTGATAGAGATCGGAACACATATGGTTTCGATAGTTGTTGTAATCGGTTGGGCGTTGATTACTCCAACTATTTGGGCATTTGTTGCAGGATCTTTATTTAGTACATTTTTCAAGATGCTCGCAAGTCATCTTTTGTTGTCTGATGTCAAGCATAAATTTATATGGGATAAGAATTCTGCTCGATCCTTGGTAAAATTCGGCAGGTGGATATTTGTCAGTACTGTCTTGGGATATTTAGCCCTACATATTGATAGACTTGTTCTTGGTAAGTTTTTAAGCCTAAAAGAGTTAGGAATATATTCAATTGCTTCAATGATTGCAAATACTATACAGCAACTATTTGGAGCTATGGGTCAGAGAGTTCTTCTCCCTCTTTATTCCAAGTTAAAAAAATTACCGGCTAGTGAATTACGGAGAAAAGTTCTAAAACTGAGAATCCGGCTATTATTAATATATTTGCCACCCTTATTCATATTTGTGATTTTCGGCCCAGAGATAATAACTTTGCTCTATGATCCTAGATATCAAGAAGCAGGCTGGATATTGCAAACTCTTTCTATAGGTCTAATAATACTGGTAGGTACAGCGTTAGGACCAATAGTATTATCATTTGGAAATTCTTATTTATATATGAAACTTATTGCTTCTAGGGTATTTTTTTTATTAGCTTCAATGTTATTTGGTGGTTATTATTTTGGAACTCGGGGAGTCATTATAGGAGTTGCATGTTCTCCGATTTTTTACTATCCATTCCAATCGGCCGTTTATAGGAGATATTCCGTTTGGTTTCCACATGTAGATGCACTTTGTATTTTTACACCATTATTGATAGTATTTGTATTCATGTACTTAGTGTGAAAGCATGGATTTGTAATTTACTTTATAAGGTTTGACAACAATTGATGAACTTGAATAATCAACAGAGATCATTTCCTTATCTTTTTGAACAATTGATAGCTTGCTATAAAAGGAAAATGGGAGAATATTATTGAGCCTTTTTGTACCAATAATGCTGTTTGCCTGGATTCCATTAACTGTATTATTCTTTCTCATATTAAAGCCGCATCGCGCAGTCCTCTGGTCAGTAATTGGTGGTTGGTTATTCTTGCCTATGGCTTATTATAATTTACCCGGTTTACCAGAATATAGTAAATTCACTGCCATCTCAATCGGATTGTTGCTTGGCAGTTTCCTTACCGGACAAAAGCAAAGCACCCCTTTCAAATGGAAGATATACGATGTCCCAATTGTTATATGGTGTTTTTTTTGTCCCATTGCCACATCCCTCTCAAATCAGCTTGGCCTGCATGAAGGTTTTTCAGGGACTTTTGGTCATATCATGACGTATGGTGTGCCATATTTTGTAGGACGGATTTACTTTACTAACACCAGGGCATTGAAGGACCTATGCTTAGGGATCATCATTGGCGGAATAATATATTTCCCTTTATGTCTTTATGGTTGCATTGTGGATGGCACTATCTACTACAATTATCTTTTGGTACTGGCGAAACAATGAAGAAAAACATATCAAAGGTTTTCCTTTGTCAGTCCTATTTGTTGCCTTAGCTGTTACCACCATACTATGCAAATCAGCCAATGGATGGACTGCACTCGCTATAGGAATCAGTAGCTATATACTATACAGTAATTTCAAAGCTGTTCCATTTATAGAAATTTTATTTTTGATAACGCCCCTCTACATAATCAGTCGTACATCAAGCATTCTATCAGCACACGAAATTGTGACTGTGGCTGAGATATTTTTTGATGAGGAGCGCATTATTTCATTATCAACCAGACTCCAACAGGAGGACCTCATTAATGTGCAAGCCCTAAAACGTCCTCTTTTGGGTTGGGGGTATTTCGGCCGTGGAATGCCTATAGATCCTGTGACAGGCGAGAGAATCCGTATGGCGAGAGATGCTTTATGGCTCATCTCTTTCCAAACACACGGATTTGTCGGTCTAATTTCCCTATACTCGAGTCTGCTATTAGGGCCATGGTTAATGTTGCGCAACAGGAAAAGACTAATTAAATCTGAATTGAATTATTATTTAGCTTTCGCTATAGCATTGAGCTTGATCGTTATTTTATTCTCTATAGATTCTCTTTTAAATGGAATGTTTAGCCCTTTGTATATTACAATTTCAGGGGCACTTATAAGCCTTTATATGGTAATATTTAAAAATGAACAAACAGATGAGGTGGTAAGGAATTAATGGACACTTTTTTTAAGGGTGAATTACTAATCATCCAGGAGGTGTTCAATAAGCAAGAGAAAACGTCGTAACTATTCAAAAGATTACAAAGAAGAAGCCGTGAAACTGATAGTCGAGCAGGGATACTCACTTTCTGAGATCGGACGAACCTTGGGCATCAATGCCAATTGTTCGGTCGCTGGAAGAAAGAGATTGAGGGAACGTCAGCCGTTGACGAATCAGGGAATAATACAGTCGCAGAGCAGGCTGAATTAAAACGGCTCCGCAAGGAAAACAAGCGGCTGAAAATGGAGCGTGAGATTTTAAAAAAGGCGGCAGCCTTCTTCGCGAAAGAACAGGGATGAGGTATCGATTTATTGATGGAGCGAGGAAGGCATATCTATTAACCCTGGTTTGTCAGGTAATGCGTGTGAGCCGTAGTGGATTTTATTCCTGGAAAAACAGAGAAAAGTCC
>CALZHT010000028.1 GCA_945787445.1 uncultured Desulfobulbaceae bacterium
GGTTCTCAATTATGGAGTTTTCTATGATGTAGACCAGGTACAAGCTACTGGTCAGATAACCAGCACTCCTGCAGGCATAAATTGCACAACCGGCAACACTTGCAGCGCAAGCTTCAATGCCGGAATAACCGTGAGGCTCACGGCAGTTCCCGATCCGGACTTTGCAGCAGGGGCCTGGATGGGTACAGACACCTGTAATCAAATGGGAGGAACCGCAGCAAGTTACTGGTGTGACGTCATGATGGACAGCAATAAGCAGATAACAGGCACGTTTCAGCGCTGAGTTTGGAGTATGAAACTATGGTGTGATATGGGGAACGGATTCAAAGGTAAAAAAGGGACTTTTGGGTGGCGACCATAACACAACAAAATAATCGTCTTTCTGGGTAATTCTTAATAAACGTTATAGAGGATGAAGCAGAAATCAGAAAGTTTATAAGAAGTTAATAAAATATGCATTCGCGATATTCACCACTACGTGAATGATATAGACCGGCCAGAAGGAATTTCCCCGGTAGGCTATGTAGCCGAATAATATGCCGGTGAATATGCAACCGAAGGTTTCGACCTCGGGTTTTCGGATATGCAGGAGGGTGAATGGCACCATCTGGACAAGGATGGCGCCTTCCTTGAATTTTTCCTTCAACCCAAAGAGCATGAAACCGCGGAACAGGAATTCAAAGCCCAGCATATAGACACTGATCTGCAGAGAGTAGTTCAGCAGGCTTAGATGCTGGGCCGTGTAATACCGCTTCATGGGATGGAGATGCGAACCAATATAAAGGATCGGCAACGCGAAGAGAAGGACGACACAGACATACTTCAGCCACAACCGCCAGTCCCCGAGCCCCAGGCCAAGGTGAAGCGGATTTTTCCTGAGCAGGATAATAATGGTCAGAACCGGAAAAACAGCAAAATAGACAAACGAGCTGGCCCAGGAGTTCCCAAGTTTGTGGTAATAATGAAGGAGGATAAACAGGGTTGAACTTGCTATGACAACAATCTCGGTATAGTTTCTTTTTGCGAAACCAACAAGATCCTGTAATTCAATTGCGATTGCTTTTTTCATAACAGTTGCCAATTCGCGTTGATGGAACCACTGCAATTGGGATCAGGTAATGACGGCATCGTTGGGAGTCCGCTGCCATCGTTGTATGGCCTTATATTCCATTGAAAGTACATTGCACGGTAACCGCTTACCCGACTTTTTGCGCGTGTGTCAAGTATTGAAAATGGATTAATGAATTTTATCCATAAAAATCAGCATAATAATAATCGACCAATAGGGGGACATTTTTATTGCTCACGCAAAGGAGGGATACCATGGTAGGCAGAGTGATTTTTTTACTGATCGTGTCATCAACATTTATCGCCTGCGGCGGGGGCGGCGATGATAGCGCCGGCAATCCGAATCCACAGCAATCAGTTGCTTTGACTGAAGAAGTAAACAATACCTTTCCCTTCTCCGCCAGTGATCCCTTAAAGGTCTTTTTCAGCTGCCAGCGTCGAGGCTCAAGTCTGGCATTTGATTTCGACTTTAAGGGGGACGGCACATTCGATGTGCGATTCGTTGACACCACTCCTGCAGACATACTCTTACCCGGCACCTACCAATACACGAACTCCACCATAACCATCGATCCCATAAACACCTTGACCTCCTTCCCTGAAAAAAGCAGGGATATCGAGACCTTTATGGGCATGATCGTCGCGTTTGAAACATTTATTGACGATCCTTTGGCTAATCCGAATCAAATAGAAATGCAGTGCGTTGCTGTAGGGCATCGGTACGGTGATCCAGGTCTTGAGTCCTGGCGCCACTATGGAACTTGTGATGCGCAGACCTTTAACACCCTTACCTATGACAATGCCTTTGAATTCACCGCCCATTCTTCCGTGCACACAACCTTCGAGGTTCCCGGCGGTGTGTTCAGACACCGGGAATGGCTGGGACAGCAGAATATTCTGCAAGGATGGGGCATCTACCGCCGGGTTGGCAATACCTATTATGCATACTTCGGCAACCAGTTTGATGACGAAAATCTATTTAAAGGTGAATTTTCAAATGGAGACCAACAGATTTCAGTGCCGCAAATAAGTATTAATTGCAGCCAGTGAAAAAGGATAAATGGTAAGTGCCATAACATCGTTTACAAAAAAATGTGCCACAACATCGTTTACAGTAATTGCTATAATTTGGATTACCAAATTTAAGAAACATTTTCCTTTTCAATCCTTTCACCCTAAAATTAAGGGTTTAAAAGGAAAATGTTGCGACTTATTGCCCTTAGTCCATGCGGGGCTCAGCAGTAGGCGTGATCCCTTTATGACCTGAACTCTGCAACCTCTGGGGTAAATGTGTGATGAAAAACAAATCCCTAAACCATGCCATATTGCTCTTTTTGCTCTTTGCATTGATCTTCATTTCATGTGATGACGGCGATGACAATGCCAATCCTCCTGTTCCTCAGGTCAGCAATACCAATTTCGAAGCTGAGGAAACCTTTTCCTTAGAAGCATTGGTGGAGAACCGCGCCCAATTTCGATTGCATGGGAAAACTGGGGGAATCACCATCACCGGTCAACCCGGGGCGCTTTCGGTTACCATTACAGGGACGAAACGGGTGCAATCAGAAAGTACTCAGGATGCCCAGGCGCACTTGCAGGATCTTACAGTGAATATGCAAAGTCTGCCAAACGAAATTTTTGTCGAGACTTTTCAACCGCAAGACCAAAACACAGGCGGGCGAGAATATATCGTCGATTATACCATCACCCTACCGCAAGATTTACAGACACATGTCAATAGCATCAGTGGTACCGTGACACTCGATTCCATTAACAACAACGTTTCCGTAAACAATGTAGGTGGGAGCGTCACACTGAAGCAAATCGTTGGAGGGGCATTGATTAATGTACTCGGTGGCACAATTGAAAGTGAAATCACCTTGCCATTGAACGGCTCAATCGACCTGAACACCTTGAATGGCGATATCAATCTTACCATACCACTTAACACTTCGGCAGGATTCTCTGCTACCGTTACCTTGGGAACTATTACTGCACCCAATCTTGTCCTTCAGAATGAAACAAGAACATCTACTTTTTTAGGCGGGACACTTGGCAGCGGCCAGGGCACGATTACCCTGGAAATAGAACAAATCGGCAATATACGCGTAACGGGGATTTAAAGAGGATTGGTTCTTAAGGGAATCAGGCAGAGAACCTTCTAACAATTACCAACAGGTCTTTAAGGGTCATCTACACCCAAGGCAAAAGGGATTCCACCTTCCACACCCTTCCCTAATTCATACTCTTCTTAGCTGATTACTGACTTTAACGTTACGAAGCATAACCTGTTAACCTTTTCTATGTCCGTCATTTCGAACGAACGTGAGAAATCTTTTCCTGGGGCAATGAGATTTCTCGCTGTGCTCGAAATGACAAGGGGTTCTTAAGCGCGAATAAAAAAACAGCAGCGTTTTAGTAGTTATCAGGATTCATAAAGCATGGATAAAAAAATCCAACGCTTACAAAGGGAATCATACTGGTTCCGATAAAAGTGGTTACGCTTCGCACCGCTTATGCTTATTTTATGCTTAGAATAGGATAAATCGGAGAGGGGCGCTATGTCGCCCCAATGTAATGAATTAATATCATTGCTCTTTTAAGTTTGATGAAATCATAAAAATTACGATTTCATCGATGTTTTACGTTGGAACTAATTGAAATTACACGGCACGTTAACCGTTTCCCGACTTTTAGCGGGATCTTCAAAGCTTGAGAGGAGATAAGCTGATGAGTGGACAAAAACTCAATGAGATCAAAGACAAGCTTCTCCAACAACGGCAAGAGATATTTGAACGGTTTCAGCGAACTGAATCCGGCTGGCAGAGCCTCGGCGAGCGTGAAATCGAGATGGAAGAAGAGGCCCAAAAAGCGGTCTTGACCCGTATTTTCGACCAGTTGGAAGAGCTTGACAAAACAGCAATTGAAGCAATCGACCTGGCACTTTTGAAAATGGATACGGCAAGATATGGTATATGTGAGAATTGCCAGAAGAATATCCGCCCGAGACGGCTGGAGGCGTTACCCACGGCCCGTTTGTGTCACCAATGCGCTCTCCGGAAGGAAAGCGGACAGTAATTGTGCAGGTAGAAAACCGCTTGATAATGGAAAAAATTTTCCCAAATATGGAGACAATACAATACTTCACAATGGCGAATTGGTATGTGTACAATATATCCAATCCACAGCTCATGTTTATGTATTTGAAAGATTGAGGTAACCTTTGAGACCCGGAGGTATATTGCCAGTGAGTGAAACCAGCCAATCCTTTAAAGTCCCTGTTCTTCCCTTAACAAAAGCCGTAGTTTTCCCGTATATGACCCTGCCGGTTTCAATCGACAAGCCTGCATCAATCGCTGCTGTTGAAGCAACGCTGGCCAGAGAAGACAAACGGCTTGTGGTTCTCACCAAAATCGCCAGCGCCAAGGATGAGTTGCGGCCGGAAAATCTCTTTTCTATCGGCACCACCGCCATGATCAAGGTTTTGGCCCGTTTGGAGGGCGCTGTCCAAATCATCCTCCAAGGCCTTGAGCGGGTCCAAGTTGTCAATTTTGAGCAGGCTGAACCATTTCTTGAAGTCCGGGTAAAACCCTTGCTGATGCCTGAGGAAAAGGGAGTCGAGGTCGAAGCGCTCCAGCGCGAAATACTGGACCTCACCACTAAATATCTTACCCTGGGCCATCCGGAACTGCATCTGACTTTTCCGCAAATCCTCGCCCAAGGCGAAGATATCCTGCATTTGCTGTATCATCTGGGTCAATTATTTGCCCAGGATATCACGAAAGCCCAGTCAATCCTGGAGGCCCCCAACCGTATCGAGGCGATGAAAATAATGCGCCGCATTCTTAATTATGAGATTGAGATTCTCCAGCTTCGCCAAAAGATAGCAAAACAGGCGCAGGAAAAATTGAGCCGTGAGCAACATGACTACCTACTCCGTCAACAACTCCAGGCTATTCAGCAGGAACTTGGTGAAAAAGGCACGGCTGAGGCTGAAGTGAGTGAATTGCACAAACGGTTTGAGGAAATCACCTTACCCGATGAAGTACGCAAGGAAACCGAACAGGAATTATCTCGTCTGGAGCGTATCCAGCCCGTTTCGCCGGATTATCAAGTTATCCTCACCCATTTGAAGCTGGTGCTGGAACTGCCATGGAATGAAGAGACAGCTGATATTCTCAGCCTGGCCAATGCCCGCCAGGTTCTTGACGAAGATCACTACGGCCTGAAGGAGATTAAGGAGCGGATTATTGAATATCTGGCTGTGATGAAATTAAATCCAAAGGCCAAAAGCCCGATCCTCTGTTTTGTCGGGCCGCCGGGGGTGGGGAAAACCTCTTTGGGACAATCCATTGCCCGGGCTTTAGGCCGCAAATTTGAAAGATTCAGCCTGGGCGGCATGCATGACGAAGCTGAACTGCGCGGCCATCGGCGTACCTATATCGGTGCCATGCCGGGCCGCATTATCCAGGCTACTCGCAGGGCCGGAGTAAAAAATCCATTACTGATGCTCGATGAAGTGGATAAACTTGGCCGCGATTTCCGGGGCGACCCTGCAGCGGCGCTCATGGAAATCCTTGATCCGGCCCAAAACTTCACCTTTCGTGATAATTACCTCGATCTCCCGTTCGACCTCTCCAGAGTCCTTTTTATCACCACCGCCAATACCATTGATGCCATCCCCAGGCCTTTATTGGACAGGATGGAGACCTTAGTGCTGCGCGGCTATAGTGATGAAGAGAAAAAAGCAATAGCCCTTGAGTATCTTCTGCCCCGCCAGCGCACGGAAGCAGGCCTTGCCGAAGACGATTTCATTGTACCTGATGATACGCTGATCACGGTAATCCGCAATTATACCAGAGAGGCTGGGGTGCGTGGCCTTGAACGCATGCTCGGACGTCTGGCCCGTAAAGTTGCGGTGAAATTTGCTGAAAACCATATAGAACCGGTCACTGTGCAGCGCGATGATCTTGTTGATATGCTTGGTCCGAAAAAATTCTTCATCGAACAGATCAGAAAAGAGCTGCCTGCCGGAGTGGCAACAGGCCTGGCCTGGACAGAGGCGGGGGGTGATGTTTTGTATGTCGAGGCTATTACCTTGCCTGAACATGAGAAATTCACCCTCACTGGTCATCTTGGCAGCGTCATGAAAGAATCGGCCATGACTGCCAACAGTTATGTTATTTCCCGTTGCGACTCGCTGGGCATCAACAGAGTAAAACCACCGGTCCATATCCATGTGCCGGCCGGCGCAATTCCTAAAGACGGCCCTTCGGCCGGGGTGGCCATGGCAGCGGCATTGGCATCATTATATACCGGCTGGCCTACTCGCAGTGATACGGCAATGACCGGTGAAATTACCCTGAGCGGTCTGGTCCTGCCGGTAGGCGGCATCAAGGAAAAACTCCTGGCTGCGCACCGTGCCGGAATAGAACGGGTGATTCTTCCCAAAGAAAATAAAAAGGACCTTCTCGAACTGCCGGATCAGGTCCTTATAGAAATGGAATTTATTTTCGCTGAAACCATTAACGATGTTCTATTGGGCGCCATATCGCAGCTGAACAACAATAACCTCACCTGTGAATGATTGATCTTTCCCTCCCCGATTAAAAGGATTGGCAGGAAATGAAGACGACCTTGCACAGGGTATACCCCCAAATAATGTGGACAGACCCTATTCTTCGGCAGCAATTCGGGCTTTCAATTCTTCAACCTCACGACGCAAATTAAAAAGCTCTATGGCTTGGCGCAGAATCATTTTTAACTCATCAGGTTCCCATGGCTTGGTAAGGTAACGATCAATGCCCCTTTTGTTGACTTCACCTAATATAAGATTCAGGTCCGCATGGCCTGAAAGGACAATGCGGATCGTATCCGGATAGAATTCATTCACCATATCAAGGAGTTCAAAGCCGTTCATGAGCGGCATTTTAATATCAGCGACAATAACTTTGCAGGGGTTTCTTTCAAGCAGTTGCATGGCTGCCTCGCCCGAATTAGCCAGAAAAATTTCATAGCCTTCCTCTTGAAGTTCTCGGTTCAGGGCGGCGAGGACCTTATCTTCGTCATCAACAAATAGTATCTGATCATTGCTCATAATTAAAATATCCTTTAACCAATACCTTCATTTTTTAGTGCCCATGGTGTATAAGATATTCATTTCCAACCAAATCCCCTTATGCGAAGAAAGCCCTTCAACCTCCTGCAGATGCTCTTGTTTGAATTTCTTCATATCATTTTCTGAAAGCTGACTTACCAAGCCGCGAAAACCCCCGTTCCAGATGATATACCACCAGTCTTCAGCGCTGTTAAGATAATAGCCATTATCCTTTTGAAAACTGCGAATATCCTGTAATTCAGTACCATTGAAAAGAGAGACGCACATCTCATCTGTAGCGACACGCTTCCACCTCATAGGTGGTATTTCGACCTCATATTTTTGGATGGTCTCCAAAAATAGTTCCGCTAGCGGTGAAAAGGCGTTTTGGTAAAAACTTGTTATGATAATTTTACCGCCGCTCTTGACTTTGTCGGCAATATGGCAAAGCTGTTTCTCCATGTCTTCTGCAAAGAAAATGCTGAAGGCGCTTACCGCACCATCGAAATGATTATCCGGAAAATCAATGGCCTGCATTTCCATTTCTACAAAGCATACATTTTTGATATTCCAAGCCTTTCTTTTTTTGGCCGCCTGCGCGAGCATGCCTGCAGAAAAGTCTATGCCGGTCACATGGCCTCGCGGCAGATCTTTGGCAAGAGTAAGCGCGACACACCCGGTTCCGGTTGCCACATCAAGTATGTGTTCATTACCCCTTAAGTGCAAATAGGAAGAAAGATGCTTTGCGCTTTCCGGGAAAAAACGCATGGCTGCACCATCGTACCCATCGGCAACCGTGTTAAAAGTCTCTTTGTAGACTGCCTTTCGTTCGTGCTCATCCATAATGAAATCTGCTTGCCATCATTTCTCAGCTAGCTTAACGATACGAAGCATAACCTTTTGACTCTTAATATGTCTGTCATTTCGAACGAACGTGAGAAATCTTTTCTATCCCTTTGGATTTCAGTGAATCTCCAAAGGGCGTCCTATCCGGTTGAGCGATAAGAACTTTTTCTGCCCCTGAGACCTTTATTACCAGTCCGTGCCGTGCAAATATTTCACCTAATTCCGAGAATATCCGGGCTTTATTGGCAATATCTTTAACAGCCAGGTTTTCGTGACCGGAAACAGGTTTGCCTCCTGCACTATCCCATACAGATGATGTATAGGCAGACAGGGCCAGTCTTTCCGACATCTGGGTATTGTTATCGCCGAAAGCATTGAGCAACCTTCCAATAAACAGCGTGTGAATTTCCTCTATATTCTCTCGTTCAAAAACATTCCCTAATATTCTGGAAAATAAATCAATCTGCTCAGCAAAGGCGAGGTCGGAATTTGATCTCAGACGGAGTATGCCCCTGTTGATCTCAGTCTGATAGGTGGTCAGGCTGATCTTCCGGCTATCATCTGTGAGGATGGTGTATGAGGTCTCCTTATATTCCGGATGTTTTTGAATAATAATTTGAGGAGACTGACCATAGACATTTGCCGATAAAGCATGCCCAACAGTTAAGATTACATAGAGAATCAGGTAGTTTTTTCTATCTTTCATAATTATATGATTGGAAAAATTTCTAGCGCACAAAAGGAAGCCAATTTATATTCTATGCCAAATCTCCTTTTCTTTAAGATCTCTCAATTCCTAATACATTAGACAGGGAATACCTGGCCAACCAGTCCCTGTATCGCAAATATAATGAACGCGACGCAACACGTTATAATTGGTATCTTTAGTATGGCTGGGTAATGAAAAGATAGGGGAATTATTGATGCAAGCGTACCTCTGAGAATGAGCACCAGGTGTTCTATTTGTATGCCAAGCCAAGCTCTTTTGCCGCTGACTTCAGCCTCTTGTCGCCTGTCCACAAGGGCAATCCAGCTAATTGTGCTGAAGCTAAAAGCTGGACATCAACAAATCCAATTCCTTTCCCTTCCAATTGATTATGCTCTATAAAGTGCAAATATTCATTAAATTCAATAATTGGAGACCTGGGAAGGGATTGTAGTAAGGAAAGGATTTCATTTCGATTTTTCATGTTGCCACAAGCAAGCTCACCAATAACAAAGATATGGCACATTACCTCAGCATCAAGGAGCAATTGCTCTAATTGCCGATTACCATCGTGCAGGTGGCTTATCCAGATCGATGTATCAACAATAACCATGATTATTTTTATACCAAGTCGCATTCAAATTCTAACTTTGTTGGCTGCGTCGTCGGCTTCCTCGACGTATTTTATATACGCCTCCGGGACCTCCTCCTTGCCGCCTTGTTACCTCTTTGAATGTGACTTGGTATTCGTTGATCTTCGTCTGGGAATGGCGCGCAAATCCTTCTCAGTGCCTCCGAGCTTCGCAAGGCGCCTGCTGCTTTCGCGGGCAATTAATGCCTCAAGACCAAGCCGCACCAAGGCTGTCTTTTCTTTGATCCCAGTTAAGCGCGACGCTTTTTCAATTATTTGATCATCTATATTGAGTGTTGTTCTCATATGCATGAGTATGCATTAATTGTGCATACATGTCAATACGGGAATACGTAACCTGAAAAATCCCTTTTCAGAATTTGAAACGCTCAATGGAGGTTAAGGAAGTGTGCGGCTAATCAAGCAGGCCAAGATCCTTGCTGATCCGAACCGCCTTGCTTTGATCGAGTTTGGGGATAATCTTGGCCACGACATCCGATTTCATGGCCCGTAAGATTTTGACGACCGTACCATCTTCCATTTTGTTAAGCAGCGGCGCCACTTTGGAAGGGCTCATTGTACTATACACTTTAATGAGGTTTTTGAACTCTTTGTCTTTGATACCTATCAGCTCATCAATCTTTTTCTGCACATCCTGCTCCAACCGGGTCAACCGATCCAGTTTGGTTTCCACATCCTCTTGCAAGGCGGTAAATTCCTGCAGTTTTTTCTCGAGTTCCTCTTCCTGCTTAATCACAATTGTTTCACGTTCTTTCAAGGAACGGGCAAAGGCTATCTCCTTTGACGAAGCAGTGATAGGTTTGAATTCTTCTGCCGCAACCGGCAATGGTTCGAGAAGGAAAAACCCGTAAATCCCGAATAGGATAATGATAAAATTTGCTATACCCAAGCGCATCATGTCTTAATTATTAAACTTTTATTTTTATATTTTCTAGCTCGTAGCTTCTGATGGTTTTCAGATCAGGCCATCGATTCTGCCGAAACGGAGCAGCACCTGCTCATCATTTTCATGCAGCTCTTTTTTCATCTCTTCTTTTAGATATAGTTGGTAATCCTTTTCCTTAACTTTTTCAACAATCTCCCTATCCTTTCTTTTTTCAATCAAAATTCGCCGCGCATCCTCAACCACTTTCTCTTGAGCCGCAATAGTGTTTCCCTGCGTGGCAATCTGCTGCTCTTTAAACCGTATGGCCCCCATATAGAACAGGTATACTGCTGCCATTATGCCTTTTTGCTTGCGTTTGTCAAAATCCTCAATCAAGTGCACCCTGGCCGCTGTAAGCTCTTCAAGATGGTTTCGGTGATTTTCCAGGATACCAAGCTCTTTGGTGAGTCGATGCTGGGACTGTTCTTCCAGGGTACGCCGGTATCCCAGTAGCTGTTCCAGCTTAAATTGATAGGCCATTTTTTACATATCCATATCGTTATGCGACTTGAAAGAGATTCTTTAGCAAAGAAAAGGTCTCTCCCATGGAAACCTTTTCATGCACCGGCTGACGCTGAAAGGTATTCAGACTGTCAATCATCTTGATGGCATAATCAATCTTTGCATTACTGCCGGCTACATAGGCGCCGATATTGATCAGGTCTTCGGCCCGACGGTATGTTGACAACACATCAACAAAACGGCGTGCCAGATCGAGCTGCTCCCCTTCAACGACATCAACCATGCAACGGCTGATGCTCCCTAAAATGTCAATGGCAGGATAGTGTCCATGGTTTGCCAATTCTCTACTCAGGATAATATGGCCGTCAACAATGGAGCGTACGGCATCCGCTATGGGTTCGTTCAGATCATCGCCTTCAACAAGTACCGTGTAAATTCCGGTTATACTCCCCTTGTCCTGGCAGGTTCCAGCCCTTTCCAGGAGCTTTGGAAGTTGAGAAAACACTGACGGCGTATATCCTCGGGAGGTTGGCGGTTCGCCGATAGCAAGCCCCACTTCCCGGCTGGACATGGCAAAGCGGGTCACGGAATCCATCATCAGGATCACATCTCTGCCCTGATCCCGGAAAAATTCCGAGATAGCGGTGGCCAGGTAGGCGCCGCGCATCCTGACCAATGGCGGTTGGTCGGAGGTAGCTACCACTACCACCGATCTGGCCAAACCTTCCGGTCCAAGATCACGTTCAATGAAATCCTTAAGCTCCCGACCGCGCTCTCCGATCAATGCAATAACGCTGACATCCGCTGCGGTATGGCGGGCTACCATGCCGAGCAAGGTGCTCTTGCCGATTCCTGAACCGGAGAGAATGCCAATACGTTGTCCTTTAGCCAGGGTAAGCAATCCATTAACGCTTCTGACCCCAACATCAATGGGTTGTTCAATCCGCTCGCGGGTCATGGGATTAAGCGGTTCAGCATACAGGGGATAGTGACGCTGAATAGCCAACGGCCCTTTACCATCAACCGGTTCGCCCAAGCCATTTATTACCCTGCCGAGAAGAGATGATGAAACCGGCACAGAAGCCTTACCGCCCACAAACCGTATGATGCTGCCAGGCTCTATTCCCCGCATTTCCCCTAAGGGCATGAGCAAGGAACGGCCTTCACGAAAACCAACCACCTCGGCAAGGACAGTGCATTTGCCCCGGAAAACCTCAATTTCACAAACGCTGCCTACCGGGATACCGGGACCGACACTTTCAACTACCAGCCCGATAACCTGAGAGACGCGGCCGCAAACCGAAACAAGGGGCGCTTTTTTCGCCATTTCAATACAGTTGCTAAGATTCATCTGTTTCAGTCCAATTGACACAAGGTGATTGATTGCATGAAGGGAATTTTGATGATTTTATCCATAGATAAATCGGCCTATCAGCAAAGCACGGAACCACTGCAATTGCAGCAATGATTACTCCATTCCTTGGTCATCAAGGGCCAGGGACTCGAGAAAAAACTCATCAATGGCCTTGTAGAGTTTGTCCTTACAGTTCTCCAGCGTGGCATCGATTTCACCAAAATCAGTTTCCAGAAGGCAACCGCCCCGAGACACGGCAGGATCCTCGATCAACTGTACTCTGGTGCTTCCCTGCAAAAAAGCAGGATCTTCAAAACCGGCTTCTTTAATGCGCATGAAATCATCGGGGCTGAGACGAACCTTGATCATGGAATTCTCTATGACATATTCCATGGCTTTGTTCAGGCAGGCCTGGATCACTTTAGGATTCACCGACACCTCGTGATTAACCAGGCGGTCCACCATGGTCTTGATCAGAAGCAACAATTCATTCACATACTGCTTGTTGAGAGAAGTGTACTGATCCTGAAGGTCTTTGAAAATTCCGTTGAGCCTGGCGACCTCCTCATTGATCTTCTGGGCAAACTGAGCACCAGCCTCTTCTTCACCCTTTGCAAAGCCCTTGTTATATGCTTCCTGCTCTATCCTGGCTGCTTCCTCTTGGGCTTTATGTAAAATTATCTCTGATTCCTGCCTGGCATGGTCAAAAATATTTCCTCCAACGGCTTCTCCATCAGCAGTCTCGCCCATAAGCATCTCAAAGGAAAGAAAATCCGCTGCACCTGCTCCCTCCCCATCTGCCGGACGGGATGAAACAGCATCAGACTTGGGGATAGTACTCTGGAATTTTATTACTCTAGACAAATTCTTCCTCTGCGCCGCTCGCGACAAGATGAATCTTACCTTCCTGTTCAAGACGTTTCGCAACCTTTATAATTGACTGCTGGGCAAGTTCCACGTCCTTAACTCTGGTCGGGCCCATGATTTCAATGTCCTCTTTCAGCATCTCGACAGCTCTTTTAGACATATTCCTGAAAATCTTATCCTTGAGCTCATCTGTGGCGGTTCGCAGGGCAAGTTTGAGGTCGTCAGTGCTCACTTCCTTAAGAATAGCCATGATGCCTCTATCATCTACGCCAAGCAGATCCTCAAAGATAAACATCAATTTTCGTATCTCATCAGCCAGGCTTTCCCGCTGCTCCTCAATACCTTCCAGGATAAGCGCTTCAAGGGCTCGATCCGTATGGTTCAACAATTCAGCCACCGACTCCACTCCGCCCAGTCTTTGGCCTTCCATGCCCTCAATGGTCAGCAGCTCCTCCTGGAGGACCTTGTCAAGGTCAACTAAAATTTCAGGACTCACCTTATCCAGTTCAGCCATGCGCAACATGACTTCAACCTGGGTTTCCTCCTTGAATTCTTTCAGAATATCAGCAGCCTGGCTTTTGGCCAGAACCGAAAGGACAAGGGATATGGTCTGAGGATGTTCATTGCGAAGGAAATTAACCAGGACCTGAGGCTCGAGTTTTCGTGCTTTTTGAAAGAGGGTGAGTTTCCAGTCCGAACGGATCTCGTCTAGAATTTCATTGGCTTGATCGGTTGACATTGCCCGCTTCAGGGCTCCTTCCAGCATGTCGTTGCCGGAAAAGAAAAGATCGCCGCCACCCGAGTCAGACCTGAATTCAGAAAGCAGGGCGGAAATATCCTCTTTATCAACCTTGTCTATCTTAGCCATCTGGCGCCCGACAATCTTTATATCGTCAGGGTCCAATCGCAGAAAGACTTCGGAGGAAAAATCCTCTCCAAGGGTCATTAAAAAAATGGCGGCTTTCTCCGGTCCAGAAAGATTATCAGCTGATCCTTCTCTTTTTTTCGCCATTGATTAGCCCTCTTCACGCAGCCAGCGCCTTACAAGGTCTGCTGCCCGGTCGGGATCAGACTGCGCCAGGTGATAAATCCTTTCCTTGTCTGTCATTTGCCGCGGCGCTAGATGTAAATCCTCTTCATCTTCAACATATTCCGATGCACTTGGTTTGCGGCCTTCCCCTGCCGCTTTGCGCACGGCAGGACGTCCCGCCGGTTGTGCCGCCAACATCCGCAACATGGGGCGCAGGAAGAGCAGGATGAACAATATTCCACCGACTATATAAATAATCGGCATAACCAGACGCTCTAAAATTTCAAACCCCCGGTCCACGAGTTTTGTTTCCGGTTCCACCACGGAGGAAAGGGCGAATGGCATATTAGCCACCTCAACCTGATCCTCTCTGTCCTCATTATAGCCTATGGCATTTTTCACCAATTTGTCAAACCATTGCATCTCTTCTGGGGTGCGGGCCTTATATTGCAAGACGGTTTCCCCATCTTCGTTCTCGGTCTTATCATAGGTGCCGTCCACCATTACCGCAACTGAAAGGCGTTTGATGCTGCCGGTGGGCTCCTGGACATGTTTCGTGGTTTTACTGATTTCAAAATTTCTCGTGACGTCATTGCTCTTGAAACTGCTTGATTGGCCTCCCCCGCCAGCGCCTTCACCGGCAAAGGTTGCCAGACTCCCTTTGACACCCGGGATGCCGGCGCCATCCAAACCGGCCGCATCCTCGCCTTCAATATGCAATTTTTCACTTCGAACCACCGGGGTTTCAGGATCGAAACTTTCCTCCATCACATTGACTCTGCTGAAATCAATTTCTGCCGTTACCTGTGCCCTGACCCGGTTTACACCCACAACTTCCTCAAGCATGGTCTCTACTTTATGGCGCAAGCCCTCTTCTATGGAGGCCTGATACTCCAACTGGGTTGCGGACATAAAACTCTCTTCGCCGCCTTTTTTCCTAAAGAGCAAACGGCCGCTGGTGTCCACCACTGTAATATTCTCAGGGGTCAAGCCGGGAACGGCACTGGAAACCAAATTTACGATACTTTGCACCTGGTTGGAGGAAAGTTTTTCCCTGCCCTTTAATTTTACACTGACTGAAGCGCTGGGAGGTTTCTCATCCTCAATAAATACAGACTCCCGAGGTGTGGCAATATGAACTCTGGCTTCCTGGACCTGTTGGAACTGGCGTATTGTTCTGGCAAGTTCTCCTTGCAGGGCCCGCTGGTAATTCAGACGGTTTACAAAATCAGTGGTACCGAGACTTGTTTTATCAAAAATCTCAAAGCCCACCCCGCCACCTCGCGGCAAGCCCTGTCCAGCCATGGCCAGACGGGTCTCGTGTACCCGGTTGGCCGGGACCAGAATGGCTGTGCCATCCTCGGACAGTTTATAAGGAGTCCGCTGCTCCCCCAATTTGGCAACAACTTCGGAGGCATCTTCCTGGGTCAGCCCACTAAATAAAACCTTATAATGTATTTTCGCGCCGCCGAATGATAGCGTAAGCAAAGCGCCGAAGACCACGACCAGGACAACAGCGGCGATAATCTTTTGCGCCAGGCCAAACTGTTTGATATTCGATACAATCTGATCAAACATTTCTTTGGGCGTTGCCATAGTTACCCCCAATGAAAAGCAATATGCATATTATGGATACCGATCGCCACCTGCCACATTAAAGCTGCAACCTCATTATCTCCTGAAAGGCCTCAACCACCTTGTTTTGGGCTTTAGTCATGAGTCGGAAGGAAATATTGGCCTTTTCAATGGCGATCATGGTTTCGTGGATATTTGAATGCTGGCCGCTGACAAGACCAGCGGCTGATTTTCCCGCCTCCTCCAAGGACTTATTGACCGCATCAATCGATTTATCAAGAACCTCTTTGAATCCGGAAGCTGGTGAAGCATCCG
The DNA here is from genome assembly GCA_945787445.1 of uncultured Desulfobulbaceae bacterium. GTDB lineage: Bacteria > Desulfobacterota > Desulfobulbia > Desulfobulbales > CALZHT01 > CALZHT01. The sequence goes on from CALZHT010000028.1 coordinate 15,898, forward strand.
GATTCTTTATTCCCATCCCCGGCTGAACACCAGCCAAGGGATTGATGGACAGATCTTTCATTCTTCACCTCCTCATTAACGGCTTATATCGAGTGCCTTCAAAGCCATGTCTTTAACGGCATCCAGCGCAGTAACATTGGCCTCATATGCCCTTCTGGCACTCATGATATCCACCATTTGCTCGACACTATTAACATTTGGTAGCTGCACCATGCCGTTTTCATCGGCATCCGGATGGGAAGGATCATGAACCTCCTTAAAGGGAGTATTATCCTCTACTACTTCCACAACTTCCACTTTGCGCAATTCTCTATCCGCTGCATCAAGAGTTCCCTGGAAGTCCGGTTTCAGTGGTGTTGCGGCAAAGACAACGGATTTTGCTTTATATGGCCCTCCTTCGACGGTCCTGGTTGTATTAACATTTGCAAGATTGGTTGCTGCGATATTGAGCCGGGTCCGTTCAGCCTTTAGAGCGGAACCGCTGATTTGCATGGCTTTCAAAATATCCATCTGTTATTTCCCTCCTTCATCAATGACGAACTGTAATGCGGCGAAATTTTTGGCAATAATCTTAGTACCGACCTGATACATTAGCCGGTTCTGGCTGAGCTTAACCATTTCCTCGTCAAGATCCACCGGTTGATCGCCTTGTGAAATCTCCGGTTCTTTGCTTATATCGAGTGGTTCCACATCTAAATGCATGGGATGGGTGCGCTGCAGTTCTCCGGCACCGGTCATCGCCTTTTCCATGGCCTTGGCAAAGGAAAAATCTTTTGCTTGATAGCCCGGCGTTTCCATGTTGGCAATATTTGACTGAATAAGCCCCTGCTTCTGCATCCGGAGATCAAGGGCTTTGCCGGTTAAAGCAATATTGCCGCCGAAAAGTTTATTGATTGGCATATTTCCTCCTGAAAATATCGGTCCAGGGGCAAAAAATTGGAGTATCTGCAGCCCCAGGTAAATGGGATCCCTTTTTTGCGCCGACCAGCTTTACGGTAACTGCTCGCTTTTATGTTCAGCTTCAAAAAGTATGCAAATAAAATGCCACGCTATTTCCTCAAAGCAACCGCACCGGAACGCTTGGTAATTTCAAGCGGGAAAGAGACGCATGCCCTATTTTTCCGGCCAAGGGGCAACTGAAAAACAGAGACACAAAAAGATTTTTTTGTACCATAACATCATGAAAAACAACGAAAATCACAGTGTATCTGAAATCGATTTTAAAACGAAAATACAGGGAATTACATTTTCATTGCAGTAAAAGAATGGGTAACCAGATCAGCTACAGACAGAAGAGAGTGTACCGGAAAATTATTCCATTATTTCCTGATTGCGATACTCATTGAGCTTGTTACGCAAAGTGCGCACGCTGATACCCAACATCTTGGCAGCATGGGTCCTATTGTTGTCAGTTTTTTGAAGGGCCTGTAGGATCATTTGACGCTCCACCTCTCTTAAACTGACCATGTCACCATCAGCATTTTGAAACACCACATTGTTCCTGGGGCTGGCATCCCCCTGTTCCACAAATTCCCGCGGGCTTGCCTCCTTTACTCCCTCTACCGGCATATTGCCGGGAAATCCCTCTTCGTCCCAGAAATCCAGGATTTCCAGCAAATCTCCTGTGCTCAGCAGCACTGCCCTCTCCACCAGGTTCTCCATTTCCCTGACATTTCCCGGCCAATTATGGGATAGAAAAAAATCTGCAGATGCCTTGGAAAGTTTTTTAACTGATTTGTTGTATTGGGTGGAGTATTTCCGAATAAAATGGGCAGCAAGCAAAGGGATATCATTCTTTCTCTCCCGGAGGGACTGCAAACGGAGCGGTATGACATTTAATCGGTAGTATAAGTCCTGGCGGAAGGTCCCTTCTTTTACCGCATCTTCCAGAGACCGGTTGGTGGTGGCCACCACATGCACATCGATTTTAGTGGGAGATTTGCCGCCCAAGCGGTCAACCTCATCCTCTTGCAGAACCCTTAAGAGCTTGGCTTGTAGATGTATTGGAATCTCGCCGATTTCATCAAGCAGCAGGGTGCCGCCGTCTGCCAGCTCAAACTTTCCTTTCTTGGCAACGATTGCGCCGGTAAAGGCTCCTTTTTCATGTCCGAAAAGCTCGCTCTCCAGCAGCCCTTCAGGCAAGGCAGCACAGTTTAACGCGACAAAGGGCCCTTTGCAGCGATCGCTTTGGTTATGGATATAACGGGCAAAAATTTCCTTGCCTGTACCAGACTCCCCGAGGATCAAAACCGTTGCCTTGCTTGATGCAACGGATTTTGCTTTTTGCAGAAGCTGTTTAAACCGTTCATCTTCTCCTATGATGGGCTTCTGAAAACCACTTCCGTCGTTGCCTGGCTGGGCGGTGGCAACGAGAGTATCGCGTTCCAGGTTGGCAAAAACCCTTTCCACAGTATTTTCAATGACCTCGACCGGAAATGGCTTCATGATATAATCAAAAGCGCCGTTTTTCATGGCCTCCACTGCTGTATTAATGGTGGCATAGCCTGTAATGATGACCACCGGCAGTTCAGGTTTCATCTGCTTTGCCTGATGCAGCAATTCAAGGCCGTCTATTTCCGGCATTCTGATGTCGGTTATGAGAATATCCGGATTGGATTTTTGCAGAAGTTCTAAAGCCATCCTACCGTTTTCAGCCACTTCCACTTCATAACCATTGCGTTTTAACGCTTCGAATAAAGCAATCCGCATATTTTGTTCATCATCAACAATGAGTATTTTTCCTGTTCTCTCAGACATAAAATCGCTTTTATCCTAAAAAATGAACCTACGCAAGGTTCTCATGGCTCATTGGTAACAACACCACGATCGTTGTGCCTTTGCTTTCCCTGCTTTCCACTTTTATGAGGCCGTTATGCGACTCAGTAATGTAATGCGCGACGGCTAAGCCAAGCCCGCCGGCATTATCCTTGGTTGTGAAAAATGGGTCAAATATTTTGGCAATGATTTTCTGGGGAATGCCTTGACCCTGATCGGCAAATGAGATGGAAAGCAAAGCTGGATGCTCCTCCGTCGGCGCAACCGTCTTCGTTTCTATCCGTAAAAGCTGGCCGTCCTTCATTGCATCCAAGGCATTAAGACCCAGATTCATGGATAATTGCTCCAGCAGGTCTGGATCGCCATTAATCTCCGGTGCGGAGTGACTATAATTCCCGGAAATTTCAATATTTTTTCCTTTATCGAGCAGTTGAAGGTGGTTAATGGTTCTATGGATCCAGTCCTTAATAATAATCCTCTGTGGTTGCGGCTTGGGAAGACGTGCAAAGGTCATGTAATTATTAAGGAGCAAATCCATGGATTTCAAGGCCTGTAGCATCCGGTCGACAATGGTTTCATTTTCCGGATCAGCGGCCAGCTCCCGCTTAAGCATTGAAGCGTAAAGTTCCATCCCGCCCAAAGGATTTTTGAGTTCCTGGCTCATAGTGACTGCCATTTCCTCCATGGCGGCGAAACGCTTTCGCCTTTCAATCTGGGCCTCTGCCATCTTGAGAAGAGTGATATCTTCCAAAGAAATAATGAACCCCGAAACATCCAGGAAAGGACTTTTCAAATCGTTTCTGCAGATACGAAAATATTTTTCCCCAGCCTTATTGGGAGGAGAATTTTGCACTTCACAAACAATGCTGGCAGAGGATGATTTCTTGAGAATATCGATATCGGCAGGTTGCAGACCAAATGACTGGGTAAAAATCTTCCAACAGGAATGCTGCAGTGATGCGCTTCCTGAGATTCCGGCAAGCTGGCTCCATTTTTGATTAGCAGCAATAGGTAGTCCCTCTGGATCTGCAAGCAGTATGCCGTGCGGCAAGCTTTCAAGCAAGGTGAACAGGAACTCCCGCAACTGCCCGGCATTTTCAAACAAAACCGGTTTCCCCCTACCCATAGCCTTAAAATCTACCGCACCAATTACTATTTTTCCAACACGGCCCGGACTTCAGCCAGAGACCGGTCAATATTTCCATGCTGCATCATTTCTACAGCGCGTTTCTTATAAAATTCATTAGGACCTGTCTTTGCAGCTTCAATGTGACTTGCAGCATCTTCAATCTTACCCAATCTGTATAGAGCCTCCCCAAAATGTAAATGTATAGCCTGAACACGTTCCCCTTCGCTGGGCATATCTTTGCCAATGGCATTTTGGTAAGAAGAGGCCGCCGCCTGAAAAGAGTTCCGTCTGAGACGTGCATCTCCAAGGGTACTATACCAGTACTGCAGTTGCGAAGCAGCAAGCCAATTCTCCTTATGGTACCGAAGGAGTAAGTTCGCAGCCCCATCGTATTGCTCCAGGTCAATGAGCATCTTTACATGCGCTTCACCATATTTTGCTTTTTCTCCAGGATTCCCGGGGACAGCGGCAGCCTTGGCATAGTATTCCAGGGCTTCGCCCTTATTTGTTTGCGCCTCTCGAAGCTTGCCGCTTAAAAAATAAATTTCGCCAATTTCCTTTTTCCCTTTATAAATCTTGCGGAGATAGGCAAGCAGCCGCTCAGCAGACTGCCAATCCTTCTTCGTGATGTATACCTCGGCCCTGCGATAATAAAGGCCGGTTTTGTCCTCATCGCTCAATGGCAGACCCAAGGCACGGTAATAGACAACTGCTGCCTGATCATAAAGATAAAGAGCTTCCAGCGCCTGGCCGACAAGGTAGAGGAGCTCCCCCCCTTCATAGGATGTGACATGGTGATGTTCGGTGGTATACAGCTCATATACTTTCTCATATTCTTTGTTATCGAGAAGCCCCTTAACCAGATGGAGTATGATCTCTCCTGCAATGGCCTTGGCCGCCCTGCTTCTCTTCTTGTTCACTTGGTCAAATTTAAGGTAGCTCCTGCCGACCTCATAGGCCTGTTCGAAATCATCGCGTGCCACAAACCGTTTGAACAAACCATAGCGTGCCTCTTGGGCCTGGGGCGCCTCATGGAAATGATCGAGCACCGCTGAATAATAACGGTCTCCTTTCGAGTCGGTGAGATCGTTGCGCCGCTGCCATTTGCCAAGTTTTTTGTTGGGATCGTCAAGATACTGGGCCTGCCTGAACTTACTCATGACCACAACACGATTTTCAGGCTCTCCATCAATGACTATTGTCTCATACAACCTCTGGGCCGATGCATCATCACCTTCCTTGTAGAAACTTTCAGCCAGATCAAAAAGTACATCAAGCCGTTCAAGTTCGTTTTCAGAAAGATTGAGATAGTGGAAAAGATATTTTCTGCCCTGCACCAGTTCGCCGGCCTGCATGTATGCCTTACCCAACTTGAGGAGAACCAAGGGCTTTTCAACATAGTAGTCAGGGTCTTTCTCAATAACTTGTTTATAATACTCCAAAGCCTTGTTGTGTTCCTTTTTGGCGTACCAAATATCACCGACTCCCATCAATCCCCTGGCATAGTGCTCCACATCCTGGCTTTTGAGAAGCCCGGAAAAAGCATCTTGGGCCAGTTCATACCTACCCGTTTCAATCAACGTCTTGCCTTGCCAGTACCGAGCAACTGGTATCAATGCTGAATCGGGGAACCGATCTTCAAACAGATTCAAATAAATAAGAGCTTCCCGGTAGAGCTTCATCTGGAAATAGGAGATGCCGACATTTAGGTACGCTTCTTCGGCATGGGGAGAATCAGGAAAATCCGTAACAAAGGCCTTAAAGAGGTTTTTGACTTGCTCCCAAGTAACCTTCATTGTCTGGTCGGCAAGATTTTTATAAAGTTTCGCTGCATACCACAACGCCTGCTCAGCTCGTGGAGAATCAGGATATTTTTCATAGATGCGGGAATATAATTTTGCTGCGGCGTGCTTATTCTGGTGTGCTGCTTCGGCTTTTTCCCAGAGGGAATCGACAGGACCACTAGGTGACGATTGCTGAGGCCTTGATATATTTTCCGGTTCAGCGGCGAAAACTAAAGGCGGTGATAGAATTAAAAGTGCAAATAACAATAAAAGAAGAAAACCAGATAGCCGGGGTCTTTTTCGTGAAAATAAAGCTCTCGGTTGTCGATTGATTATCCTGCGGAACATTGTGTTGGACATAGAGTTATGATGGCTCTGGAGCCACAATTTTATACCGTTTCATCTTTTCCAACAGTGTTGTCCGATTAATATGGAGCAGTTTTGCAGCCCGGTTTTTAACCCAAGCCGTTTTATCAAGAGCTTGAAAAATTAACCTCTTTTCAAAATCAGCCAAAACGGCGTTCAACTCAATACCGTGTTCCGGAATTTCGTTCACCTCTATAACCGTTCGATTTCCTCCTTCCCTGAGACGCCCGGGTATGTCTTCCAGGGTAAGGGTGTCGCCACTGGCGAGGATCACCATGCGTTCGACCACATTCTCAAGCTCTCGGACATTGCCGGGCCAACCATACTTCATAAGGCATTCATGGGCATCAGGATCTATCTGCATGGCGCCCTTGCCCCTGACCTGAATAAATCTTTCAACAAAAGCGGCCAACAACAAAGGGATATCGGAAGCTCTTTCACGCAACGGCGGCGCTTCAATAGGAATTACGTTCAAGCGGTAATACAGGTCCTGCCTAAAATGCCCCTTTTCAACCTCCTCCTCCAAATCACGATTTGTTGCCGCAATAACCCTGAAATCGGATTTTATGGTTTTGGTCCCCCCTATCCTTTCAAACTGCTTCTCCTGTAACACTCTGAGAATTTTTACCTGCAGCATCGGACTCATTTCCGAGATCTCATCAAGGAAGACCGTACCGCTATCAGCCAATTCAAATCGGCCCATTCTGGTCCTGATTGCATGGGTGAAAGCCCCTTTTTCGTGCCCGAAAAGTTCACTTTCAAGGAGTTCAGCAGGGATGGCACCGCAATTGACAGGGATGAATGGTCCATTTCTTCGTTCGCCTTCAAAATGCAGGGCCCGGGCAATCAGTTCCTTGCCGGTACCGCTTTCACCATGAATCAACACCGTTGTATCGGCATCACATACTTTCTCAATAAGTGAAAAAACCTTTCTCATTCTTTCACTCTGGCCAATAATGCCGGCAAAACCACATTCACCAACGGCGGTTGCAGCGTGTTTTAGTGAAGGAGGATTGTGTGGCGTTGGATTGTTCAAAGTTTTGGTGATAATAGAGATTATCTTGCTGCCATCAAACGGAGGAGTCACATAATCTTTTGCTCCGGCCTGCAGATATGATATCGCATCTTGAACGGAAGGCTCTTGGGCAAGCACAATTATTGGAATAGATTTTCCCTCTTCTATAAGAAAGTTCTGCAATTCTTTGCATTCGTCAAGGGATGGCAGACAGAAAAGAGCAACTTGAAAATCCTTTTCCTGAAGGAGGGTAAAGGCATCAGCAAGTCCTTCGGCAACAGAAAAATCAAATTTTGTTTTCTTAACCTGTTGGCCGAAGTTGCCGAAGGTCTTTATATGATCGACTATCGAGAGAATGGAAGTATTACTCATAGCAATACTATCAATGTAGTTCTAACCGATGACCAATGTCAAATGTATTGTCACCTATCTGTAAAACTCCCCCATAATGAATCATTAGCTCAGTGATTATGGCCAACACTCTGTTGACAAATAATTCCTAGAGAATATATATCCGAATATATCATAAAAAACTTGAAATTTCAGTATGGTAAGAAACATATTTATTTTTTTCTCAGCTGAGGAGATTTGTAATTATTAACGCTCCCCTTAGCCCCACTTGCACAGTATCTTTGCGTGGCTATTCAAGAGATTACACCATAAGACATCAATGGATTCATAAAATTACAAACAAATAGCGTACTAACAAAACAAGAATACGCACTGCAGATAATGTAAAAAAAGTATTCTCTAACAAGCCAGACATTCCGCATTGATTGACGCAGAGGATCAAATCTTGTAGGATGGGCTCGATTTATGAAATAATTAAAGATCCCAATGGACTATAATATGCGGACAGGGTTTCTCACTATGCAAGGTAATTTTTATTTTTTATGTGCTGACGATCCGTGGTGCAAAAGTGGTAGATGCATTCGCTTTGCATGTTCAATATGGAGTCCTTTTGCAGAAATTAAATAATTGATGAGATCATTAAAAATTCATTTTTAATGATCTATTACATTGTAAGTAGTTGAAATTGCATGGCACGTTAACCGCTTTCCCGACTTTTTGTGGGATCATCATAATTGCCTGTTGATCTGGCCACGCCACACAAAATTAATTAATTTGACAGGAATTGTTCGTAATAATGACGAGTACTTTCAAAATTGCAGAAGATTTAGAAGAGAGCCGTCCCATTGTTGAGGCTGTCAAAGTCACCAAGGTTTATACTCCTGATGTGGTGGCATTGCAGGATGTCTCCTTCCGGATAAACAAAGGAGAAGTTGTCTTTCTTACCGGCATGAGCGGGGCAGGCAAGACAACCTTGCTTAAATTGATTTACTGCCTTGAAATGCCGACAAAAGGCCTGATTGAAGTGAATGGCAGAGACCTTTCCAAAATAACATCCGCCGGCATCCAGCGGTTGCGACAGACTATCGGTGTTGCCTATCAAGACTTCAGGGTATTGCCAAAAGTCACTGTTTTTCAAAATATCGCCATGGCCATGGAAGTACTGTACAAGGAACCCAAGGAAATCAAATCCCGGATAAACGAACTCCTTGATATGTTGAATCTTCTCGAAAAACGACATACCCCGGCGGGCAAGCTTTCAAGGGGTGAACAACAGCGGGTCGCCATTGCCAGAGCGGCAGCCAACAAACCGCAGCTGTTGATAGCCGACGAACCCACCGGCAACCTTGACAAAACAATTTCCGCCCGGGTGATGGAGCTTTTCAAGCAGCTCAACGAATCAGGCACTACTGTTATCATTGCCACCCATGACGAAACAATTTTTAAAGACTCAAAAAACATGGTGCTCGACCTGCATCATGGTCAGCTTTCTTTTTGATAAACACATGATAATCACCATGTTGTGAGGAGAAACACCATGGGGCAATTTGGCTACATAGTAAAACAAGCCGCACGCAATATTTCCCACACCTGGAGTACACAGCTTATGACCCTGCTAACCGTGAGCCTCGCTGTACTCATTTTTTCTTTTTTCTTTCTCGTGTATACCAACATGCTCAAGGCCGGCGCCCGGTTGGACGATGATTTACGCATAATTATCTATCTGGAAAACGAAATCGTGCCGGAAATGCAAAAACAGATGCGCAAGAAAATCAAGGACTATGGCGAAGTAGAAAAAATAGTCTTTATTTCAAAGCAGGACGCTTTTGAGCGGCTCAGCCGACAACTGGGAAATGACCGTGATGTGCTCAATGACCTGGGACCTTCTTTTCTACCGCCTTCAATTGAGGTCTATCCGGAAAAGAACCTAAAAACGCTTACCCAAATCAAGGAGTTCTCTGATTTTCTTGCAACATTACCCGGCGCTTCAAAGGTACAATATGGCCATAACTGGATGGAACGCCTTGGCTATTTCACAAAACTCCTCAGAATAATCGTCATGCTGAGCGGCGCCCTGCTTCTGCTTACCACGGTTTTTATTGTATCCTATACCATTAGACTGACTGTGGTTGCCCGACATGAAGAAATAGAAATACTACGCCTCCTTGGCGCAAACAACGCCTACATCCAGGGTCCTCTTTTTATCGAAGGATTTCTCCAGGGTTTCCTTGGCACCTCTATCGGGATCTTTTCCCTTTATCTTCTCTATCACTGGATAAAATCGCGTTTCAGCGGTCCGGACATCCTCAATATATTTGAGTTTTCTTTTTTCCCGCCATCGATAACGTTCCTCATAATTTGTACCGGATTAATTTTGTGCTCCGGCGGCAGCCTATTGTCCATAAGAAAATATTTACGAATATAATATGAAGCATATTCTTCCGGACCGAAACGTCATCTCGTATATTTTTTTCCTATTTGTCGTTTGTTGGTGGACTCTTTGCACCCCTGTGGCTGCCGAGGAAACGAGCGCTCCTCGCAAAACCATTAAGGTCTTGGAAACCAAAATTCTCCAGCAGCAGAAAAAAATCTACCGATTGAAGAAAGGCATTGAGGGGCACAAAACCAGAATTAAGGATTCGAGAGGCCAAGAGATTGATCTCCTGGGTGAACTGGAAAAGATCGATCAGTCACTTGCCGAACAAAAGGAAAAGCTTCTGGAGTTGAATCAGGAACTTGAGTATCAGGAAAACTACATAAACCAGATTCAGGACGAACTGGTGGTGGTAATTAAAGAGAAGGAAGAGAACAAAAAACACGTTGAAAGGAGAATCACTGCCTATTACAGGCTCGGCTCAGTTGGGATTGTCAATGTTCTTTTCTCAACCACAACGCTTCCTGACATGCTCAACCTAAAGGAAAATTTCCAGCACATGCTGGAATATGACCAGAAAGTTCTTGGTGTTTACAGGGAAAAAATAACTAAACTCTCCACCACACGCGAAAAACTTCAAAAAGAAATCAAAGGACTTCTTGCGGTTATTGAGAAAATTGAAAGCAAGGAAGCCCAGCTTGCCCTTATAAGACAGAACAGGATGGCCTTGCTGACCAAAATCAGAACCGAAAAAAATCTCTACAAGCAGGCCCTTGTTGAAATGGAGGAGGCGGCTGATAATCTTTCCGGCACTTTGAAAAATCTTAAAAAGAAAGCATCGGAGAAAAAGTATGAGGCGGTTAAGCGCTTACGTTCATCAAAAAAAAGACGCCCCGGCGCCTTTTACAAATTTGCAGCATACAAGGGCAAACTCGATCCCCCGGTAAATGGTACAGTTTCAACCTTTTTTGGCCGCAACACAACCGGACAATTCGGTATTACTACCTATGCCAACGGCATTGATATCAAAACCAAGGCGGATTCAGACATCAAAGCAATTTTTGCGGGCAAAATCATATATTCCGGCATACTCCGCGGTTATGGCAATCTGATGATAATCTCTCACGGTGATCAGTATTATAGCCTTGTTTCCCGGGCGGCAGAGTTTTATAAAAAGGAAAACGACTTCGTTAAAAAAGGGGAAGTAGTAGGAAAAACCGGCGACCTTGACGGCCTGTTAGGTGAAGGTCTCCATTTTGAGATCAGGCACGGAACGGAACCACAGAATCCTTTACACTGGATAAACAATGCCAAGCTTAAAATCAAGGCTTCCCCAAAGGTTCGGTGATACTTTTTTGTTATCAAGAAGCTGCATGTCTTTTTCAGACCTCAGACATGCCTATGACCTCAAACAGTATCTCAAGGGAAAACTCTGTGCCTAATCTGATAAACATTATTAGATTGTTTGCGATTTTGCAAAATGCTATTATATTTAAAGTATCATAGCTTATCGAAGTTTAGCCTCTCATACGCCGTTGTACTCAAAATGATAACGAGCCGGCAACGTGGCCAACACAGTTCAGCTTTGAATGCGAAGGCGTATCAATAGATAAACTTTTAATCATTCCCATGCTTTTTGGAAAAACCACATGAAAATTAAAAAACTGTCCCTTGTTAAAAAAATCTCCGTTGTCGGTTGTTTTTGCCTTTCAATCCTGATCCTTTCTCTGTGGCAATACAATTCAGGAGTTTCCGCCAAACCCCAAGACACATACAGAAATCTCGAAGTCTTTTCCAATGTCTTGAATATAGTTCAGAAAAACTATGTTGAAGACGTCAATGTCCAGGAACTGATCCAAGGTGCGATCAAAGGAATGCTTTCATCCCTTGATCCTCATTCCACCTACATGAAACCGGATGACTTTAAAGAATTAAAGGTTGAGACCAAAGGCAGCTTTACCGGAATCGGCATCGAAATTACCATGAAGGACGGGATTCTCACCGTAGTATCACCCATAGAAGGAACCCCTGCTTTTAAGAAAGGCCTCAGGGCTGGCGACAAAATTATTAAAATTAAAAAAGAATCAACCAGTGACCTGACCTTAATGCAGGCTGTCAAAAAACTTAGAGGCCCCAAGGGAACGTCCGTTACTATTTCAATCCACCGTAAAGGATGGACAAATCTTAAAAGAGTCACAATTGTCAGAGATGTCATTCCGCTGCAAAGCGTTAAATCAAAATTTCTCGATCCAGGATATGCCTATATCAGGGTAATAAATTTCCAGTCAAAGACTACCCGTGACTTTATCAAAGCCTTAAAAGATCTTAAGGCGGAGGAAACAATCAAAGGGCTTATAATTGATCTTAGAAACAATCCCGGTGGCCTTCTGGATCAGGCCGTTAAAGTTGCAGATATTTTTCTTGAGGACGGCGTCATTGTCTCGACAAAGGGTCGTATCAAAGACCAGAACATGATCTTCAAGGCCCACAAAAATGGCGACCGGCATGATTTCCCAATGGTTGTCTTGGTCAATGAAGGAAGCGCAAGCGCCTCGGAAATTGTCGCCGGCGCCCTGCAGGATCAAAAAAAGGCCATTGTCATGGGCGCCAAGACATTCGGCAAGGGATCGGTACAGACCGTTATTCCCATGAGCAATGGTGCCGGACTGCGACTCACTACCGCGCGCTATTACACCCCCAACGGCATATCGATTCAGGCCAAGGGCATAACACCAGATATCCTTGTGGCGACGGAAGTATTTAAAAAAGACTCAAATGGCAAACTCAAAAAAATGAAATTCCTTCGTGAAAAGGACCTGAAACGACACATCAAAAACGGTGAGGAGCCTGAAGAAGAAAACCTTGATGAGGATGACGGCGCAGAAGCTGTGGAAGATCTGTTGGAGGAAGATCCTTCTGAAGAAGACACCTCCTTGATGGATGATGATGAAGATGAGGATACTGATGAAGACTTTGACAAAGATGATAAGGACAAAGAAAAGGAGAAGAAAGAAGCTATACGCAAAGACAAGCAGTTGTTTGAAGCCCTTACCCTTCTGAAAGGCTTGAATGTGTTTGAGGAATTATACAGCAAAAAACAATAAACCACCCAAACCAATAGGATTCCGGTGTAGGCCAGGATGTGGTTTATGCCGATTTTCTCTTATCCCTGACTATCTGGTAATAATCCCTGCCGTGGATATCATTAATCACCACGGCAGGGAAGCTTTCCACCTCGAGACGAAAAAGGGCCTCAGGTCCTGCATCCTCGAAAGCAACCAAATCACATTGTGTAATGCATTTCGATAGCAACGCCCCTGCGCCGCCAATGGATGCAAGGTAAACAGCTCCTGCCTTCAGCATGGCTTCCCGCACTTGCTCAGAGCGCTGGCCCTTGCCTAGGGTTGCCTTCAATCCGAGATCTAACAATTGAGGGGTATAGGCGTCCATCCTGTAACTCGTGGTAGGTCCGGCGGCGCCAATAACCTGCCCGGGCTTCGCCGGACTCGGCCCCACATAGTATAAAAGTTGGTCATGAAAATCTACCGGCAGGTCGCGACCCGACTCAATGAGTTCACAAAGTCGGCGATGTGTCTGATCACGACCGGTATACAAACTCCCGGTAAGGCTCACAAGCTGGCCGGCATGAAGATCTTCAAGTACTCCTTCCTCAAAAGGGACTTTTACTTCCTTTAAAGAATCAAAAAAATCCGGGCGATAACGCAAGAGAGACATAACTTCAATACTCCGGAGGGCGATACATGTTTTCAAGCAGTTACAAAATGTGCCTTTAGTATTGGTGCTTTTCTGGTCAGGTTTTTTTTAACTTTAGGCACTTTAGGCACTTCGAACTTTAGGCACTTCTTATAGGGTACTTTCCTTGTGCCGGTGGGCATGGCATTGAATATTCACTGCCACCGGCAGGCTGGCGATATGGGTGGGATAGGTTTCAATATGGACGGCAAGAGCTGTGTTATTTCCGCCAAATCCATGCACACCCTGCCCTTTTTCATTAATAACTGAGAGCAATCTCTTTTCCAGCTCTGCCACATCATCCCTCGCACTGGCAATACCAAGGGGCCTCAGCAAAGCCCTCTTGGCAAGGAACGCCGCTTTTTCAAAGGTGCCTCCAATACCAACCCCCACTATTACAGGGGGACAGGGATTGGAACCCGCTGCGAAAACAGTATCGGCAACAAAGCCGATCACTCCAGCAGTACCGGCAGATGGCGGTAGCATTGTGAGTTTACTCATATTCTCACTGCCGCATCCTTTGGGGAGAAAACTGATCTTTATATCATCACCCGACACAATATCAAAATGAATTATAGCGGGAGTATTTGTCGCGGTATTTACACGCAAAAGAGGATCACACACTGATTTTCTCAAATACCCTTCTTGGTACCCGGCTCGAACTCCCTCCTGGATGGCATCATAAAGATTCCCGGTGACATGGACTTCCTGACCAATATCAACAAAAACAACCCCGACACCGGTATCCTGACAGACCGGTATTTTCTCCCTACTGGCAATATCAGCGTTATTAATAAGAAGTTCCAGAATGTTTTTCGCTAATTCCGATGTTTCCCGGTCCCGAGCCGCGACCAGAGCATCAAGTATGTCAGGCTCCAGGTCCGTGGCAGCTTCTATGGCCAATTTTTTTACTGCCGTGGTAATATTTACGGCGTCTATCTCTCTCATCAGTCCTTTCTTTTTCTCTGGCGCAACATCAGGGTCTGCAGCTTAAAATTATGCTGGATAATCTTTTCCCGGTCATCATCCATCAACAGGGTAAACTCTGCTGCCGTCTTAAATGGGCCAACGGCTCTTCCTTTTGCTAATTTTTCATTCTGCACAACTTTGCCAAAGGCATGGATGATTGAAAAGCTCGGCAGCAAACACAAATTAAGTTCAAGGAAATCTCCGACCGTCAGTTGTTCTTTTGCATAGAAAGCAATGCCGCTGCCGCTTAATTCTAAATCCTGCAGGGTAAGGCCCTCCAAGGGGGATATGCCCCCTTTCAGGCTGTTAAGAATCAGGTTGATCTTCGTATCCAGGTAGTGCAGGAATTCCGCCAGATCTTCATTGTGAGTACGCAGTTTCTCAAGAGCATTCTGAGCCCCTGAAAACATATGAACATCTGATGAACTCCACTGTTTATAGGGGCTGATACCATTACTGTAATCTGCAAGGATCAAGTCATACTTTTCCTTGGGGACCAGTTTATATGAAAAAAGGCTACGGTCATTTACTCGAACAGCGTTTCTGCGATCCTTGTCATAATTCATGATAGTATCCATACCACAATCACCCTGCTTTTAAATTGTATCGCCTGCAATCACCATCATTCTTCAATAGATTGTATCCCATTAAACACAATACCTTTTTTGAGTGGCTTGATTTTGAATTCAACCCGCCGGTTTTTTGCACGACCTTTTTCTGTTGCATTATCCGCCACAGGCTCACCATCTGCAAAGCCTGCAGCAGAAAGTTTTTGGGGAGAGAATTTAAATCTATCAGCCAGATACTCTACAACTTTGACAGCACGCACCGCTGACAGGCTCCAGTTGGAACTGAATTCAGCATCTTTCATGAGAGGCACATTATCAGTATGACCGCTTACAATCATCTTGACATCTTGTCCGGCAATGGATTTGCCCAGATTATCCAGCAAGGTTTTAAAACGATCTTTAATTTCAGCCTTGCCGGAATCAAATGCCACGCCCCCTTCAACTCTTATAATCAGGCCCTCAGGAGTGAATTCCGTTTCCACAATCTCTTCTTCTATTTCTTCAGCCAGGTTTTCCATTACGGTTACCTGAACCTGTAACGGAATGGTGGAAAATTCAGGGGAGACCATTTCCATGCCACGGATAGAGTCTTTAACAGGAACATCTTTCTGCACGCCAAAAGCTTTCTCCATGGAACCTGCAACCTGTTTGAATTTCTGTCTGTCCATCTCGGAAAAGGAAAGCAACAGCACGAAAAAACACATAAGCAGGGACATCAGGTCGGCAAAGGTGGTCATCCACTTGGGGGCACCCCCTTCTTCTTTATCTTTTTTTACTTCTTCCGCCATTTATGACCACACTGTTATCAAAATACGTCGGGGGAGACTATTTATTTTCCATCCGGAAATGGCCTCTTTCGCCAATCTCAGCGTCAACCTGTGGAGTCACTTGTGCGGCGTACCTGCGTACGCCTCCGCGTATCTCCTTGTTTTCCTTGATCTTGACGAAAAATTTCCATTTCCGAATTGGAAACAACTTGTTCCAGCATCCGCAAAGTCTGCGACTTTCCGGATGGGAACTATTTTTTCTCCTCGTTATTGCCACGTTCCTTGGGAGGTAAAAAAGTTTCCAGGAATTCTTCCATAACTCGTGGATTAAGACCTTTAAGGATGCCGAGAACGCCTTCGATGATAAGTTTTCTGTTCCTTTCCTCCTCCTGACTGCGCAGCATGAGCTTGTCGGCCAGGGGAAGAAAAAATAGGTTGGCTAGTATAGCGCCATAGAGGGTGGTCAGGAGAGCGACAGCCATGGATGGTCCAATTGAGGCGGGATCATCCATGGTGGCAAGCATCTGCACCAGACCGACCAAAGTACCTATCATGCCGAATGCCGGAGCGGCATCGCCCATACCCTTGAACACGCCCTGGCCGATCTCATGGCGCTCAACCGTGAGGTGCACCTCCTTTTTTAAAACTTCTTCGATAAATTCCGCTTCATGGCCATCTACACAATACATGATCGCCTTTTTGAGAAAATTATCCTCAATGTGTTGCTGTTCAAGAACAATTAAGCCGTTCTTCCTGG
The DNA here is from genome assembly GCA_945787445.1 of uncultured Desulfobulbaceae bacterium. Lineage (GTDB taxonomy): Bacteria > Desulfobacterota > Desulfobulbia > Desulfobulbales > CALZHT01 > CALZHT01. The sequence continues at coordinate 32,507 of CALZHT010000028.1, forward strand.
CAATATTTGCGAGATTGACGATCTCCTGGATCACATCATGGGGAATGCTCAATTTAACGAAAAAGGCATTTAAAGCCACCTTGATGGAATTAATCACATCCACCATGCTGAAACGAATAAAGGCCGTGGCAAACGTGCCGCCCAAGACGATCAGGATTGAAGGAACATTAACAAACATGAGGGCCGAGCCCCCGAGGATAATAGCGGAAAGAAGAATCCCTGTACCGAACACCAACCCTATAACTGTTGCGATATCCATAAGCTACATTCAAACTCCCCTGCTAGCCGCTTCAACATGCATTATGTTCACCCGCCGTAAAAATGCGCAAATTAAGATGGTTTATGACCCTGGCAGTCCACTTTACTTATCGAACGTACGGCCTTATGGATTAAACTTTATTTTATCTTTTTATTTTTTTTATCAAGCAATCCGCCAATATCACCCTGCATGGTATAGCTGTGGTCCTTGTCAGGAAAGGCGCCACTTTTAACTTCATCCCGAAAGGCCGTCACTGCTTTCTGCATTTGCGGAGCCAGCTTGGCATATTGTTTGACAAAGCGTGGCACAAACTTTTCAAACAAGCCCACGAGATCATGGGTGACAAGGACCTGACCATCACAGTAAATCCCGGCGCCGATGCCGATGGTCGGGATGGATATACTTTCGGTTATGGCTTGGGCCAGGGTATCGGGAATACACTCAAGCACAATGGAAAAGGCGCCCGCCTTTTCTAGGGCTTTTGCTGCCTTCAGGAGCTTCCGGGCTGGTTCAGCATCCTTACCCTGCACCTTGTAGCCGCCTAGTTGGCTGGCTGTCTGCGGGGTAAGGCCTATATGGCCCATAACCGGGATTCCCGCCCGCACCATGGCCTCGACCGTATCGCAAATTTCCTTGCCGCCTTCAACCTTTACAGCATCACATCGAGCCTCTTTCAAAAAACGGCCGGCGTTGGCTATCGCCTCATATGTACTGGTCTGGTAAGATAGAAACGGCATATCACCGACAACAACAGCTCTGTTCACTGCTCTGCCCACTGCTTTAGCATGGTGGAGCATTTCTTCCATGGTAACAGGCACAGTGGAATCATATCCTAATACCACCATTCCAAGGGAGTCACCTACCAGAATGATATCAATATCGGCACGATCAAGAACAGCGGCAAAGCCTATGTCATAGGCGGTGAGCATGGTAATTTTTTCCCCTGCTTTCTTCAAGGAGACAATTTCCGCAATGGTTATCTTATCGCTCTTCATGCCATTCACCGAATTGTATGGAAACAAATTTGAGTAAAGCTCCTCCCATAGAGCGGGAGGCCTCCGAAAGCCCCCTTAACGGGGAGCGTTTAACAGCCGTCCTTTTTTGAATAAAATCGAATGTTGAGTAAAGCCCAAATTTTCACCGGATCGGTAGAACTTATCCGGGTCCACCACTGGAAGTAGGGAGGCGTAACAACTAAAACAGTCGCCTGTTCACTTCGTCATCTTCTGCTTGGTTTTTATTGGTATAACTCCGGCCGAAATGCTCGTATGCCGTGGCGGTTGCCATCCTGCCGCGGGGGGTGCGGGCCAGAAATCCCGATTGAATCAAAAAAGGCTCATATACGTCTTCCAGGGTGTTTTTCTCTTCGCAGACAGCGGTAGCTAAGGTATCAATGCCGATGGGACCACCCTGGAATTTGTCAATAAGGGTAAGCAGAATACGTCTGTCCATATCATCAAGGCCTTGACGGTCAACAGAAAGCATTTCAAGGGCTTGATCCGCGACCTTGGCGGTAATTTTTCCTTCCGCCTTGACTTGGGCAAAATCCCGCAGTCGCTTGAGCAACCGGTTAGCAATTCTGGGCGTACCTCGTGAACGGCTGCCCATCTCCTGGGCCCCGGCATGGTCAATCGGGATGCCAAGAATCGCTGCGGAACGTTTGATGATTACCTCCAACTCCTCGACCGAATAAAAGTCAAGCCGCAGAATCACACCGAAACGGTCACGCAGAGGCGGAGTTAACAGGCCAACCCTAGTCGTTGCCCCAACCAGGGTAAAACGCGGCAGATCCATTTTAACAGTTCGGGCGCCCGGTCCCTGGCCAATCACCAGGTCGAGCTGGAAGTCCTCCATGGCAGGATAGAGTATCTCTTCCACCACATGATTCAGCCGATGGATTTCATCGATAAAGAGAATATCCCCTTCCTGAAGGCTTGACAGAATGGCAGCCAGGTCTCCCGGTCGCTCAATGACAGGCCCGGATGTAACCTTTATGTTTGACTGCATCTCATGGGCAATAATGTAGGCAAGGGTGGTTTTGCCTAAACCGGGAAATCCATGAAAAAGAACATGATCCAAGGGCTCTCCCCTGCCCTTGGCCGCCTGGATGGCAATTTCAAGATTCTTTTTGAGGTGCTCCTGTCCTATATACTGAGACAACAGTTTGGGCCGGAGATCTGTTTCCACCCTTAATTCATCATGCTCAACAACCGGACTGACTAGCCTTTCTTCGTGATTCAAGCGAGCGACCTCAAGGTCTGACGTAACATTTCTTCAAGGCTCATACCAATAAAAGCATCTTCAGGTATCTGCCGGCGGAGGGTGTCCAATGCCTGGCGCGCCCTTGGCGCAGGATAACCAAGATTGACCAGTGCGGAAACAACGTCCCTGCTGCGTTGGTCTTCAGGCTCTTTTTTCGCATCAACAATACTTGCCGGAATTTCTTCGGTGGTGGGCAGAAAATGGACCTTGTCCTTGAGTTCGAGGCACAAACGTTCCGCCGTTTTTTTTCCCACCCCGGGCAATTGGATAAGGCGGTGGATATCTTCTGACAAAATTGCGTGGCCGAGTTCAGCCGGCGAAATACTCGAAACAATGTTTACGGCAAGTTTGGGCCCTATCCCGGAAACATTTAAAAGGAGGAGAAACATCTCTTTCTCCGCCACATCTATAAACCCGTAAAGTGTCAGAGCATCCTCCCGAACATTCATATGAATATGGAGGAATATATCATCGCCTGTTTCCGGCAACTGATTCAGGCTGTTTGGCGGCATGAACACTTCATATCCCACCCCGCCGACATCTACAATCAGTTTCTCCGGCGATTTATAGAAAAGCTCTCCTTTCAGGCAAGCGATCACTTCGTATTATCCTTTGAAAAGGTTCAAACGGTCTATGACACTAACCGCATTATCACCTATTCACCTGGAGATTACAAGAACTCAAGAAGTTGGCAGTGCACAGGGCCACGGCAAGGGCATCGGCTGCGTCCGGGCTCGGGTATCCGGAGAGGTTGAGCAACGCCCGCACCATATGCTGGACTTGGGACTTGTCTGCCTGGCCGTAACCAACCACGGTTTGCTTGACAACGCGAGGGGTGTATTCATGAATGTCTAAACCATGCTGCATGGCAGCGAGAATGATGACCCCGCGGGCGTGCCCCAGCTTTAAAGCAGAACGAGGATTCACTGAAACAAAGACATCTTCTACTCCGGCAACAGACGGTCGGTGGTGGTCAATTACCTCGCACACCCCATCATGGATTTCTTTGAGCCTTTCCGAGAAACTCTCCTTGTCCGAAACCTTGATGACGCCGCAGGTTACATAGAGGAGCCTGTCCCCCTGTTTTTCAATCACCCCATACCCGGTTGATCGGGAACCCGGATCAAGTCCCAAGATGCGGCAACCTTTCCTTTCAGCTGCCGCACTCATGCCATTCTGATCCATCTGCCATTGGCGGTGTTATACATAAATCACGTGTAGTACAAGAATGGGTAGTACATTGATTGGTTGCTTGTTGTTATGACAGGGATTCCATAAGTTCGTCCGGAATATCGAAATTGGCATAGACATTCTGGACATCATCACAGTCCTCAAGATTTTCAAGGAGTTTGAGGATTTGTCTAGCCACCTTTTCGTCGGTTACATCAACCACATTTTTTGGAATCATGGAGACTGAGGCTTCAAGGAAAACAATATTCTTTGCAGCAAGAGCCTCGCGCACATTCTCAAAGTCGTCGGGATCCGTCACCACCTGAAACTCATTCTCTTCTTCTACCACGTCGTCAGCACCGGCCTCCAGGGCATGGTCCATGAGTTCATCCTCGGAGATTGTCGTTTTGTCGACAACGATGGATCCCTTCCTGTCAAACATCCACGAGACGCAACCGCTTTCACCGAGGTTTCCGCCGCTCTTGCTGAAATAATGCCTCACGTCCGCAACGGTGCGGTTTTTGTTGTCGGTCATACATTCCACCAGAACAGCCACCCCGCCAGGGCCATATCCTTCGTAAGTGATTTCCTCAAAAACCTCTCCTTCCAGTTCACCGGTTCCTTTTTTGATGGCCCTCTCTATGTTGTCCTTGGGCATATTTTCGGTTTTGGCTGCGGCGATTGCGGAGCGGAGACGAGGGTTGCCATCCTGATCACCGCCGCCCATCCTGGCTGCCACTGTTATTTCCTTTATAAGCCTCGTAAAAATTTTGCCGCGTTTGGCATCAACAGCGCCTTTTTTTCTTTTTATCGTGCTCCATTTTGAATGCCCTGACACATCATCCTCCTTATATCGCAAAAACTAATGATCTCACGCAAAGCCGCAAAGACCGCAAAGATAACTTCTTGTTATTCTGTTTTAGGGTCTAATACCTCGCAGCTTGCTGCGGTTGATTAAATAAACACAAAGTTTTGATACATCGCGGCTTGCCGCGGGGTAATTCATTAAATAAAAAAACTTTGCGTACTTTGCGGCTTTGCGTGATATTTTTACTTTCTCACAAATCTCATCCCCAACACAAAAACTTCCCGGCTTTCGGATCTGGAACTCTTGGGTTTAAAGATCTTGACCGATTTAAACCGCTCCTTTACCTGATTGACAAATTCCTTGAAATCTTCTCCCTCGAAAACCTTGCAGTAAAAATTGCCATTTCGGGAAAGCAGTTCTTCTGAAAGTTCCAGGGTTCTTCGCGACAAGGTAAGGGACTTCTGCTGGTCCGCCCATTTGTTGCCCGTTGTCCTTGGCGCAATATCGCTGAGTACTACATTAAAGTGGTTTCTTTTTTCTTGAATGATCCGGATTATATTCTCAGCCATGATATCGGCACGGATCAGGTGAATATCTGCCGCATTGGCTAGACCCATTTTCTTGGTATCCAATAAATCCACCCCTACCACCATACCTTTGGGACCGACAATTTTTGCCGCATACATTGCCCAGCTTCCCGGGCTGCAGCCCAGATCCAGGACTGCATCTCCTTTTTTCAGTATTGTGTATTTTTGCTGGGCTTCCTCCAGTTTGTATACCGAACGGGCCGGATATTTGTCCTTTTTAGCCTTCTTAAAATAATAGTCCTGAACTTTTTTCAAAGGATACAATCCATTAACATTGCAACACATATTTTCAGGAAATAGGCGGCATTGAAGAGAAATTTTAGGTAATTACTAGCTTATTTAGTAGGCAAAGACAAGAGAAATTGGCCTATTGCTCGAACAGCAGGACCAGGGATACTGTATAAAAAAGTATATTTTTATCCAAACATAGATATCCAAATTCTTCTAGAGGCAGCGAGAGTGAGAATGGCCGGGATGCGGTTCCCGGGCCATGTGAATCCTTAAGTGTACAACGTGGTCTGCATGGCGGAGAAGAAGTTCCTTGGGCGGCAACACCTCGATACTTGAAGGTGTTACCCAATTCACTGAAAAACTTTTGGCGACCATTGACAACCAACGGCCTCTGGTTTATCGTAATTAAACGATAAGAGAAACAGCGATATACATGGACAAAAAAGCACCCAAAAAACATGACGAATCTCTTGATCCGGAATTCTTAGCCAGTGTGTGCAAGGCATTGGGGCATCCCGCCCGTGTCAGTATCATGCAGTTTTTACGAAATACCGACCACTGCATCTGCGGTGAAATTGTGGAGCTTCTGCCCCTTGCCCAATCCACCGTAAGCCAGCATTTAAAATGTTTGAAGGACGCTGGACTGATAAAAGGTGAAATTGAAGGTCCCCGCACCTGCTATTGTGTAAACAAAGATATATTGAACAAATTTTTGCAAATGGCTGGTGCACTCTAACACCTCCTTCGCCAAATTAAAGAGTCATACAAATCATGAACATTCTTGATCAAAAAGAAAAAGGATGCTGCGGCACCGAAAAATCTTGCGGTCCGGAAGCACCATTGCAGGGCCTGCAGATATTACCCGTGCCCAAGGTGGACGACGAACCCTGCTGCGGGCCGCCAGCCGGTCCTGAAAGCAGCCCGCTTGAAAGGCCGGGATACATGCTCTGGCATTTTGTCGAAGGTCTCATCAATACGCCGGCCGGGCCGGTGCCCAAGGTGAAAACAGTCCTTGAACGGCCTGATCATCTGGGTACGGCGCGGGCCCGCTTCGGCTATAAGCGTAATCAGTATACAATTGCCCCTGGGCTTTATGGCGTTGGCACACCGGGACCTGAATCCCCAATCCTGGTAACAGCCAACTACAAACTCTCCTTTGACAGCCTGCGTAAAGAATTGACCGGCCTTGATTCCTGGATACTTGTCATAGACACCCGAGGCATCAATGTCTGGTGCGCGGCCGGCAAAGGTACTTTTGCAACATCGGAAATAGCCCGCCGGGTCAGAAACACCAACCTTGAAAAAATTGTGAACCACAGGGAACTTATCCTGCCGCAGCTTGGCGCCCCTGGTGTTTCCGCCCATCTCCTCAAAAAGAATTGCGGCTTTAAAGGGATATGGGGTCCAATCCGGGCCAGTGACATAAAGGCCTTTCTTAATTCAGGAAAAAAGGCGCCGCCGTCCATGCGCACAGCCACCTTCTCAATGCTTGAGCGGTTGGTACTGGTACCGGTGGAAATCTCTTTGATCATCAGACCTACCTTATGGATATTCCTTGCTTTTTTTATCCTTTCAGGTATCAGCCCCGATATCTTTTCCATTACTGCCGCCTGGCAACGATCCCTTATGGTCGTGGCAGCCTATATTGCCGGAGTCTTTGCAGGCGCGGTAGCCGCCCCCGCACTTCTGCCCTGGATTCCCTCAAGAATTTTCGCCCTTAAGGGCATTATAATAGGACTTCTGGCAGGTGCAGGCATCACTGCAATGTATTGGGATGCCATCGGAGTATTGGAATCCTTAACCTTACTCCTCTGCGCTACGGCAGTCAGCTCCTATGCCGCCATGAACTTTACCGGCGCCACTCCTTTCACATCACCATCCGGGGTGGAAAAAGAAATGCGCCGGTTTATTCCGGTGCAGGCTGTTGCGGTTGTAGTTGCTGCTATCACCTGGATTATTGCTCCATTTACTACATAAAGAACTTAGTATTATGTATTAGTTGGTAAATAAGGAGTGCCATAAAATGTGACCTTAAAAGGGTAAGCAGGATCAGCAGTGAAGCATATTTCATTGCCATTTCACGCAGCCGAGCAGCATAGAATTGGCCGGATTAAGCGCGAGGACTGCCTGAGCACCCCGCAAGGGGGTATAAACTACGCGAGTTCCGCGGCGCCCGGCCAATTCGAGCAGCACCCCGCAAGGGGGCATAAACTTCGGGCAGTCACGCAACGCGGGACCAAGCCCTCCTGCGGAGGATAAATTTCCGGCTGCCCTTTCTTTTTGGTTCTTTTTCTTTCGGGCAAGCAAAGAAAAAGAACGGGCAAGCAAAGAAAAAGAACAGTTTGATATAGATTGCAAGCTCAATATGACCATAAGAGTAAATTATTTTAAAAATACTTTATCGACTTTACAGATTAGAGCACTTTGGAACAAAAAGGACAACTCAATGGAAACCTTCAGATATCTTCCCGATGTATCAACCCTTCAACTTGATGAATCCACCTGCATAGGCTGCGGCAGCTGCCAACTCGTCTGTCCGCATGGTGTTTTTGCGGTCGAACCACAGGGCAAGGCCAAGATCATGGATAAAAACGGCTGTATGGAATGCGGCGCCTGCGCGCAAAACTGCCCGGTCAATGCCCTTACAGTCACCCCCGGGGTGGGCTGCGCTTCATACATCATTCAAGTATGGATCAAAGGCAAGGATAAAGCAGCCTGCGGCAGCATAGAGTGTTGTTGAAACACCATGCAGGTAATTTTTGATGGTCCTGTAAAAAGTCGGGAAAGCGGTTAACGTGCCATGTAATTTCAATGATTTACACCGTAATACAACGATGAACTGGCAATGGCTCTTCAAAAAATTTCGGCTGGACTTATCGCCCGTGTCATCGCAAGAGATCAAGGTGGTCAACGCGTCCGCATAGCAGACAATTCGTAGTTTTTACGAATTCATCAATTTTTTATTGCATGAATTTCAATCGGATTTTATTAATCTTTCTCAATCGCCACATACGATTGCAGGCATAATCGTCCGCCGCTTCTTGGTTTGTTGCTATTTTGGAGTTGCTAGCAAAACAATAATGAGTTAATCAACGGCGCAGCCACCAAATTTTGTATCTGAATTAGACAAAAATATGGAACCACCGCATGACTGCCAGCTTCCTTTTTATCCATATAAATGAATGGGCTCCTCCGGATTCTCCTGACGCTGTCCCCATATCACTGGCCTATATTTTAGCGTATCTCAAAAAACATGGATACGACGGCACCATTCTCGGAGACTACAAAAGCGCGCCACTTTCTCCGCAACTCCTGAAAAAAACCATCACTTCCCTGCGTCCGAAAGCGCTGGGCTTCACGGTTTATGATGAGAATATCAACAGGATGCGGTCCTGGGCACGGTTTGCCAAAAAGATCGATCCGGATCTTACCATTGTCCTGGGCGGCCCCCAGATAACTTTTATGCCGGGCCAGGCTCTGCTCGATCTTTCCGAAGCGGATATCCTTTGCCGGGGCAATGGCGAACCTGTGATGCTCGCTCTGGCCAAATCCTTGGAATCCGATGGAAGCTTTAAGGAGGTGAAGGGCATCTGCTATCGGAATAACAGTAAAATCATTGAAACTGCTCCATGCCTAGGGGTGGAAGATCTGGACGACCTCCCCTCTCCCTATCTTGAAGACCTTGTGGACCTTTCTGGAAAAACCAGGGTCATTCTCCTTTCTTCCCGGGGCTGTACTTCACCGTGCACCTTCTGCTATACAACCAGGGCGAGCGGCAAAAAAATCCGCTTCCATTCCATTGACCGGATGATTGCCGAGATGGAGCACCTCAAGAATAAAGGGATCACAGATTTCTGGTTTGCCGACCCCAACTTCGCCTATTCAAGGAAACGGTTGGTTTCATTGCTTGAGGCCATGATCAAAATTGTACCCGGCATTGAGTTCTGGTGCCAGACCAGATACAACCTGGTGGACCCGGAACTCCTTGATCTTATGAAACGCGCCGGAGCAAGGACCCTAGCATTCGGCCTCGAATCAGCCAACCAGCCCGTTCTCAAAAATATCAACAAGGGTTTGGACCTTGAAAGGCTTGCAAAAGCAATCCGTATGACCCAGGATGCCGGGATCGAGGTGGAGCTTTTCACCATGTTCGGCCTGCCGGGTGAAACTCTTGAACAGGCAGGAAAAACCCTGGATTTCGTAAAGCAAAACAACGTTGCCGTTGAAGGAAACTCCATATCGCAGCAATTGCATATTTTCTTCGGCACTCCCATTAATGATGACCTAAACTCCAACCATATTACGCCGTTGTCCATAACCAAACCATCGTATCTCAGCATATGCCGTGATTTTGAAACAGATACCATGTCAGCGGCACAAATCCGGCAGATGAGTCTTCACTGGCGGCTGAACCGCAGAGACTATGCAGAAGATGAACATATCAATATCTTTGAGAAAGCGGGCTTCATAACCACAAACCATGAAGAACTCCGCATCCGGTCAGAGGCAGGCATGCACCTTGCCAGGATATATATGGAACTTGAAGAATACGAAGGAGCCCATGAATGTCTGGCAAGGCTCAAAAGGGACTTTTCTGCAGAGGCTGAAGTACAAAATTTTCTGGCAGGGCCATTTACAGGATATAAGGTGAAACGCAGGTCCGTAGCAGAGCATGGCTGCAAGGTCATTTTTGACTGCAAGGGCATGATCAGCGGCAAAGTCATCCCTGCAACCGAAACATATTATCAGGAAGGAGTTCTTGGTGATGGAACCCTGCTGCCGGATTTTGAAAAGGGAATTACAGGGCTGAAAGCAGGACGCTGGACCCAGTTTGATGTGACCTTCCCGGATGACTATGGCAACCAGGAGCTTGCCGGCAGGACTGCTACTTTCCAGGTTGTGCTTCATCTGGTCATGGAACCGGTCACCATGGAAAATATGGAAGATATCAGAAGTAGGCTGCCGCCCAACAAATACAGGTTTACAGACCTGCAATCTCTACGGGAAAACAATGAAAAACTCTACTATATGGTCCTCCGAGACACATCCATGCGCGGCGTCACCCAGGACATGACCGACTATCTCACTTTGGTAAACTTTTACCTGAAACTCGGCTTCTTTGACAAGGCCTGGGAAATGGCCGGGGTACTGCCGGAAGAACCCGGGATGCGAAATCACGCCAGCAAAATATATCTCGCCAACGGCCGTGCCCGGGAAGCGCTCTCACTCATTGATCCGGTTGCAGCGCACTCCACGGAAACAAAAATCACCCAGATTAAATGTTTCATAAAACTTGAACGTTACAATGAGGCGGAACAGCTGGCCGGCGATCCTGCTCTGACAAAAGAACTCCAGGCCCTTGACCTGCGGGTCGGGATTGCTTCCTATTTGCAGCTTCCGGAAGAAACCTATTTACAGCGAATGGACGACCTTTTGGAAAACCAAGTGGAATCCATGATACGCGATGCCGGGTGACATTAAAGAACATAATGCAGGTTCTGATCATCCAGGTTCCAGTTCTTCCCACACCTTGAGAGCTTCCTTATAAACTTCGGAGCGGTTGAGCCCCAGGTCGGCGGCAATACGTTTAACTGCTTCGCTTAAAGAGAGCCCGGCCTGATTTTTATACCATACAAGAAGCTGGGGAAGATCTTTACCCTCAGGTTTACCCTCATTTTCAGCGCCTGCCAGAATCACGACAAATTCACCTTTGATGGAAGGCCTTGCTGCCAGGACCCCATGCACCTCTGAAAGCGGACCGTGGAGAACTTCTTCATGTATTTTGGTGAGTTCACGCGCAATCAGAGCTTGCCGGTCGCCCAGGATTTTGCGGCAATCCGCAAGGGTTTTAAGGATCCGGTGGGGCGATTCGTAAAAAATGATGGCAGCCGGATAAAATACCAGGGCTTCAAGATATTTCTTGCGCTGGTTCTGCTTTGCAGGTAAAAAACCGGCAAAATGGTATGCTGCTTCGGTAAGGCCGGAAATGCTGAGGGCGGCCGCCAGCGCGGACGGCCCCGGGACCGGAACCACCCGGAATCCATTGGCTCTTGCCATTTTGACCAGAATGGCTCCCGGGTCCGAGATTCCCGGTGTTCCGGCATCCGAGACCAGGGCAACATCATCTCCCTGGTCAAGCAATTCCAGGATTGTCTCTGCTCGTTCAACCTCTTTGCCCTTATAATAACTGAGCAAGGGGGTGCGGATATCATATCGGGATAAAAGCTTCTTGGTATGGCGTGTATCTTCCGAAGCGATCAGATCAACCTGGTCAAGTATCCTCAGCGCCCGTAATGTTATGTCTTCCAGGTTGCCGATAGGTGTTGCCACAACATGGAGCGTGCCGGGACCTTTATCGGCAGATTCTTTGCTCTTCTTCGGCTTCACCACTACTAAACGACCTTTTCAGTGGGAATTGTAAGGGTAAAGCGTGTGCATCCCGGGTTGCTCTGACAGGCAATCTCGGCGTCGAAGAGGGCCGCTATTTTTCTGGCAAGATGGAGTCCCAAACCGGCATGATTCGTCTTAGTGGTAAAAAAAGGCTCAAAAATTCGATCCATATGCGCGGGATCTATCCCACTTCCGGAATCCTGCACAACAATACTCTGAAACCCCTCTGACTGGCCGGTTTGGACCAGCAGCATTGGAGGTTCGCTTGTTTCTCGCATGGCCTCAAGAGCATTCTGCAGGAGAATGGCGATGATCTGATGAATCTCAACAAGGAAATTGCGCAGGGTGGGAAGACCCTCCGCATGATTCATATCCTTTTTTACCTTGTGTTTGAAAAAGGGGTCGGCGCAGAGAAAATCCTTTTCTGACAGAACAACGTTATTGATTGAATACTCAGGCAGGAAAAGAGATTCCCTGAAATTTTCAAGGGTAGTTGTACGGCGCATCATCTTCTGGATATTTCTGATAATGAGCCGGATTTTATCGATTATCCCGGATCTGCTGGCAATGAGGTCGTGCAGCTTTCTTAATTTCCTGGCAGCGTCATCAGAGTGAAGATCCTCTTGCGAGAGGCTCTGCAAATCCTCCCTGGCTTTCTCAATCATCAGGCCAAGCAATTCAGCATTCATGGACATGGCCTGGATTTCGCCATTAAGATTGTGAACGATTCCCCTGTACAACCTTCCCAGCGCCGCATCGTGGCTTTGATCTAAATAGGCCTTTTCCCAGGCTTCAACTTTCGGATCTTCCATACTCATTTGTATAATTTCTTGATCATTAATAACAGTATTTTATTAAATTATCGAATTTACATAGTAGAGCACGTAAACGCCTGCAAATATTCAATACCTCGCAGCACATTGTTCCAGCGTATCCCTATCCACCGTTCATTTCATTTTTAATCATTGAGATACCAAATAATTGATCGGGGCGGCAGCGTATCGTCCTGCCAGACCGTTTTGTCCTCTGCAGGGTCGGCATAGAGAATAGCCCTATGCGGCCTGCGGATATTGTTTAACGGCTCTCCACCGAACTGTACCAGTACCGACAATTCCGCGCCATCACCAAGCAGCCATTGCACCTGCAACGCTTTGCGTCCCAGGAGTCGATAATGACCATTCGCGCCGGTCAATCCGGCCAGTCTCGGTACAATCTTCGTGTGACGCAATTCCAAAAGTCCTTTATAGAAGTGCTGCCATTCATTTCCAGGTTCTTCCACTGCCGGCCATTGGAGACAGGATCGACTGAACGATTGCGGATCACCCGGATCTGAAATGTTCCGGCGCTGTTCAACATCACGGAACCGGGGGAAACGGGCAAGTTCCCGCCTGCGGCCATTGGCAACCTTGTCGGCCAGGTCCGGGCCAAAATCGCAGAAGAAAAGAAAGGGAGTCTCGGCCCCATATTCTTCACCCATAAAAAGGAGTGGCGGCGACGGTGCCAGAAGAAACAATGCAACAGCAAGCTTCAGTATGGGATCAGCGGTGAGCTTTATCAATCGCTCACCCATGGCGCGGTTTCCCACCTGATCATGGTTCTGCAGAAAGGAGACAAAAGCTGTCGGTGGCAGATGTTTGCTTGCGCCTCCACGGCAAGCTCCATGACGGTATAAAGATGGTTCTCCCTGATAGGCGAATCCCTCAGTCAAACATCGGCCAAGGTGATGCAGCGGGGCATCAGCATAATCCATATAATATCCATCCCTTTCATTGGTCAGCATGACATGGCAGGCATGATGCAGGTCATCATTCCACTGGGCCGCATAATATTTGGGTGATCCATTAACTGACCGACCTAAATATCGGGGCTCGTTGTTATCATTCTCGAGAACAAGGTGCACCTGCCGCTCTTTTCCAGGCCCGTTTTGCATAGCCTGGGCAATATCTTCCAGAATATCGGGTCTTGAATCATCCTTGATCACATGGACAGCATCAAACCGCAGACCATCGAGATGATACTCCTCTAGCCAATAGAGGGCGTTATGGATATAAAAATCCCTTACAGTCCGGCTTTGCGGGCCGTCAAAATTGATTGCCGCGCCCCAAGGCGTATGATGACGCTCGGTAAAAAAGGCGTTGCGTCCATAGACATGGAGGTAGTTGCCCTCCGGCCCGAAATGGTTATAAACAACATCGAGGAACACCATCAATCCTCGGGCATGGGCGGCCTGCACCAAATTTTTCAAATCATCCGGCTGGCCGTATACTCGGTCAGGAGCAAAAAGAAGGACTCCATCATACCCCCAGTTTCTCCGGCCGGGAAAATCGGCGATTGGCATGAGTTCGATGGCAGTAACACCAAGATCGGCCAGATAATCGAGGCGCTCGATAATACCGGAAAAACTTCCTTCCGGTGAAAAACAGCCGACATGTAATTCATAGATTACCGCTTCATGCCAAGGCCGGCCGGTCCAGCCATCATCCTGCCAGTCGAACGACTCCGGATCAACCACCACGCTTGGACCATGGACATCATCGTCTTGACAGCGAGAAGCAGGGTCGGGCACCAATAGTCCCCCGTTTACGCGAAAGCGGTATAAATTGCCGGGGACGGTCTGCAGATTCAAGCAATCGAACCAGCCATTATCCCTTTTCTCCATGGCAAAAAACTGCTGAGAACCATTGAGGTCTTCCAAGCAGAGATCCACTTTTCCGGCATCAGGAGCCCAGAGCCTAAACAGGACACCGCTGCCGGGCATAATTTGCGTGCCGAACTCCATATGGTGCGCGCTCGATTTCTGCATTCCAGGCGCCATTACTTGGAAACCTTAAAAAGGATAATGGAAAATCATTCGATCGAGTATGTAGTATTGCCCTTTCTTTCCTTCGATTTTCTGATGAAAGGTTCGTAAAAATCAAGGGTAATGAAACCATGGAATGACTTTTTTGTACCTTTACTATATCTTCTTTCCCTTCGGAGCAAAGGCCCCTATCTTTCAGTTGACAGGACCACAAAAACCTCTTAGTATATGAGCAGTTGCTCAAATGATAAAAAGATAATGTTTTATGGAAGAAATAAAAATCGATTCATGCCAATGCCGCATTATTCATGAAGAGCTGGTTGCAGAGGCAAGGAAAAACGCGCTGGCAACATCCGAGGTTGAAGAACTTGCCTACCTTTTCAAGGCCTTTGCTGATGGATCACGGATGAAAATATTGTTGGCTCTTATTCAAAACGAAATGTGTGTATGCGACCTTGCCGCACTCCTATCCATTTCGGAATCAGCGGTAAGCCATCAATTGAGGTTGTTGCGCACCATGCGGCTGGTCACCAACCGGAGAGAGGGAGCAGTTCTTTACTATCGCCTCAATGACGACCACGTCAATGAACTCATCCGCGTGGCACTGGAACATATTCGCGAATAACACTTTTTAATTTTATGGATACTACACAATGACATTCATCGTAAATATACTACTTGAATCATGGCATCTGCTGCTCGATTCCGCCATATATATCATTTTCGGCCTGCTCATTGGCGGACTTCTCAAAGTCTTTCTTTCTCCCTCTTATGTGGCCTCTCATTTGGGAAAGGGTCGATTTACCTCGGTTTTCAAGGCTGCTCTGCTCGGCATCCCGATCCCTTTATGTTCCTGCGGCGTGCTGCCGGCTGCCGCGTCATTAAAAAAACAAGGGGCCAACAACGGCGCCACCACCGCCTTTCTGATTTCAACCCCGGAATCCGGGGTGGATTCCATCAGTATTACCTATGCCCTGCTCGACCCTATCATGACGGTGGCACGGCCTGTTGCGGCATTTATTACCGCCTTTGCCGCCGGCATCATGGAAAACCTCAGCAACCGTCCTTCACAGGAATCCACCTTGGCGCCGGATCTCAGTTGTACCATTGACAATTGTTGCGATGGTCTTGACTGCCATCCCGACGACCACTCCCGCCACCACACCTTTTTTGAAAAGCTGCGGTCCGGGATCAACTACGCCAGAGGTGAACTCTGGGGTGATCTGGCAGGCTGGTTTTTCATCGGCCTTCTTCTAGGCGGTATAATCACCGCACTGGTGCCGCAAGATATCATGAGCAGCTATCTCGGTGGCGGCTTGAGCTCCATGCTCATTATGCTGGCAGTGGGTATCCCTTTATATATCTGCGCTACAGCCTCCACTCCCATTGCCGCCGCCCTCATCCTCAAAGGAGTGAGCCCCGGCGCAGCGCTTGTCTTCCTGTTGGTGGGACCTGCTACCAACATGGCTTCCCTTTCCGTAATCACCGGATTGCTGGGCAAAAGAGCAACGGCCAGGTACCTCATCACTCTGTCAATATTCGCCGTCATGTGCGGTCTGGCAGTGGATGTTATCTATAGTGGCTTTGGCATTTCCCCGCAGGCGGTTATCGGTCAGGCAGCTGAAGTAATTCCCTATCCTGTACAGTTGGTCGGAACTCTTCTCCTTCTTGCCCTTTCCATTAAACCTCTCAGCAGGGATATCCTCTACTACTTCAGGAAAAAAAGCGGCACGGGATCTGTCAGCCAAGGAGAAGAGGCCTGCGGCTGTACATCGTGCGATACTGCTACGCCTTTTCCAATGTCACATTCGCCCAAAGATACGACGGATTGCCATCCAGGCAAAGGATGCTGCTGATTAACGTTTCAGCCTTCTAACAATATATTTCCGCTTCAACCGCAGAATAAAGTTGTTACCCTCCTGGGGGTAAGTGAGGAATTAAGTTTGTACCTCTTCATAGGGTGATATCGAAATTTCTTTAACACCACTTCTACAGTTCGTCATTTGTCACTCGTTATTCGTTATTCGTTATTCGTTATTCGTTATTCGAATACGACAAACAATTGACAACGTAAAGTTATTTATCAGAATATAGGGCTTACCCATTGAACTCGGACGAATTAATGCCGGTATAACAAAATAAAATGATCTCCCATTATCCATTGCCCTATCTCCTTCCGAATTTCAAAAGAACAGACCGCCTCAACTGAAAAACCATATTTTGTTGTAAGATCGAAAAGATACGCACGGCTGTGACTATATCTACCGGTGGGATTCAAGGCATACATTCTACCCTTACAGCTCTCAACCGAAAAAATAAAAAACGCGCTCTTGGCCGCACAACTTTGTACTGCCTGAAAGATACGATTCAGGTCCCCAAAATACACAAAGACATCAGCCGCAAGAAAGAGATCAAATTTCTGTTGGCATGATTCGAGAAAAACAACAAGATCCTCTTCTTTAAGATCATCGTAGACCTTCTTCTTGTCCGCCTCTGCGAGCATTTTCTCGGACAAATCCACCCCGGTTAATCTGGCGGTAACTTCCCGGAATGATTCACCGGACAACCCTGTACCGCATCCCAGATCAACAGCGTTGTGGAAATACATTCCGCCTCTGGTTATTTGATGCAAAATGTGAAAAAGCTTGTGTGGTGCGCTGTATTGAAGCGTTCCCGTGAGATGTTCATCAAACCTGGCAGCATACTGGTCGAAAAGGCTCTTTATATATTCCACCGGCGCCCTTTCCGTTATTTCTCCGGATATGGCTGCCAGCATATGTTTCGCAGAACCACTTTGGGGATTCAATTGCACTGCCTTTTGATAGGCCGAAATTGCCTCAAACCGTTCACCTTGAATGTTCATGACCATACCCAGGTTATCGTACGCTGAGGCATAATTGGGATTAATTATGATGGCCCTTTTGAACGAGGCTGCCGCCAAGGCATATTCTCCCTCTTTGATTAATGTATTGCCGAGAGAATTGTACACTTCCGCCTGATCAGGACAAACGTCAAACACCTTCTTATGTTCAGCCACCGCGGCATCAAGTCTTTTCTTAATGTTGAGCCTAATACTTTCCATGGATACAGCCCTTATGAAAAGCAGGTATTCTATAAAGGGAATTTGCAGTTGGAAGAAAGTGTTACTTCATTTGAATTCAGCTTGGCAGCCGTTGTCAAGGAAATGTCAGAATAAAAAGATACTTTGTTCTATTAAACAGTGCACGGTTACTACCTTTCATGTACTTCCAACAAGTATTGGGATGGCTAAGCACAAAAGTTCGATATACGCCCAACGGAAGTGCCCTTGGGGTGCAAGGCGTGACGGTGTCGAGGAAGCGGAGACATACATACGGTATGGTTAAGCATTCCGAAAACCCGCTACAACGCGGGAGATTGGGTTTATGCCCTTTGGGTGCTTTTTGCGACGCCATCACCTTTTATGGTTTACCTGGGGTTTTTCTCTCAATACAATCTAATCAGCTTAGTGTCTTGTCAAGAATCAATAATGAAATGATCCCAACCTGTTCCGGCACGCTGTCATTGGAGAGCGCCAAAGGAGGAAAGCCATGAGTCTCACAGAAGAATTAACCAGACTGAAAGAGCAGTTTAGCGGGCAAGCACCGGCTGAAACCCTGAAAACCATGGCCGATGCCATAGAACGGTTGGCAAAAACCGGCATTGTTGAACGCAGCCTGAAGAGGGGCGACAAGGCACCGGACTTTACCCTGCCCAATGTTTCAGGCAATATGGTTTCCTCTTCTGCTCTCCTTAGAGCAGGACCAATAGTATTGAGCTTCTATCGGGGAGTCTGGTGACCTTACTGCAATTTAAAGCTGCGGGCATTGCAGCTCAGGCTTCCTGAAATTCAAGCCTTGGCAGGCCAACTGGTGGCAATATCACCCCAACTTCCCGACAATTCCTTGTCCACAGCCGAAAAACTGGATCTAACCTTTGAGGTGCTAAGTGATGAAGGCAACAAGGTGGCGCGAAAATTCGGCCTGGTCTATACCCTGGAGGAAGACCTCAAAACACTTTATGACCGGTTCGGCGTTGACCTTGAAGCATCGAACGGAGACAAGAGCTACGAATTGCCGCTGCCGGCAACCTATGTTATCGGCACAGACCATGTGATCAGACATGCTTTTGTTGATGCAGATTATACAAAAAGGCTGGATCCGGATGAAATCATAGCGGCCTTAAAGGAGATAAGGGGCTGAAATTCTCGGCCGATATATTCGAGAGCATTGCTTGACGGATTCGAAAAAATCTTTTTTTCTACCACAGAAGTCCCAGAGAGCACAGAGCAAAACCTTATTTTTTTTCAAATAGTTACCTCTGTGCTCTCTGTGTTCTCGGTGGTGATTTCATTATTTATATGATTTGAATACAAAAAAACTCCACTGATGTGAATCAGCAGAGCTCGCACAACTGCTTTTTAATATAAAGGCGCTCTTACCTGCAAAGTGAGCCAAAAGCACCATTAGTTGAGGACAATCTCTTTTAAACTGTTCAGCAGCATTCTTCCAGCATATATCGTTTGCCGTCAACACTGACGAAATGAATGCCTTCTAGCTTGGGGAGACCGGCAATCTTCCATGCCTTTTCCGGATTAATGAATTCTTCATTCACACAGCCTTTAGCTTGGTGGGTATGCTTACAGACATAATCCAAAATAGGGAATGCATTGAATTTCCTGTAGTATTCCCGCATGAACTTTACGATCTCCAGTTTTTCATCCGAAAGGTCCTCAATCCCTTCATTGAATGCCAGATCTTGGGCAACCTCTTCGTCCCAGTCTTCAAGATTCATCAGAAAACCCTGATCATCAAGTTTGACTGTTTTGCCAGGATGTCTAATTTCCGTCATTAAAATCACCTCCTCATCGCAAATTTGCTTTTATGAACTTCTTTCTTACAAAAATATCTCTCACACAACGGCTTATCAGGCTGTTGCTGATTCCCGTTGGATTAAATGCTCTCTATACTGACTAAATAATAAGGATGAAAAGAGGCGAAGTCAAAGGCATAAAACCAAGTCTGCAGGGTGTAGACGCCTAAAATAATTGCTACTTTGCAGAGAAGGTTTCATTAGGGTGCAAACTGGTCATAGCAAGATCTTTTTTTTACATCACAGTACTGTCTTCGCTAAAGCTATAATACTCAATAGTCCATAACAGAAAAGGGCACTGACCCTAAAGCCAGTGCCCTTTTTCAAAAAACAAGGTCAATAGAATTACTTTATTTCTTTTCCTCAGCGTCCTTGGATGCAGCCTTTAATTGCTCACGGAGTTTACCTGGATCGGGTATCTTCGCCATCTTTATGGTAACATCCTTTATGGTGTCTCCTTTTTTACCGGTTACCGGAAGCGCGGTAACACCGCCAAGTTTGCCGACCCCGCCCGGCACTCCAACTCCGGCCGGCGGACCTGCCTTTCCTTCCAAGCCGGCTCCTTTAGGTAGTTCAATGCCCGGCGGCGGGCCGAATCTGTCGTCCGGAACTTCTTCCTTGGGCACCTCCTTACCATAGGTCCCCACATAGTTGCCCGGCAGCGGCCTGCCAACCGGCATCTTATCTGCAACTTGTCTGGACATGAGGTAATAGGTGCCGGGCGGCAACTGCAATTTGAAGCGGCCGTCTTTTCCTGTCCGTTCGGATACCATAATGGGACGGAAATCATTGGGCTTTGCCTTCACCATGATAATCGTTTGGGGAAAAGGTTTTCCCTGGTCATCCTGTACAATCCCCTCAACCGTGAAGTAATCCTTGCTCGCCGGAAAGGCATCTGACTTCGCAGTAGTGATGGTGCCGACATCCTTTGTGGATCTAGGTGCAACTTCCAGTACCCAAAGACCGCCCTTGTCATTGGCGGCAAAAAAGAAACTCTCGCCCGGTTTTGGCGGCCCGGGTCCGCGTTGCGGATCCGTAATGATAAGCGCCCCCATATAATATTTGCCGGGCACGAGTTTTACGGAAAATTTGCCCTCGGTATCCACCCGGCCGACAAATTCCGGCACGCGCTGGATGCCGCCCCACATAGGCGGTGGGCCTCCCTCACTGTTAAAAAACGAGACGATCCCGCCCGGCAGAGGCTTGCCTTCATCAGTCAGAACCGTACCGGATATGGTGCCCATGTTCTTTTTCATGAAACCAGGCACACCGGCCAGGGCCTCATGCGACACAAACAGCATAACTAGAAGTAAAAAACAGAGTCTTTTCATGTGCATCCCCCTTCATATAATTTTGATAATTTTTTTTCCTCATGAATCGATTACGAAATTCTATTGTTTATGAAAGTTTCGCGTCAAGATAAATACAATAAAAAATGGTATTCAAACCAACTCATGCCTAATCCTTTCACCTTGATATTTTCATGCAAAAAGATTACTATTTCATGAAACTCTAAGGAGGATACATCATGGCAAATTTACAAATCAAAGGTATTGACGATAGCCTTTACTCCCAGCTCAAAGAACTTGCGGCGGCAGAAAACAGATCAATCAGCCAGGAAGTCCTCTTTTTGGTGAAGAGCTATCTGGCCCATAAAAAGAGCATCCTATCAGCTAAAACTCCAGCCCAGGTTTTGCTTAATCTTGCCGGTTCATGGGAAGATGAACGGTCCCCTGCCGATATCGTCAAGCAGATAAAAAGCGCGCGAAGAAATTCTGAAAAACTCTCGGAAGGTTTCTGATGTATCTCCTTGATACCGAAACCATTATATACAGTCTGAAAGGCGCCAAGGCTGTTCAGAAAAAATTGCGCGTTCATTTGCACGATCCGCTGAAAATCAGCGTAATTACGCTGATGGAGCTTTATTATGGAGCATATAAATCCCAACAAGTTACCGGGAATCTGGCAAAAATAAAGGCCCTCGAAAGTTCTTTTGATTTGGTACCCCCTGGTCCGGAGGTTGTGGAAATAGTCGGTATGCTCAAGGCAAAACTTGAAATGGAAGGCAATAGGCTGGACGACTTTGATTTAATAATTGCCGCAACTGCCCTCACTCATAATCTTGTCCTGGTCACTAACAATGTGAAACACTTTCAGAGAGTACCTGGACTCAATGTAACCAACTGGTGCAAATAAAGAATTGAAGTTTTTAATATTCTTCTAATGCACGCTGTAAGGACACCACCTGCGCTAAGATTGTCTTACCGCATTGTCGCGGGCCAAGCATCGCAACAACAGGATTGCGTTCCAAAAAGCTGTAAATTGATTCAGAATACACTGGCCGTTTCGTTTGATAATACCCCCAGGAAGTACTTTACTCCAACAGCATCAACCCTCTTTTCCCAAAACACCCAATTGTCAATCCTAACCCCAAATATGCTGCACTCACTTTAAAAAAATACTCTGGACTTAGCCTCAAACAAGTCGTACAATATATTGTACGATAATACTTGGGGGAAACATTATGAAAACATTGACTTACAGCGCTGCCAGGGAAAAACTGGCTGCGACCATAAAAAAGGTCTGTGATGATCATGAACCGGTCATTATTACACGGAAACGTGAAAACGCTGTGGTTATGATCTCCCTGGAAGACTATAAATCTCTTGAGGAAACAGCTTATTTACTGCGCAGTCCAAAAAGTGCCAAAAGATTACTCGAGTCTATAGCTGAGCTTGAACAAGGAGGCGGTAAGGAACGGGAGCTGGCTGAATGAAGATAGTTTTTTCAGCCAATGCATGGGAGGATTATCTCTATTGGCAGCAAACAGATAAAAAAATGCTCAGAAGGATCAATAAACTCATAAATGAAATTCGCCGCTCCCCTTTTAAAGGGATTGGCAAACCCGAACCTCTCAGGCATGGGCTTTCCGGTTACTGGTCACGACGCATTAACGACGAACACAGAATTGTTTACAAGGTTGCAGCAGATGCACTGTTAATTGCCCAATTGCGTTATCATTACTAAATCCTGACAACTGACAACTCTTTTCGCCTCACCCTTCGATGAAAATAAGAAAATCGCTGGATTGAACGGCAAGGCGGCTGGGGGATTAATCTAGTTTTTCCCGGGTCTGATGGATCATTTCACTTTTATTGTCCTTGCCGGTAATCATCGAATCACCTAATAAGAAAATAAAATAAATCACTGTTCCCAAGACAACCGATAAGGCAAGCAATCTAAAGGTCTCTTTCGGCTTAAGGCATGCAATAAGTGCAATCGTATGGCGGTGAAAAAAATACGTGACAAAGGCTAGTAATCTATCCAGATCCATATTCTTTTCCATAAATTGGGAACTGACAAATGGATATAATAAATCTTTTTGCTAACTTCATTAAATTATAACGAAATTTTCCATCGTCCTGCAACTGCCCCTCATACACTTATTAAGTTAACTCCGTCCCGTGCTCTCGCCAGTACATCCCTTCGCCTCACGGCGACGGTAGCACAAGGGCATAACATGAGACCTCCCCGGGTAATGCGCACCCACCTTCATGCTTATGCCCGCCGCATTTACGTCCATGCTTTCCGTACAGGTATCGGACTTTAAAGATAATTGCCTTCTCATCCAGCATGACCGCCTCATATGCGATTTCTGTTCGTCGGGCCAGCGCTTTGCTTACAGCTTCCTTCAGCCAATACCTCGCGATAGTGACCTTGCCGTTCAGCTAACACTTCCCCCTGTCGGGTGTGTAGAGGACTTTCACCTCCAAGTGGGTGCGCCCTGCCGGGCGCACAATACAAAAGGGGCCATCCCTTTTGGAACAGCCCCTTTGATTCATCCTATTCTCGATTGAGAGAGGTTATGGCGTGAAGTAAGGTGTGGTTGAGCTGCAATTGCCGTCATCATTCACACTGTTATTGCACGGCAGGTCAGTCGCCGTAGGTGTAAAGGTATAGGTGGAAGACGCCGGATTACAACTGCTGGGCGTTCCAGTATAGGCAGTACCGGTCGAATTCAGCCTCTGTGGCAGCTGGTCGCCCGAGACAGTACCTGGATTCGCCCATTCAATGCATTGGCTACCGTTACCGTCGTCAATATCCTTCAATAAGCCGCTCCACCTGGTTGCATTATCATCTCCATCGGTATCATGCACCTGCGGGAATTCGCGGAATGAACTCCTGAACAGGTTGAACTTGCCGCGGCCCGGCGCAAAGCGGTACTTGTCAAACGGCTCATCGTTGACAGCACCGCCATTAGTGTGCGAATATGTCGGCGGTTTGGCGTGGAAACGGCCGACTGTGTGACAGGCCAGACATGCGCCGTAGTTGTAAACATCGATGGCTCCGCCCTGGCTATAGATGCGGTGTCCGGTCAACTCAGTCTGTTGGACTGTTGCCGCACCGTTATCAGAAACATCGAGCTCTGTAACCTCAGCGCCGGTCATGCCGGTGAGGTTTACCGGATTATAGGAATCAGCATACACCCGCAGGTCATTACCAGCATCGGCATGGCCAACACCATCGTTGGTATGGCACTCACGACAGGCCAGCTGTTTGGGAATTAATGCCGGTGCTGACATACTGTAATCAGTCACAAAACCCGTCGTGGCAGTACCGGACACATCAGCTGTGCCTGAATAACCAGGACCGGAATTATAGGAGTCCACCGTTGCCGGTCGCGGATCGGCATGGCAATACGTACAGTATCCAGCCTGGGCATTGGTGGTGGTATGGTGCCGCAGACCGTCATATTGGTACATGTTATCAGTATCATCAGCCGGGGTGGCCGGTTCGTTGCCGGAATAATGGCAGGTTTCACAATAGGTGGTGGTGCCAGCGATACCGGCAGTGATCTCATCCGAGACATTACTGTAAAGATGGCATTGCAGACAACTGGCATGCTCGGAAAGCCGCTGCTGCGTAGTTCCTATCGTATGACAATCAGCACAGTTATAATCACTATCCGAGAGGATGATGTTGGCGTTATACGAACCAGGCTGGTTAGTTTGCGTCGCATCATTGCCGCCAGCAGTGGTCTGCCATACAGCACCTCGTGAGTTGCCAATATAGTTATGCTCGCCGGCAACCGTAGCTGCGGTCAGACCGTGACCATAAGGAATGCTGCTGCCCGCACCACCGGCCGTGTCATGGCAACCATCGCAATC
>CALZHT010000029.1 GCA_945787445.1 uncultured Desulfobulbaceae bacterium
CGACAAGAAGTTCGATCTCGAAAGCCAATCCGAGATAGGGTCGTCCGTCAGTGAGGTCCTGCGCAACAAGGCCCTGCAGGCCATTGCCATATCCCTGCTCGGCGTCATTATCTACCTTGCCCTACGTTTTGACCTGCGTTTCGGGGTTGCCGCGGCCATTGCCACCTTCCACGATGTCGTTGTCGTCCTCGGCATCTGCTGGATATTCAATATCGAAATCACCTTGCTGATCGTCACCGCTCTTTTGACCCTTGCCGGGTACTCACTCAACGACTCGGTTGTCGTATTTGACAGGATCCGCGAACACATCAAGAAAGTAGGCGATCACGACTTCGGGCGGATCATCAACCTGAGTATCAATGACGTGCTCAGCCGGACAGTGGTCACTTCTCTCACCACCATATTAGTGTTGGCGGCTCTTTATTTTCTCGGCGGCACCGTGATCCATGACTTTTCCTTCGCCCTTCTTGCCGGCATCTTGGTGGGTACGTATTCATCAGTGTTTATCGCCAGCCCGGTCCTCTATCTCTGGCAGAAAAAATAGAGGGAGCTATGATTCAAGATATTCATCCCGAGCAGGTTCGGGAATTACATCCAGACGAATCCTTTCACTTCAGGTGCCATGCCGGCCTGGAATGCTTTACCGATTGTTGCCGGCAGTTGGAGCTTGCTCTCACCCCCTATGATGTGCTTCGATTAACAAAAAATCTCGCCCTTTCCGCTGACGAATTTTTGAATACATATTGCGTTATAGAGCAGGAAGAAGGTGAAGCCTTTCCCAAGGTATATCTGGGAATGAACAATGACGAACAGGGCACCTGCCCATTTGTACGAAAGGACGGTTGTCTGGTCTATGGTGATCGGCCGGGCGCCTGCCGCGCTTATCCCATTGGCCGGGCAGCATTCAGAACACCGGACAACATATTCCATGATTTTCACGTGCTGCTCTCAGAACCGCATTGTAAAGGATTTTCCCAGGCAGCCTGCCAAACTGCCGGGCAGTGGACCCTGGATCAGGGTCTGCGGGAATACAACACTATTAACGATGAAACCATGGTAATTGTGCACCATGAAAAGGCGAAGCAGAGCAGTTTCAACAAAGACCAGCTTGATGCATTTATGCTTGGTCTTTATAGGCTTGATGTATTCAGGCAATATGTCCTGAGCCCTGATTTTAAAGGGAATACGCCCCCTTCGAGCCGGGAGGCCGAGGAGATTGGCGCTGACGACACCGCCCTTCTCCGCTTTGGCATCAAGTGGTTGAAAAAGGAACTCTATGATGAATAGTTCTTCGCAATTATCAGCTTCTGCCACGCATATCAGCGATGCATTAATGCACGATGAAGAAATGGCATGTCCCCTTGGCCTGGAGACCACCGAACGCCTGAGAGCAATCGCAGCCCGTTACTGTGACGGTGATGGCGGCTGCCATGGGCCTGATCACGCAGACCGCGTCCACCGCGTTGCCCTCTATATAGGGAGCGGCATGAACGCCAAGCTTGATGTGCTAAGTGCTGCGGCCCTGCTCCATGATATCGGCAGGTTGCACGAAACCAAACAGAAAGGAAAGGTCTGTCACGCAAACAAAGGGGCCACCATGGCCAACGATATTTTACGCGACATGGCCTTCCCACAAGA
Organism: uncultured Desulfobulbaceae bacterium; assembly: GCA_945787445.1. Taxonomy (GTDB): domain Bacteria; phylum Desulfobacterota; class Desulfobulbia; order Desulfobulbales; family CALZHT01; genus CALZHT01. The sequence goes on from CALZHT010000029.1 coordinate 1,639, forward strand.
TAAAATTGATGAGATCGTGCATTGCATTGCCACCCATCGGTATCGCTCCACTGATATCCCGCTCAGCCTGGAGGCAAAAATCATTTTTTGTATCGGCGCCATCGGCATCGGCAGGGCTTTTTTGTTTGCCGGTCAGTTGGGCGCCAAACTGCATAACCATAACGGCAATGTGGACGGCACCCGGCCGTATTCCGTTGAAGACACGGCCTACCGGGAGTTCAAAGTCAAGATGTGCAAAATCAAGGACCGCATGCTGACGCCCATGGGCAAAAAACTTGCCCTTGAACGTCATGCTTTCATGGAGGTATTCTTCAGCAGGCTTGAAACGGAAATTTATGGTCCCAGGCACCAACAGTCATAATATCTTGAAAAAACCATATATCTCCCGCAATCAAAAAGGATGAGACATGGGGAAAAAAGTAAAAGCAATAGTTATCACCGGATACGGGACAAATTGTGAAATGGAAATGGCGCACGCCTGCAAGCTCGGTGGTGCGGAGCAGGTGGATATCGTCCACATGAGTGAACTGCTCCACGGCGAGTATTCTTTTGATGACTACCACCTTCTTAATCTTCCCGGCGGTTTTCTGGATGGCGATGACCTTGGCGCCGGTCAGGCCGGCGCCCACCGCATTAAATATGCCACGGTTAAAGGAACCGGAGAAAAAATCCACGACCAACTGCTGCGCTTCATTAACGATGGCAAACTGGTTATCGGGGTGTGCAACGGCTTTCAGCTCATGGTAAAAATGGGCCTTCTGCCGGGCTTTGCCGGAAACTTCAACAACAGAATCGTCAGCCTCACTTACAACGACTCCAGCCGCTTTGAAGACCGCTGGACAAACCTCTTGGTCAATGAAAATTCTCCCTGTGTCTTTACCCGAAACTTACAAAATCTTTATTATCCGGTGCGGCACGGCGAAGGTAAATTTGTTACCAAGGACGAAGCCACCCTAAAAAATATTCAGGATAATAACTTGGTAGTCCTCAGGTACGCCCACCCGCAAAGCCTTGAACCGACCATGGAACACCCATATAACCCCAATGGCTCGCCGGATGCCATTGCAGCAATCTGCGATCCTACCGGTCGTCTTTTCGGCCTGATGCCGCATCCCGAGGCTTTTCTCCACCGCACCAACCATCCGCGCTGGACCCGAGAAGATCTTCCGGATGAAGGACAGGGCGTGGCTTTATTCCGGAACGGCATTGAGTTCATCAGGGATAATCTTCTTTAACCTAATCGAGCAGGTCCCTTGGAATCCCATCAGCGTTTAGTCGTCTTTGTCAACGAAATTAGGAAATCGATTCGCGCCCTGGGTTTCAGCATGATCTTATGCTGTCTCGGATATTACTTTCTCTCTCCCATATTGCTCGCCAGACTTCAGGGCCATCTTGACCAGAACCTCGCCTTTTTCACGGTGGCAGAGCCTTTTCTGGCCCATGCCAAGCTTGCCTTCTTTGTCACCCTATTTACTCTCATGCCCTGGATAGCATATTGCTTTTGGTTTGCCCTTGCCAAGCCGTTTTCCCTGTCCGCCATGAGCCGCAACTGGTTTATCATTTTCACCTGCTTCCTGTTTTATGCCGGGGCTTTTTTCTGTTTCCTGATAACCCTGCCCTACGGGGTGAATTTCCTTCTCGGCTTTCAGTCGGATCAGCTCAAGCCCGTTATCTCGGTGGGGAAATTCGTTACCTTTGTCTCCATGTTCATTCTCGCTTTCGGAATTATCTTTGAACTGCCCATCTTCATGATATTTACCGCAAAAGTAGGGATCTGCCCCAGAGAAACGTTTGAGAAAAGCCGCCGCTACGCCGTGCTGATCATCGCCATCCTGGCCGCCTTGCTCACCCCCACACCGGACATCGTCAACATGCTGCTCATGGGCTTGCCCTTATACTTATTGTATGAGCTGGGGATTATTATTCTGAAAATCCTAAAGTACTAATGAACTTGAACGATTAAGGAGAGGTACATGGAATGCAATAAGGAAAGAAATTTAGACTCCTGCAACTGCAGCTATGATCCATGCCCCAGGAAAGGCATATGTTGCGAGTGTCTCAAATATCATCTCAACATGCGGCAACTTCCGGGCTGTTGCTTTCCCGATGACGCTGAGCGTACTTATGACAGATCCTTCGAGCATTTCGCCAGACTGGTTTCAGCTAAGAACGTCTAGCCCGCGTTTTTCATAAAGGTCGCAACGCGATGCTGGAGGTGTTGCGGAAAGAAGGCGCGGGAAGGAAAAACACCCGGCTAGAATAAATGTTCCCCGCCATTGTATGACTCATAAAGAGTGGTTGTGCCGTTATAGATCTGGGTGCTGCCGTGGTAATGGCAGACGGTGCAGTCCCTGTACTCAGTATTAAAGACACCGGGCGGGTCAACCCATACCTGCCAGTGGCATTGCCAGGTGCAATCGCCGGGATTAATCAAATGATGCTTATCCGGGATTCCGAAATGGCAGGTGTCGCATAATGATTTCCAGTTGCCGCGGCCACCGGGGATGGTGACATTCAGTCTATTGACGGCCCTGCGGGTGAGCATGCTGTTGGGCGAGCCGTGCGGTTCATGGCAGTCGGTGCAGGAGAGGACGTACTGCCCGGCACTGGTTTCCTGATAGGGCGCTTTAAAATCCGTGCCGGTATCATTGCTGGCTGCTCCTTGCCCATGTTTTTCCAAAGACCAGTCAAAGTTTCGCACATTTCTGGCCAGTGCCGTTGATACGATGGTATCTGTCGCATTATGGCAATCGGTGCAAAAGGTTACAAAATCGGTGAGGTTGGAACCGTCAGAGGTGGTGGTGGAGCCGTCCGGCTCATAATTAGTAGTTGTAGGACCGAAACGGTAAGGTGCTTGATAGGTTTGCGATGCAGCGTAGTTATTCATTCTTTCACCATTACCAGCCCCTGGCCCGGTGTAATCATCACCCCACAATCCCCAGGTATCGAGGGCGGCATGGGCGCTCGGTCTTGAAACCGGATAGCCGCGGGTTATGTTACTTTTTGCCGCGCTCATAGCATTTGCCGGGTCTCCCTGGACTGCATGGGGGTTATGGCAGGCAGCGCATGGATTAGAGTTGGCCGTATACCCCCACTTGCCGGTAATGAAGGTGGAGATGTCATCCAAACTATGGGAGGAGGTGAGGCTGAAAGCCTCTTGTATATCGTTCACCGTATCGGCCGACCAATCGCCGGCCCGGTAGCTGTAGCTGCGATTGATCAGCCCGCCAGTCTGCACGGAATTCGTGTCGGTATGGCACTTGAAACAGAAATTGTCGGTCTGGTTCACATGGTTGGGAGAAAAGAGCGTATATGCTGAGGGAGTGCCGGACGCCGGGGCTGGTTCTCCTCCTTCAATACTCATATGAGGCTCATGGCAGTGTGAACAGTTGCCTCTTGAATAGGTCGCAAGCTTCGAATCGGTTCTGGCAACCCCAAAACTGCTGTTGCCATGGGCGGAATCAAGATACTCTCCGGCGTTGGCTGCCGGGCAGAAAACCAATAACAAGATCAAAATACAAATTGTGTTAACCATAATCTTTTCAATAGCTTGCCATGAATTCACAGGAATTTATTCTGGCATGTTAAAATTTAATGCGTTTTATGTAATGGAATATTGGTTCCTTAACTATCAGATTAAAGTAATTACCAATAAAAATCAACCTAGCTTGCCGTCTTGATAAATTATAAGACAGCTTTTGCTTATATTAAAGAATCGATTGGCAATGGCGTACTGTTCTCGACAAAGTGTCACCAATCAATAGGCTCCTTGTCAAGGAGCAAACTACGTCGTTCAAGAAAAAATTTGTTTTTCCCTTGGCAAAAAGTATCATGGACGTCTCTGGATTTTTTAGAATACAGAATTCCTCTGTTGTTTTATCTACTCTGATTGAGGCTCCTTGCGGCCCCAGTTGAACAGGAATTCCACTTTGCTCCGACAAACGACGGTGACAGACCATGAAAAGAACAAACGCTCGTTTTACATATTCAAACGATAATCATCTAAAGATCCTCCTGCGGAAAAAACTTGTGCTCAATGACTTGAATGGTATTCTCTGATAGAAAAGCAACGGATTGTATTACAGTCATTGATGCCATCTAAGCATTTATCTTGCCGAACAAAAATTGATTAAAGGGTTGTCCTTCATGAAACCGCTCATAAACACCCAGGAGTTTCTGGCTCTTTCATCTTTTCTCAACTATCAACTCGCCGGTGAACCAATCAACTGGCATGGTATCCTGAACCTCCTGGTGGAAAATCCACTGGATAAGTCTTCAGAAAATTTTCTCATGGAAGCCTTGGAGTATCTTGGCGACGCCTACGGCCAACAGAAACGCCGTCTTGGCCCCCTTGCCATTCTTCATCCGATTCGGGCCGCCTCATTGCTTGCCAAAGCCCATGAGAAACCCAGCACCCTGGATCTACTGACGGCCCTGCTTCACGACAAAGATGAGGATATGACCGCAGACCGTTATAGCCCGGAGAACTGGCGCCGGCTTGAAAAGAAGTATGGAGAGTTTCTGGAAAAAATTGATGCAGAGGCAAACTGGTTCCTCAATGAACGGATTGCCTTTCTCACTAAAGCGATGGGCCAGAAATATACGGAATATCTTGGCAAGCTGCTAAGCAGGGCGAGATCAACGCCGGAACTTGCAGCCGTCAAATTGGCGGACCGCTTGGATAACACGCTGGATCTCAGAATTGATCTGCAGGATTTTACTGATCGCACCCATTCCTTTCAAGTTATTTTCGATATTCTATTTGCCAATTCCTATAGTGGGCTGCCCTTGCAGAAACCGCATCCCGTTGCTCGAAAAATCAATGGCTCCATGCGGCTTTATCAGCTTTATAAAAATGCGGTTTTTCTATCAATACTGCGGGATGAGAAGGTTCCTCTGGGGGCCGGGGCACAAAAGCTATTTTACTCCCTTGCCGTGGCAAGCATCAGAGAAGCCCAGACCATCATGATGCACCTCTTCGCCTATCATCTGACACCACCTGAAGAACAACGTGCCATTTTGCTCGAAGCCATGGAGTATTCCCATAGCGGCGGTTTCGAGTGCATCAGCGAGGAAGGCCCCCATGGTTTGGATGGCCTTTTCACCAGATATTTCGTCCATGAGGATCTGGAAATAAAGAAGAAGTGTCTGGCTGATCTATACCAGGACAAAAGACTCATGGGACTTACGGCTGTTGCCTTCTTGATTATTTTTGCCAATTTCATCAACAGCGACGAGTATATGATTAGGGGAATATCGTCGGCTGGTATAATCCCACAAACATGAACAGCTCTGAGAGATGTGTATAGCAAAACGCCTTTATTTGCGAACAGGTTCAGCCGACAATTGGACCTGCGCCAATGACATGCTCCAGACAATTGTCCATGTACTGGACTAAATTCTCGCAAAATAGAAGGGCAAGCCTGCGGTTCTGGTTGTCATAGTCTGCAGGGTCTGACCAGGTCAGACGTGGATTGAGAATTTCTTTCGGCACTCCGGGAACCTCCAGTGGCATCCGGAAACCGAAAACAGGGTCCCCATACACTTCAGCCTCATGCAAGCAGCCTTCAAAGCAACACTTAACAAGCCTCCTGTATACTTGATTTCCATTCTTCTACCTTGCGGTTTTCCTCATCAACGCAGCGTGCAAGTTTGGGAACAAATTCCGATAGAGCCGCGCGCATCCGGGCCTAATCAGGCAAGAGCGGTATCATCGCTGTAATAGGCAGGGATGCCGACAACAGTATCGGCCTCTGGCAGTTGCTCGATCTGCTTACGCGCATAGTCTCTCAAAGCAGTGGAAAATCTGCCGTCACGCCCAATTGTCTTCCTCCCTTCAGGTCACGAGTATCATAGTCAGATCCATTACATTCGTGCCGGTGGGACCGGTAAAAATTAAACCGTCAATTGCACGAAAAAAATTATAGGAATCATTTTTGGCCAGATACTGGTCGCTGTCAAGTGCTTTAGCCCGCGCCTTTTCAAGCCCTGAGGCGTCCGCCAGTGCACCGGCGGCATCGGAATTGCCATCTATACCATCTGTGCCGACACTGGCAAGTAAAACACCGGGACTATCGCCGATAGACTTTAATGCTGCCAAGGCGAGTTCCTGATTACGGCCGCCTTTGCCATCACCGTCAACCTTCACTGTAGTTTCACCGCCAAACAGAAGACATACCGGGGGATTGAAAGGACCATGCCCTGAAATGATCTCTTTGGCAATGGCGACCAGAACCTTGCCAACCTCTCTTGCTTCCCCCTCCAAACTTGAAGTCATGATATGGGTAGATAATCCAAGTGATTCAGCTTTGGTTTCTATAGCTTTCAGTGACCGCATATTATTGCCCAGTATAAAATGGGAAAGCAGAGGATTGGATTCTTTAGGGGTTTCCGGAACTTTGCCGGCAACTCCTAATTCAATATAGTCCCGCACATTTGCCGGCACTCTGTCCCACAACCGATGGCATGAGATAATCTCTTTGGCATCACCAAAAGTGGTTGGATCACAATATAACGGCCCTGAGCCGATGGTGCGGAGATCGTCGCCTATTACGTCCGATATCACCAGAACCACGCCCCTGGACTTTATGGCTGCGCCCATTTGCCCGCCCTTCACGGCTGAAAGATGCTTGCGCACCGTATTTACTTCGCTGATCGTCACATTGTTGGCAAGGAGCAGCCGGTTTACCTCCTGTATCTCCTCAAGGGAAAGCGATTCGGCGGGCCTTTCGAGCAAGGCGGATGAGCCGCCGGACAGGAGATAGAGAAAAAAATCGTTCTCACCAAGAGAAGACATTTCCTCAACTATCATATCTGCAGCTGAAACGCTATTTTCATTCAGCACCGGATGTCCGCCCTGAAGAACTTTAAGATCCGATATTTCTTCGTCCGGCATATAATTACTCACCACAATCCCACCACCAAACCTGTCACCCAGGACTCCGTGAACGGCTTTGGCCATTTCAAAAGACGCCTTGCCGCTGCCATATACGTGGACCATCTGTTCATTTTCTAAAGCAAATGGGGTGTCTCCAATGGAAAGCGTATCATCCGTTAGCTTCACATTATTTTTTATAAGACTATCAGGGAGCACGGAGGCGATGCCTTCCCGCAAGAGAATCCGAGCAGTTTTACGCAAGTCCATATAAAACCTCCTGCGCACTCCCTCCCCATCCTCGGCTGCCTGGCCATGGAACTTTTTTCAGGTTTGCTACATCCAATTGTTCATAACTCCCTTCATGATGTAGGATTAATGTGGGAATATCCATTGCGGCCAGCAGAAGGGCATCATTGGCTCTATCACCCACACCAGGAGGTTTTAATGGTTTTTCCAATGAGAGTATCTGCTGCAGCCTTTCCACCTCCGGCCTTGTTTTTCTTGCGGTCATTATAAATGGAAAAGCTCTTTCTTTTATGTATAGAAGCGTTCTTGGGGCACCGTCAACAGAATAATCATCATGGTTGAACAGACAGCCGTCAAGATCTGTGGTAATGAGGCCCCTCATTACCAATCACGTCCTCTGGATCCGCTAAAAAAGAATCTGAAAACTGTAAACATCCTCCTCGCGCCTCCTTTTTACCCTGTAGCCGCAATGGTTGAGAATAGCCTGCATCCTGCGGTTGTCCCGCAACACTTCTGCCGTGAAACCGGCAATTCCATTTCGTTTGGCAATAGTCACCAGATGTTTGAATAGGAATCTACCGAGGCCGCGGTTTTGCCATTCATCCCTGATGACAAAAGCCACTTCGGCTAGATTGGTCTTCTCATCAAGATAATACCTGCCCATGGCAATAATGTCCTCACCGTGGGCCTCCGGTAAGGTTCCAACAATTGCTACGTCCTTGCGGTGGTCGATATATACAAAATCCTGGATCTGTTTATGACTGAACTTCTGTTGCCGGGTCATGAACCTGTAAAACAGCGTTTCCTGGGAAAGAGCATAGAGGATATCCCGCATGCGCGTTTCGTCCGTAGGGTGCACCGGGCGAAAATTGACCTTACTGCCGTCTCTAAGAACCATGGCGGTTCTCATTTCCATTGAGGCGATGACGAATTTCCCTTCCACGCCGGCAAAATCGCTGCGTAAATACTTGGCCTCAATTGCTTCCCGCAGCAGCTGTTCCCGGAATTTCGGATGGGAAATACTGATTAAAGCCAGAGCCCTTTCCTGGACGCTTTTACCATGCAAATAGGCTACACCATATTCCGTCACCACATAATGCGCTTCTCCCCGGGTGGTTACAACCCCCGCTCCCTGGTTCAGGCGGGTGACAATCCGTGAAAGAGTGCCGCCCCTTGCCGTGGATTCTAAGGCGATAATGGCCTTACCGCCTTTTGAACGTGCCGCTCCCCGGTTGAAATCCACCTGGCCGCCGATCCCTGAAAAAAACTTGCTTCCCAGAGAATCCGCACAAACCTGCCCGGTAAGATCAACTTCCAGGGCCATATTAATAGCCACCATCTTGTGCTGCCGCGAAATGATAAACGGGTCATTAACATTCTCGGTGGGCCGGAAACAAAACATGGGATTGTTGTTGATAAGGTCATACAATTTCTTGGTGCCCATGCAGAAACTGGCGACAATTTTATGCTTGTCCATGGTCTTTCTGGCCCCGGTCACCGCCCCGGACTCAACCAATTCAATGATGTTGTCCGTAAGGAGTTCCGTATGGATGCCCAGATCCTTCTTGTTGGTAAGAAATCCGACCAGGGCATGGGGTATGCGACCAATCCCGAATTCCACCGTGGAGCCGTCCTCAACCAGGGAGGCGATATGTTCGCCAATACGCAAAGTTTCCTTGGTAGGCTTGGACGAAAACCGTTCAATAATTGGCGCATCAATGGGAACGAGAATGTCCAAATCATAAATATCAAGAAAACTGTCGCCCAGTGTCACCGGCATCTGGGGGTTGACCTGGGCAATAACCAGGGAAGCATTCTCGACCGCGCTCTTGACGATATCAACCGACACACCTAGGCTCACTTTGCCCCGTGCATCCGGCTCTGTTACTTGAATGAGCGCCACATCAAGCGGGAGTTGTCCGGAACTGAATATCCCGGGAATGTCGGAAAGTAACAGCGGCGTGTAATTACCCAGCCCTTCCTGAATATAACCGCGGATAGCGATACCGATAAAAAATGTGTTGATTATAAAACTGTCGGCAAACTCTTTTTTGGCGTAGGGCGCTTCGCCCTTGGTGAGCATCTGGACGATTTCCACGTCCGCCAGTTCCCCGGCGCGCTTAGTTAATGCATGCACTAGTTCCTGCGGCTCTCCGCATCCCGTACCTATGAAAACCCGCTGTCCCGGCTTGATATTTTTACTGGCAAGCTCCGGACTGGCAATCATGTCCCTATATTTCTGCTGCCAGTTCGGATCTACTGTAAAAGTATTATGCTCAGCCATTCTTATTTACCCGATATTCTTCAAGGTCATTCTGGCATCCGCCACAAAAGGTTCACTGCCCTTTTCCCCCACAATGAGAGGGTTGATATCAAGCTCCATTATCTGGGGAAAATCGGTGGCCAATTGACTTATGCGTTGCAGCCCTATGGCAATGGCAATAAGATCCACTCCCTTCTGGCCCCGTTTGCCCCGCAGGATTTCATAGGATCGGGTGGCCTTCAGCATCTGGATTGCCTCATCCGCTGTTACCGGAGCGAGATGGAAGGAAACGTCCTTCATGATTTCCACGAATATGCCGCCAAGACCGAACATGAGCATGGGGCCGAATTGAGGATCCCTATTCATGCCGATAATTACCTCCAATCCCCGGTTGAGCATTTTCTCGATATACACTCCTTCAATGCTTGCCTGCGGCGCATGCCTGGAGATCTTGATTTTCATCAGATCAAAATAATCCTGCACCGCCTCGCCATCGGCAATACCGAGACGAACGCCGCCCAGATCCGATTTATGGATGATATCGGGAGAAACGATCTTCATGGCCACTGGATAGCCAAGGCGCTCGGCAGCCTCAATTGCCTCTTCCTGGGTAACTGCGAGATAGCCTTCCGGCACTTGGAACCCATAAGCCTGAAGAATGGATTTTGATTTGACCTCGCCGAGGTGGATCTTGCCGCTCCTGAGGCTCCTGGTGATTATCCTTTCAGCTCTACGGCGGTTTACTCGGAAACGGGTGACGACTCTCGGAGGACGATCCCGCCAGGAGGCATAATCCACCATGGCCTTCAGGGCTTGCACCGCCCGCTCGGGTGCATCGTAATCAGGCAATCCGGCAGCAACCAGCTCTTCACGGCCCGGCAGCACGTTTTTACCTCCCATAAAACAGGCAAGCACCGGTTTATCTCCCCGCAAACTTCCGGCAATGGCCCTGGCAGTCTCAGCAGGCTTTGTCATGGCCTGCGGGGTAAGAATAACGATAATGGCATCGACATTTTCATCTTCCTGGGCGGCCTGTAAAGCATCCGTATATCTGGCGGGATCTGCATCGCCGAGTACATCAACCGGGTTCCCCAGGCTGGCTGCGGTGGGCAATTTATGGCGCAGGCCGGTGGCCGTATTTGTTGAAAGCTGGGAGACCTGCATGCCCGCTTTTTCCACACCATCAGCGGCAAGGGTGCCAGGTCCGCCGGCATTGGTAATGATCAACACCCTGTCACCTTTGGGAAGGGGCTGCATTGCAAAGGCGGTTGCATAGTCGAACAGGGAGCCAAAACTATCTGCCCGAATAACGCCGGATCTTTTGAAAGCAGCGCCATAAGCCATATCCGCGCCCGCCAATACCCCGGTATGGGAAGACGCGGCCCTGAGTCCTGCCGCGGTAGTGCCGGACTTGAGAATTACCACGGGCTTGAGCAAGGTTGCTTCCGTGGCGGCTTTGATAAACTCTTCACCCACTGAAATGTCCTCGAGGTATCCTACAATGACCCTGGTCTGCTCATCATGGGCCAGGGCCTTCAACAGGTCCACTTCGTTGATATCCGCCTTGTTGCCGATGCTTACCATTTTAGCCAAACCCAGATGTCTGCCGGCAGTAATGTCCAATATGGCGGTGCACAATGCACCGGACTGAGAAATGACCGATATGTTGCCTTGTTCCGGCAGACCGCCGGCGAACGATGCATTCATTTTATTGGCGGTGTTCACCAACCCCAAGCAATTCGGGCCTAAAAGGCGTACATCCCTTGCCGTGCAGAGAGAAGCAATCTGGCGTTCGAGTTCAGCTCCTCGGGCATCGGTCTCCTTGAAACCGGAGGTGACCACAACTATGGCCTTGGCCCCGGCCTTGATGGAAGACTTTGCTGCTTCAAGAACAAATTGCTGTGGCAGGGCAATGATGCTCAGATCCAGGGTGCCGTCGTATTTTTCGGGGCTCTCAAAGCATGCCAGACCGAGAATTTCCTTGGCATCAGGGTTGACCGGCACGAGAGTGCCTGCATACCCGCCGACCATAAGGTTTGCCAGTATATCATGCCCCACCTTTCCTGGCTGCCTGGATGCGCCTACAACCGCAATTGTTTCAGGATAGAACAAGGATTCGAGCATTGACTCCATATCCTTGGCATACTATCGAATTGCCACCATTAATTACAGACAAATACTTCTTCTTTCATCTCAATATACTTTGAGGGTGAAGGAAGCTGTCAAGGTATTCTTGTCATATTAAAACAATAACAAATAATTAGGCTCAACAACCTCCGTCTAAAGACGGTATATTTTGAATGAAGAGGACTGAAAACGGGTCAAATAGACCCGTTTGTATCGTGCTCGTAATCGTGATCGTGATCGTGATCGAAAAGGAAGCATTACGTGTTTGATTATGAATACAAGGAAATTCGATTACGATTACGCGCACGAGCACGAATATAACAAATACGAGCTAAAGCTGCCTGCCTGAAAGACAGGGGTATTAACCTTAACTGAGACTAATAAATGCTATAGTGCTCCAGCCACCTTCCCTTGACTGCCTGAGAATTATGCATAATGTAGTGTATATAGAGAGGAATAATTCCTATTGGCGACATAAGATGCCGCCTCTGTACTTGTAATAATAAATTAATGGAGGCAGGTAATGAACACTTCTGAATATTGTAATAATTTAGAATATGAACTCACCTCATGGAGAAACAGGCTTTCCCATGTAACCAGCAAAATGGATAGCATGCCCTCAATAGACAAATTCAGATTAACGGAACACATTGAAGGCCTTCATATCCTTTTGACCGAACTTGACGACAGGATCAATCTCCTGCAGACCCAATGTGAAACTTCATGGAAGCTGGAAGAGGAGGTTCCCGTAAAAGCTGATATCGGCTTAAAAAACAGAGACGCAGGCGTACACCACGATTACGACTTCGGTGGCTGATTTTTCATTTACTGAAAAAACAGCCATTTTAATAGGAGACAGCTTTTCATCAACTGTCTCCTTTTTATTCGTAATTGGCCTAGCCCGCATTTCTCACAAAGGCCGTAGCGAGATGCTGGAAAGTGTTGTGGATACAAGGCGCGGGAAGGAAAACACCCGCAGGCGTACTTTCAGTACGTTGAGGATGTTTTTCAAGCGCAACGCAGTAGACGCAATACTTTCCAGCATCGCAGTAGATCGCTTGTGAGAAATGCGGGCTAGACCTGTGGACGACCTCCATTATCTGCAAACATCGGTAAGCGATCCGGTCTTTATCGTCACTGCGAAAAAGAAAGAATGAAAGGGTAATGGGATGAAGATCAAACACGGCTGATTTAATGATAACAGCCTTGAAGCATTGGTTTATCATAGTCGCATTATCTGATACTGGAACCGCATTTCTTATTATGGTAAACTTAATGCTGGATATATGAGCCTGATCATGACCAGCAAACAAAAGGAGTATTCGATTGAATGATGCAGAGGCCTTTAATCGGCGCGGAAAAGAACTATTAGATGCCGAAAAGTTCGAAAAGGCCATTCAGTATTTTAGCAAGGCCTTGGAACTCAATACGGAATTTGCCGATGCCTATCATAATCGTGGTGAGGCCTATACCAAGCTCGGCCGCAACGGCGATGCGCGGGCCGACCTCGAGCAGGCAATTGCCTTGCGGTCGCAAAAGCCTGCCGATGACCCAAAAAATAACATTAATTTAAATGATGTCGACTACCTCTATGATGAACTGGCCACCCATGGCTTTGCAGGAATGGTGGTTGACAATCTCTATGATGAGTTCTACCCCGGTTCCTCTGAAAGCCAAAAATCCTCATCCATCCTGGAATTCCTCGATGGCATTAAGGAAAATGTCGCGCAGGTTGCGTTATTTCAACCCACCAACAATGATATCTCCATACTAGGGGAAGATGGCAACGCCGAACGTACCTTGCCGTTGGTCAAATTCAAGTGCATCAGAACATCGAGCGCCCCGGCGGGTTTCCCTGAAGAGACTGCTTCCAGTCATGTTGAGATAATTGAGACCAAAGATGGCAACAGCTATGAGGAATATGTACCGGTTGAACAGGATAATGAATCAGGAATTTTTGGATTCACCACCAAAGAAGACACCCAGTGTAAATACTCCTTCTTCCCCTCCTCCAACATAAAGCATCGTTTTCAAAAGCGTTTTATCGGAGAGATCCTCGTCGAAAAAGGGATGATTACCAACCCGGAATTTATGCGGGTGCTCACGGAACTCAAGCAGTTAAAAAGTCTAAAAATAGGGCAGATTGTTGCCAAACAGGCCAAGATCAAGAATATTATTGTAGAGCGCACCATCCAGCAAGCCTATAAACAAAATATAAAAAACATTAAGGTAGGGGAAATATTGGTGAAAGCCGGCGTGGTTAACGAAAAGCAGGTAAGCGCCGCCCTGGCAGTCCAGGAAACATTGAGGAAAAAGAAGATCGGTCAATTCCTAATTGAAAAGGGCGTTCTGCAAGAGGAACAGGTTTATATCGCCCTGGCAGAGAAATTCAGAACTCCATACGTTGATCTGCGGAAGGAACCCCTCTCCAAAAAGGTGTTACAAATTCTTCCACGGGAATTGGTATTGAAATTCCAAATCCTGCCCCTCTCCTACAGGAACTCGAGCCTGGTGGTCGCCACGATGGTACCGGATATTCCTGCCATGAAGGATGTTATCTCCAAACATATAAAGGGACAAAACATCCAATTCGTTCTGGCTCGACCTTCACAACTCAGAGCGGCCATCAATCAATTGTACCAAAAAAAGACAGCTTGAATGAACCCATTATCTTTTTTCTTCCTCACATTTCTTTTCCCGGTCCGGCACTTTAGCAAGCGCTGCTAGTTCCTCGGCAAGCAAATCGAGTAGATCATCTACGGTCAGGATACCCTCAAGACCACCATCATCGTTGACCACCGGTACGCGTCTTACCCCTCCACTCCGCATGTGCTGGATAGTATCCCATATTCCGTCATGCTCCCTGGCCGTGATCAGATCGAAACTCATGACATCACCTGCTGTGAGCCCATCAAGTGCTACCTCGCAGGCGATCAATTCCACTACAAGGTCACGATCGGTGATAATTCCAATCGGCCTGGGTGGATCGGATTCGGAATCAACCACTATTACGTCGCCGACATGGTGTTGCCGCATAAGTTGGGCCACCTTGACAATACCGGTGGTTTTTTCGGTTATCACTACCTCACGATTACAAAACTCTCCTACCGACATAAATCCACTCCCTGGCTGATTATTTTCCAATTTTCATATTACTCTGCCTGCTTTGGACCAGACTTCTCTTGTATTGGCATGCGCATGGAACCTTTTCCTTCATCCTTCATGCAGGAAGCATGGCATAGGTCATTAACGGCGGAGGCTCCCTTAGTTCTCCGCAGATACTCGATCAAAGCTCTTGCAGGATGACCTGCGGCACAAGGTTTTCAAAGTCATCCTTTTGGCATAAGGCGGTACCTGGCCGCATTATCGTTGCCGTTCCTGCCGCAACTGCCCAGGCAAGGGACTCTTTCATGCTTTTCCCTAAAACCTGGCCATAAATAAAACCGGCTACTGCAGAATCACCGGCGCCAATGGTATTTACTGCCTCCACCTTTGGCGGTGAAGCAATGTATTGCACTCCTTCACCAACCAGCATCATGCCTCTGACCCCCATGGAAACGAGAACTATTTCAATACCTTCTTCCTGCAATCTGCGGGCAGAGCTTACGATTTCGTCTATGGTTTCGAGCGTTACACCTTGCAGGCGAGATAATTCATGGACATTAGGCTTTATAATGTCGGGAAGGCCGAGCATGCCTACCCTGAGGGCTTCCCCGTCAGTATCGAGTACTGCCTTTGCACCGTTGCTTTTTACGATTTCGATAATCTTTCGATAAATTTCCGGATTGACGCCGGGCGGCAAACTGCCGCTTAATATAACCATCTCCGGCGTATCAAGTATTTCCACCTTGCGTATCACCTGCATCAATTCATAAGCTTTAATTTCAGGCCCTCTGGCATTGAAAAGGGTTTGGCTGCCGGAATCGATTTCATTGATAATGATGTTTGTCCGCGTTCCTCCGGATATTCTCACAAAATCACAGGCAATACCCTGGTTAACCAATAATCCTTCAAGTTCTTCACCGGCAAAGCCGCCAACAAAACCGAGAGCCTTGTTGTTGACCCCAAATCTTGTCAGGACCTTGGAGACATCCACCCCTTTACCGCCCGCATATACTTGCTCCTTTTCAATGCGGTTGCAATCGTCAGTACAGATGGACTTGACCCAGATCGTCCTATCCAGGGCAGTGTTGAGTGTTATCGTATAAATCATCTCTTTCTCCTTGGAACTCTTATAATCCTCTGAGCATTGCCTGCATGCGATCGAATGATTGGCGGTCCATGAGCTGGATCTGGTTGGTCGTACCGCTCAGATTGGAATGGTGCCCGATTGTTATGATATATGTGTCTTCTTCATTGATAAAACCGGCCTGCCGCGCATGTTTGACAAAGAGCGATATGGCCTTGTCGCTGTTTACATGGGATATTTCGACAAAAAAGGGCTCAATTCCCCAGACCAGGGCAAGCCGCCGGTATGTTCTGTTATTGCTTGTCGTGGCAACAACCCTGGTTTCTGGGCGGTGCCGCGCTATCATCTGGGCCGATAATCCTGAATGGGTAAAACAGATGATACCGCCTGAGTTACTGCTCTGCGAGAGGCTCGTTGCCGATGCGGCAATGGCCGCGCGGGAACCTGCTATATGGAATAGATCCCGGTTCCATGGATAGATGGCTTCGGTTTCTTTGATAGTTGCATCCAGGACCTTAATCGCCTGTTTTGGAAAACTTCCCACCGCAGTTTCGTCGGAAAGCATGACCGCGTCGGTACCGTCCAAAACAGCATTGGCTACATCGGAGACCTCGGCCCGGGTGGGATAGGGTGAAGAAAGCATGGAGGTGAGCATCTGCGTGGCGGTAATAACCGGGATTCCACGATTACATGCATCTTGGATGATTTTTTTCTGGATTACCGGCACTTTGTGAACTCCAAGCTCGACCCCGAGATCACCTCTGGCCACCATGATGCCGTCGGCTACCGACATAATCTCATCAAGGTGGTCAAGAGCGGCGGCCTTTTCTATTTTGGCAATAAGAGGAATATCGCTTCCTGCTCCCGAAATAATATCCTTGGCCCTGATTATATCATCGGCTGTCTGGACAAAGGAAAGCGCGATGTAGTCCACCTCCAGCTCAATGCCGAAGGCAATATCAGCTCTATCCTTGTCGGTGATTGCGTCAATTTGCAGATCGGTTAAGGGGAAATTGACCCCTTTCCGAGAAGAGAGCTGACCGCCGACCAACACCTGGACAATGACACAATCTGCTTTCTTTTCCAGGACCTCCGTGCGGATGGCGCCATCGGCAAAGTAGATAGAGTTGCCGCACTCAAGGGTTTTCAGGACTTCCGAGTGGTTGATTGTGATTTCAAAATCCTTGCCATCAGTTTTTTCAGGGTATATGGACAGCCGGTCACCAGCTTCGAGCTGCATAATTCCGTCAATATGGCCCACGCGTATCTTGGGACCCGAAATATCCTGCAGCACGGCAATGGGTACATCTAGGCGTCCGGCAATGGCCCTGATGCGCTTGATCAAGATGCGGTGATACTCATGATCGCCATGGGAAAAATTCAGGCGGAAAACATTGACACCGAGAGAAATCAACTTTTCGATCATCTCCCGTTTTTCGCTGGCAGGCCCGAGTGTTGCTATGATTTTAGTTTTCCGCATTGCATACCCTCCCCAGACAAAGATTGGAAGAGACTGATCACCGGGCAAGGCAACCACGTATAGCGTTTGCTCCGCCTTCTGTGAGCGGTTACAGGACCAAGCTTTCATTACCACTGTATATTGGAAAGAAAGCAAAGATCAACAGTGGTCGCAACTTTTTTTGTTTGTGCAGATTCTCATGGCGGAATATCAAAACCATCTTTTAGTGAGGGATTATGGGGAGGACAACAGTGCCTGCAAGGTAATAATAACGGGATGGAGGTCCAGCAAAACCGATACCTGCCGGCCCCTATGCTGGATTGCTAGGAACGATTACCTGATCAGAATGTGGAGCAACCTCTCTTGGCGTAATAAGGCGAGGCAGGAGGAGGTCATTTGCTCCTGCCATCAAATGATAGTCGACTGATGGCAATGGACACCTATCCTTTGTGGCGCTAAGCAAAAACGCTGCTCAGTTTGCCAGCATATATCCTTTTTTGGCCATTGACCAATCAAGGAAAGCATCTACACCATTATATACAATAAGAAGAACTACTGCGGCTGCCATGGGCAGGATTTTGCCGTTGTTAAGGAACATAAGAAATGATTTGATGAGAACAACCCACATGGCAAGCGCGCCAAATATTTCAAGGGAACCAAGGAGGTGGTGGCCGAGATAGATGTCTCCCAACCCCGGTAGAATCAGTGACCTGATCAATGCATGTGCTGGGCGTTTGAATTCGACCTCACAGGAAGGGCAATACTCAAGCCCTTGTTCCAGGGGAGAACAGCAGGAAGGACAAAGATCCTCCAGAAGTCCTGTTGTTACCGTGGCTTCTTCCTGACCCAGTTTGCCTTGGATGAATTCAACCAACTCTGCCGAAATATACTTCTTCACATTCTTAAAAATCCTTTTCCGGCCCAGTTTGGTGATAAAAGTTATATTTCTGCCAAAAAAGCTTTGTTCGACCTCTTGAATTTCCGAATAATACATTTGAAAATAGTAGTGCGTCGTCCGGGTGTTACGGCTGGAAATATTGCAGAATATTATGCGTCTTTCCGTGCAGATTATGGCGTAATTATTATACATTCGAGTAAAAAATCCATAACCGAAAAATAATTCCAACGGATAATGGGCATATCCTTGCCCGATGCGGCAGACATATTCCTGAGCGTGCAATAATTGCTGGAGCTTAGGGGCTACTGCAGCTAATATTTTCATTTTAAACGTATTTTCGCGGGTTAAATAGTTCGGTTGCAGCGTTTCCCGGAAATGAATTCTTTTACTGAATACTTCTTGGTGTTGGGGAAAAGAGAGCTTTATCGTCTCAAGAATTTCAGCTGCAATGGTAGAGGAATCAGCGTCCTTGCGGGCTACCCTAACAGGGGCAACAAATGGTTCTTCAGGCTGCGACTCTTCAAATGGAAAATACATACCTATGCTGCCTTCCGGTTCCATACCCTCGGCATCATCCAAATTTTCCTCTGGCTCAGGACTTTCATTGTAGAGCCCTTCCTCAGTTGCCGTTGTCTTCTCTGCCTCTATGCTCTTCATCAGATCCACAGGTGTTATTTCAGGAGCAGAGGGGGTGATGATGATACTCTCGCCACACTTTGGACATTTTGTTTTCACATCTTTATCGCCGATCTTATCTTCCGGAAGGTCATAACTGGCATGACACTGTGAACAGTTGATTATCATAAGTTATCCTCTTTTCATCGCGTTTTCCATTGGCACACGGCCTGATCAATAAGAGGCAAATCGCCCCACCGCTCTCTTTTAACAATCGTGATATTGAACCCTAATCTGCGCCTGTTCAGATAAAAACTGCCTGGTGCATAGGGAATCAGTGCTGGCTTTTTAGGAGTCTACAGGGTGACGGAGCAACATTTTTCCTTTTCCGGGAAACTGCTGCACAGGACAGTATTCGGCAAGATAAGTATCTTTCTGGTTCATATGAAACTCCTCTCAAATAGGTGTTTGGGCGTCCGGCTGCAAGAAATTTCATTACTCACAAATATTTATTTTATCACATGTGGTGGCATGGATTTAAGAATAATTCTCAAGGAAAGATATTTTATGGAATTTTTTACGCCAAAACAATGTATGAGAACAGGGCGGGGAAGAGATATGGTGGCTAACAAAAACTGAAAAAGATGGGAAAAATAAAAATTTACTGAGCAAGTGCTCCTGGGGAAAGTCGCAGACTTGGAGGATGCTGGAACAAGTTGTTTCCAATTCGGAAATTGACAATTTTGCGAAAGGTCAAGGAGATCAAGGAATTGCCCTAAAGGAATTCCTTTGGTCAGGTGGAGACCTACTCGAGTACGCCGCACAAGCAATTCCGCAGATCGACGCAGAGATTCCGAAAAAGGGGCGTTTCCGGATGGAAACTAGCTATGATCGGTTTGCTCATGCGCCATCGGAAAGGTTATAACGAATCGCGTAAAACCATCTCGGACATCAATATCCATATTGCCGTGATTGGCTAAGACAAACTTGGAAATAATATTCAACCCCCTTCCCTTTACTTCGGCCTGCCGGATATTTTCCAGTTGATCCGATGGGATCTCGCCGGTGTTTTCAACTGTAAATTTAACATTGTCTCCTTGTTTATGGCCGTAAATGGCAACGACGCCACCTTCTTCAGGCACGGCACGGGCTGCGTTGCCCAGGAGGTTATCCAAAATCCTTTCAAGACCAAACCTGGGGCAAAACACATAGAGACCTTCTTCAATATCCGGCGCAACCAAGGTGACATGTTTCAACTTTGATGCAAATGCAACCTCCCCCAGTATACGGTAACGCTGCCGGGCTATGGCGCTGAGGTTGAGAACTTCTTCGCGGCCGGCCCCCCCCATAGTTTGGGTCAGATCCTGCATGCGGGCGGCTTCTGATGACATGATTTCAAGATAGGAGGCAAGTTTCGGCCGAATCTCTTCAAAATTTTCTTGTTCCAGAAGATTTAGGGCCCGATTGGCAAACCCTGCCAGAGCAATGGCCGGGTTTTTTATATCGTGGAGGACATCGTCAAGAAATTCCAGTTTGGAAGCTTTCATGATTTCCTTGCCGAAAAAAGTTAACAATTCCACCTCTTCTTCGGTAAAGGCTTTGCGCTGTCTGGATGCATAAAAGATCAGCAAGTGCCGGACCTGGTCGACGACTTTCAAGGGTACGAGAAGAATGGAATGGATATGATGCTCTGATACAAGTTCATGGAGCCGGTCGCTGATCAATGGACTTTTGATAGGGTCCTTGATGAGGACATAAGAGGAAGTGATTCGCTCATAATCCCTGTCTCCGAGCGGTTGTTCGCCGGCAATGGCGGTCTGGAAATACGGGTGGTGCGCTACCGTAAAGCTATAATTGGCCTTATGATAAGTAATATCAGGCGGATAAGAGGCCTCCAGATGAATGTGTTGCTGGTCATCTGATACGGTAAACAGGGAGCAGCCCTGTACTTCAAGCATTTCATCAAGTTCAGGAATAAGCAGGATAAAGAGATCTTTGAGCTTGATTCCTTCGCGGCGGCTGAGCTTGAAGAAAATGTTATCAACAATGGTCTCCTTGCGGCGGTTGAGTTTCTGCAGATCCAGGATCTTTTTTTTCGCCAGCACAAAGCTAATGCGCCGGGCCATAAGTTCCGCCAGAATAATTTCTAAATTATCAAACTTTTTGTCCTCTTCGCGGTAATAGATCTGCATGGTTCCAAGCAGGTTCTGGCCGGTGGATACTAAGGGCACAGGAGTAAAGAGCGGCACAGCCAGGAGAGAGTTAAAACCACGTACTTTGACGATGTTTTTATCTTTAAAAAGAGGGTGTTTGAGGATATTAGGCACTGCCATGGCCTGTTTTTGCTTAACTACCTGACCGGCAATGGATTCATTGAGGGG
The DNA here is from genome assembly GCA_945787445.1 of uncultured Desulfobulbaceae bacterium. Lineage (GTDB taxonomy): Bacteria > Desulfobacterota > Desulfobulbia > Desulfobulbales > CALZHT01 > CALZHT01. The sequence goes on from CALZHT010000029.1 coordinate 22,694, forward strand.
AATAGCGGCATGACGACTGTAATCAGGTACACCATAGGCGCCGAAACTCGACATGTGCATGGACACTGAATCAATAATTCTTATGGTGGCGGCATCGGCCTCCAGGTATTGCACAATCCGCTTGGCAGCAATTTCAAGGATTTTTCGCGTCGGATTATCCGGGTCAATGGCCATGATATCTTCAGTTTCATTGATAACCGAGGAAAGAAACCAGGCCTGGTATTCGCTTTCAAGGGCTTTGGTCAGTTCCTTTTGTTGGGCGTTGGAAAGCATTTTTTCATGGAACAGATGGTATCGGCTAAAGAACTCTTCCAGCTTTTTTTCCATGTCATGCTCCTGACTGTCTATATAGTAAATTAATTTTTTGAGATATGGATTGGATTGTATATTTTGATGGTAATGAATGGAAATTCAGGAGTCAAGCAGTATGGATCGGAGCGGCTATTGAAGCACCCGCCGTTGCTTGGGCAGACAATCTTTTTGCGCACCCTGGGGGTGTAGACGTTCGCTGATCGGATGCAATCCCGTGGATTATTGACTTGACAACCGCCACTAATGGAAAGATTTTGATAAATATGGATCTTTTAAGAAATGCAGGGGAAAGGTAAAGGGGGAGGACCAGGGGATTCGCTCTTTTTTACAGGGCAATTCATTGTTCTTCGATATTAGCCATTGATCAAATAGTAGAAAGTGCTCTCTCAGTAGAGGTGGCGGTGATGAAAAAACTCATATGGGTGGTACTTTGTTTCTGTTTTACACTGTTTCTGCGAGATGCGGTAGCAGGGGGCGGGAGCGTCCAAATCAGAGAATGGCAGGTGCCCTGGAAATTTTCGCGCCCCAGGGACCCTTATGTTGACCAGAACGGCTTAGTCTGGTTCGTGGGACAACTTGGCGACTATGTAGCCTACCTGAATCCGCAAAGCGGTAAATTCAAGCGCTTTGAGCTGGAAAAGGAAACAGGGCCCCACAACCTGATTGTCGATAAGCAAGGAAAAGTTTGGTATGCGGGTAACCGTGCCGCCCATATTGGTTTGCTGGATCCGGACAAGGGGGGCGTCATTAAAAAATACCCAATGGTTCTGCGCGATGCCCATGACCCCCACACCTTGGTTTTAGACAAGGCAGGAGATATCTGGTTTACCGTGCAGGGAGGTAACTTTATCGGCCGCCTCGAGGTGTCTTCCGGCGAGATGCAGGTGTTGGCCGTTCCCACCAAAAGGGCGCGGCCTTATGGAATTGTCGTCAGCGGGGCCGGTGATATCTGGTTTACCGAGTTTGGCAGCCACAAACTGGGCTGGATAGATAGAGACAGCATGTCCATAAAAGAGGTGGTACTGCCCCGCAAAGGTGCCCGGCCCCGCCGCCTGGCTGCTACGTCCGACAGCAATATCTGGTATGTGGATTACCGGAAAGGATATCTTGGTAAGTATGATGTCGCTCAAGAGAAATTCTCCGAGTGGCAAGTACCTGGTGGTAAAAATGCTCATCCTTACGGCATGGCCGCCGACGATAAGGACCGCCTCTGGTTTGTGGAAACAGACCCGGCTCCCAATCGTCTGGTCGGCTTTGATCCGAAAACAGCCTCATTTTTCAGTATAACGGAAATACCCAGCGGTGGCGGCTCTATCCGGCACATGTTCTATGATACGAAAAGGAGCCAAATCTGGTTCGGCACAGACACCAACACCATTGGTCGAATAAATGTGCCCTGAACAGCCTGAAATGATCTTAACTTTAGGCACTTTTTACTAAAAAATATGGCAAAGACAATCACGGAAAAGATACTCATTGGTACCTTTGTGGCGGGATTTACCATGATCTGCGCACGGGGTGTCAGGCTGGCTCTTGTCGGCTTGCATCTCGGCTGGCGAAGGATTCAAAAAAGAGAAAAATCTGCCGGGACTTCCGATCCACCTTAACGTAACCTATCACGGGGAATGCTACTCAGGCTTGAACTTCCCCCAACCTGTAAGCAATTTCAAGGCGGGGCAAATGCGCGAAAGAGACCTGTTCGCTATACATCAGTATGCGAACAGGCCGATGACAAAGCAGATGCCGTGCCTTGTGGTCGCTGACATCTTACCTGAAATAATCAACCAGCTTTGGGTCCATCTTACTGTTCCCAGGATGATCATTGATCACCTTTTTCCCCTGAATCACCTCAAGGAGATTGACATCATCTCTGTGCCTGATCCACCACTCCGCACTGCTGATTGCCTGGGCAAGATCGATCAGTTTTTCCTGTGCTTCCTCCAACGGTACTGCCAATTTATCTTGCAAACGTCCTTGATTGTGCCATCGCTTCAAAACAATAAAAGAGAGGCCCAGGGTTTCGGCCTTAATAATTCTGGCCAATGTCACCTGCTCCACAACGCCATACATGGAATCGGGATAGATGCTGTTCAAAATAGTAGCTGCATCTTTTTCCTGCAGGGCTAATAATCTCGTGAGGCTGTAATGAAGGGAATCCTTGTCGGATAGGCGTTGTTTCATACCGGTTTTTCTGATGTTTTTGCCAGTTCGTTCCCATCCGGTAAGTCGCAGACTTGGAGGATGCTGGAACAAGTTGTTTCCAATTCGGAAACCGACAATTTTGCGAAAGGTCAAGGAGATCAAGGAATTGTGCGGAGACGTACTTGAGTACGTCGCACAAGCAAATTCGTAGATCGACACAGAGATTTCACAAAAGAGGCGTTTCCGGAAGGAAACTAGTTCGAATCTCAATTCATACCTTGCATATACAATATGGCAGGTAAAAGACAACTATTTTTCTCCCTAATGATTAATCATGTGGATCGTGGTTATAACTCTGTGCACAGGATTGAATTTTACTTTTTGAATTGTTTACCATCATTTCTCAGCTACCCTAACGATACGAAGCATAACCTGTTGACTTTTGCTATGTCGGTCATTTCGAACGAATGTGAGAAATCTTTTCCGGGGCAATACGATTTCTCACATTCGTTCGAAATGACAAGGATTCTAAAGCGCGAATAAAAAAATAGCTGTGTTTAAGTGGTAATCAGGGAAAGATATTTAGTAGCTCCGACCCTGGATTATTTGCTATGCTGCGATTAAGCGTCTAAAATTCCAGAACTATAATTATAAAGGTTTGTTTACTGCGTACCATGAAAATGTGCATGCGAATGGATAAAAAAAATAACCGGAGTTCGTGGAAATCGGTTCGCCTAATTTTTCCATTTTTCAGGCAATACAGAATGCGTCTGGTTTTTGGTTTTTCGGCCCTGCTTTGTGTTGATTTTTTCCAGCTCTGGATTCCCCGGGTCATTAAACATGCCGTTGATGAACTGCAGCAAGGCATAGCATCAGAGGCAGGACTTTTAAAACATGGTGCCTTTATTGTGCTTCTGGCTTTGGGCATTGCTTCCATGCGTTTTTTTTGGCGCTATCTTATCTTGGGCTTTTCCCGCCTGCTGGAAACTGACCTTCGCTCCTGGATGTTTGCCCACCTCCTAACCCTTGACCGCAAATTTTTCCAACGCAGGCCGCCAGGGGAACTCATGGCCCTTTCCACCAACGACCTGGCATCGGTGCAATTGGCATGCGGTATGGGATTGGTGGCCTTTGTTGATGCCCTTGTCATGACTTTTGCCGCCTTGGGCTTTATGGCCTATATCCACCCGACCCTGACCCTGATCGCCGTGTCTCCCATGCCTATTCTTGCCATGCTCACCAAGCTGCTGTCAGCCCGGCTCCATCATCGTTTCAAAAAGGTGCAGGAGCAGTTCTCAAAACTCACCGAAATGGCAAGGACCACATTTTCATCTAACCGATTGCTCAAGGCCTATACCCAAGAATCTTACCAGAACGAACGTTTTGATAAGATGGGCAAGGAATATGTTCAAGATAATCTCAAATTAGCTCGGGTGCAGGGCGTTTTGTTCCCAGCTTCGGGATTCATCGGCAATATCAGTATGCTCCTGGTCATCTTTTTTGGCGGCCGTTTGACAATTAATGCAAACATCACTGCCGGAGATTTTGTCGCCTTCATTTCCTATCTTTTCATGCTGACCTGGCCGATGATGGCGCTTGGCTGGGTCACGAATCTCTTCCAAAGAGGAGTCACATCGCTTGATCGGATTCAGACTTTGATGCACGAATGTCCAACCATCGAAGAACCTGAGCAAGTCCGGAAACTGCCGGCAGTTACAGGAAATATCACAGTGAAGGATCTTTCCTTTACGTATGGCAGGCAGCTTGATCCTGCATTACGGGGTGTGTCCGTCAGCCTAAAACCAGGGCTGTTAGGGGTGGTCGGCAGGACAGGGTCCGGAAAAACAACACTCTGCCAACTACTGGCCAGGATGTATGCTGTTGCGTCCGGATCCATTTTCCTTGAAGGGATAGATGTTAATACTCTTTCACTTGAAGCTGTACGCAGCTGTATCGCCTATGTTCCGCAGGATGTTTTTTTATTCTCAGATACAATCGAAGCAAATATTACCATGGGCAGACCCGGGGCAACGCAGCGGGAGATCGAGGAAGCGGCGCGCACTGCCGTGATCCACGACGAGATTATGGCCATGAAAGATGGGTATCACACCAGAATCGGCGAAAAAGGGGGCAAGATCTCCGGTGGACAGCGCCAGCGTATTGCCCTGGCCAGGGCGCTCTTGATGGACCGTCCGATCCTGATCATTGATGACGGGCTTTCCGCCGTGGACATGCAGACCGAACATCTCATTATCCGCTCTCTAGCAAAATTCGGCAAAGGAAGAACCTGCCTGGTAGTCTCCCATCGAGTAGCACCCTTAGTGGAAGCGGACCAAATAATTGTTATGGATCATGGTCGTATTGTTGAACGAGGCAAACATGAAGAGCTTATCAATTCCAAGGGATTCTATGCCACCATTTATAAGCACCAGATGGAAACTGAAAAATGAAGAATGAAAAGACAACCTGCAAAGGAATTTCAATACCTATAGGAAAAATCCCATGAAACACGGGTATGGATATTTTGAAGAAGACACACTGGCCACGGTCAGCGATTTTGGTCTTTGGAAACGGATTCTGAGCTACACCGGCCGTCAATGGCGAGGAGTGGGCCTGGCCGTCATCCTGGCGCTGTTCATTTCCGGAACAAGCCTGGCCCTCCCTTATATTGTCCGTATCGCTATTGATTCATATATTATCAACGAGGAGCTCGCTATCCAGGCCCGTTTTGCAGGGCTTACAAAACTTGCCCTACCCTATATCGGATTGATTGCACTTGGCTTTATCGCCAATTTTCTGCAGGTTACCCTGCTGGAATGGACCAGCCAGAACATCATGCATCGACTTCGTCAACACTTGTTTTCACATTTGCAGGGGCTTGATCTTTCTTTTTATAACCGAAATCCCATCGGCAAACTGGTCACCCGCCTGACCAATGATATCCAGAACATGCACGAAATGTTCACTTCCGTCATTGTGACCCTGTTTAACGACCTCATACGAATTGTCGGGATTCTTGGAGTTCTTCTATGGATGAATTGGCGGCTGGCCCTGATCATGAGTCTGCTCATCCCTGTGATGATCATCTACACTATCTGGTTCAGCAAACTGGCCAGAAAGGTCTTCAGGGAAATCAGAACTGGATTGGCAAGGATCAATTCATATCTGCAGGAATCCCTCACCGGCGTCTCCATAATCCAGCTTTTTTTACGGACAAAAGAGACATATCAAAAATTCAATGAATTAAATCAGGCCTATTTCCAAAAGACCCTTTATCAGATAAAGATCTTCGGCATCTTCATGCCTCTGATCGAAGTAATGAGTGCCTTTTCCATCGGGCTCATCATCTGGTATGGGGGAAGCAATATTATCGCGGGTCAGATGACTTTAGGCATTTTGGTCGCCTTTATATCATACATGCGCCTGTTTTTCCAGCCGTTACGAGAACTGTCCCAAAAGTATTCCATCGTGCAATCAGCCATGGCCTCGGCTGAACGTATCTTTCAATTGCTGGACACCAAGAGCACGTTACCGGTGCAGAGCGAACCACTGTCGCCTTCAACGGTAAAAGGGATAATTGATTTCAGGAACGTTTCCTTTGGTTATGAGCCTGGAGAGCCTGTTATCAAAAACTTTACTCATACGGTACAGCCAGGTGAAACGTTGGCCATTGTCGGCGCTACCGGAGCCGGGAAATCAACCATTATCAACCTGCTGGAACGATTTTATGATCCGGACCAGGGAGAAGTGTGTATAGACGGTCATGATCTGCGCCGGATGGATCCTCACTGGCTGCGGAAGCAGGTCGGTCTGGTGATGCAGGATGTGTTTATTATCCCTGCCAGTATAAAAAAGAATATTTTGCTGGACCGGCAGATGAGTGACAATGACCTGCAACGGATTATAGCCGATGCACAGCTCACAGAAGTTGTCAGCCAATTGCCTCAAAGTATGGATACCAGAATCGGCGAGGGGGGCATGGAGCTTTCAGCCGGACAGAAGCAGCTTCTGGCCTTTGCCCGGGTACTGGCCCGCGATCCCCGTATCTTAGTATTGGATGAAGCCACTTCCAATGTAGACACGGAAACGGAAATCCTCATCGAACGGGCCATCGAGATCACCCTGGCAAACCGGACCTCCATTGTGATTGCCCACCGGCTCTCAACAATAAGGCGGGCTGACCGGATTCTGGTTATGGATCAAGGCCGCATCGTGGAACAAGGTACCCACGAAAGTCTAATGGACAGCCAAGGCATTTACTACACCCTGCAGCGCTTACAAAATGGTGAACATTTTGCCTTGGCGTGAGCATGTATAGCAAATTCAACGTTCCCTCTGAAAATCTTTAGTTCTTGATTTGTGCAACTTTTAATCGACTGGAAGCAGAACTTTACAGTCCGGCTTTTCTCTATCCCATTGATGACTTCCAACTGTCAGTTGTTACATTGGAAAATTCCTTGGACATCATAATGACCATACCGTATAGGAAATTTGAAGCCTCTGATAAACCATTATCAGGAGAATTTATGAACTTGGCGCTTTGAATTTCAAAACACTTAAAATTCTCTCAAGTAAGTCATTAAAATTAATAGGCTTACATAAGAAATCGTCAGCCCCCAAACCCAATATTTCATCGGTAGAGCCTTTATCCTCATAGCCGGAAAAAATTATCACTTTGATCTGCGGGTAAAGTTTTCTGGCCAGTTTCATCAACTCGATACCATTCATTCCCTCCATGAGATAATCGGTAAGCACTAGACCGAAGGAGCGTTCTTGCAATATGGCCAGTGCCTGCTCACCATCTTCTGCCGACCTCACATCAAAGCCTTCTCTTTGGAGATTGTATTCAAGCGCCCGCCGGATTAATAATTCGTCATCAACCAGTAGTATACTTTGTTTATCCATCATGTCTCCGTTTTTATCGGCAGAATGATGGAAAAGGTTGTACCCTTGCCTGGTTCGCTCTCAACCTGAATATCTCCACCATGGCTTTTGATAATCCCATAAGAGATCGACAATCCAAGGCCAGTACCTTTCACAGCAGATTTTGTCGTGAAAAACGGTTCAAAAATATAATTCTGTTCCTGGGGCGAGATCCCGGTCCCAGTATCTTTAATTCTGATAACAATTTGTTGATCAAGTCTCTCGGTGGTGACTGTAACGCTGCCTCCAGTGTCCTCCATTACTTCTTTTGCATTGGTCAGCAGATTCAAGAGAACCTGTTTGATTTGATCAGGAACAGCATGGATTTCCGGCACCTCGGCAGCAAATTCTTTACGTATAGAGACATTAGTGTTTTTCAATTCCTTCTTGCACAAGATGATCATATCATTGATGACCTCGTGAATATCCATTAATACCTTTACCCCGGAAGAGGGCTTGTTGAAGTCTTGGAGATCCTTGATGAGTTTTTTTACCCGTTCACACTCTGACAAGGCCAGGTCAATTAATTGCACATCATGCTCGTTAAGAGAGGTATTTCTTTTAAGCCCTTCAAAAACACTTTGAAAGCCATACAGGGGATTGTTAAACTCATGTGCGATGGAGGCGGACATTTTGCCGATCGCGGAAAGTTTTTCCGCATGGAGCAACTGTTCATGCGTTCTTTTCAGTGCCTCGGAACGTTCTTCAACACGCTGTTCCAATTCGTTATGAGCTTTTTGAAGCGCCTCTTCAGCCTGCTTTTTTTCAATGATATGCCCCAGCCTTTCCGCAATGGCATTGATCAAATCCCTCTCCTCCTTGAGAAAGGGACCTTCATCAATTTCAGGTTTCTCCTCAGTATAATAAATCTCTACTAATCCAGCTTTTTCTCCTTTAACAGTTATTTTTTGAGTCTGCCGCCATTCGGTTTCTGTGAAATTACCTGTCTTGTATGTCTGATCGTCCAGTTTGATCTGTGCGCAGGTGACCTCAGGGTATTGCCAAGAGGGCGGAATAAGATCTGCTGTTCCCTGAAGTATCTCTTCTTTAGTAGTATTTTCTTTTTCAACGAGTTTTGAAATGCTGTATAAGCAATTCAGTTCCTTTACACGCTCGCCAAGATCATGAGTTGTTTTGCGAAGTTTCTCCTCAGCCGTCTTACGCTCGAAAATTTCCGCCTGTAAGTCCTTGTTGGCTTTTGCAAGTTCTGCTGTACGTTCCTTAATGCGTATTTCTAATGTATCGTGTGCTTTTTTCAGTGCCTCCTTTGTCTCTCTTTGCTCAGTGATGTTCGAATGAACTGCTACCCAGACCTTTCCAAAATCCGGATGCTCAAACTCTGAGGTTTGAGCCATGCACCAGAATGCTGTGCCATCTTTCTTGACATTTTGGACCTCGTACTTAGCTTCACCGTGGTCAGATAATTCTTGAATGATTTCAGAAGCCACCTGTTTGGCAGTTTTACTGTCGTCTTCGTAGTTTACTATGGTGACAGGCTTTCCAATAAGTTCTCCCGGTTCATAGCCGAACATATTCTCAAAGTGTGGATTGGCATATACAATTTTAGCGTCTTTAACTCTGACGAGGCATACCCCTTCGACCATATTTCTCATGATCACTTCATGAAGTTCCAGGTCGCCCCTAACCTGCTTGAGTCCTACAAGCTCTTTATCCAGCTCCGTGACCCCTTGCTCTAGTTCCTCATAGGTTGGTTTGTCATTCATTGGTAAATCCCCAAATTTGAGAATATAGAAATGCCATGACGTTTTGTCTTCGTTAAAATAAGAAGGATGTTCAAGGTTATGACTTGCGAAGACACCTTAAGCTGGTCTCCTAAGAGTTGAACTGATACTTCCCGCCATTAATCTTCAATCGTATTCCATGATAATAAATTGAAGATATCTTCAAACTCTATTTGATGTTTGCACGGAATTTAAAATCATGTCAAGCCGGATTACTTGACCAATTCAGAGGAGCTAAAAGTGATATTCAAGACACTAGTGTCCGGAATGTTTCAGCCAAGAGTTCCTTAATATACTATTAATAAAGAAGAAATAAAGCATTATGCCTGTTATCGACTTGAAATCTTGTTCC
>CALZHT010000030.1 GCA_945787445.1 uncultured Desulfobulbaceae bacterium
ACTGTTTTTTTTGAGATTGCATTCTGGAAATAGCTCACAAAAATGGCAGCGCTCTTTTTTAGAGAATACGTCCTGCCATAGGCAGTTTTACCGATGTGATATATTGTCAAAGGATTATTGATCGTAGTTTTTACTAATACCATGCTTATCAGGAGAGGTGCCCAATGAAACATGCTGGAATTAGATGGATCGTGTTAATTGCATTGTCTTTATTTATTGGTTTGGCATTCATCAACTGCAGCAGCAGTGATGACCCGCTGCCGGATGGTGACGGTGATGGTATTCCGAACGCCACCGACAATTGTCCCACCGTGGCCAATGCCGACCAGGTCGATAGCAATAATGATGGCGTGGGTGATGCCTGTTCAATAGATACGGACGGCGACGGAATTTTTGATTTTCAGGATAACTGCCCCGCTAATGACAATCCCAACCAGGAAGACGGAGATGGCGACGGCGTCGGCGATGTCTGTGATAACTGTCCCACTGTCAGTAATGCCGACCAGGCTGACACTGACAATGACACCATAGGCGATGCCTGTGAAACATTGGTTACGGCCACCAACGACACCTTCATTTGGATCGGCAATACGCCGATGCCAATCCCGGTGGGTCTCAGTGTGCTCAGCAATGACGCTAATGCCACTACAGTATCTGCATTTGACACCACGACAACCCAGGGTGCGGTAGCTGGTAATGCGGACGGCAGCTTTACCTATACACCGCCACCTCCCCCGATTACAGTTCCATTTACCGATACCTTTTCATATACGGCTGCCAATGCCAATGGTTCGGACACGGCTACGGTTACCATTACTATCAACACCAATGCTTGGTACGTAAAAAATGATGTGGCGGCAGGAGGCACGGGAACCAAAGATGATCCTTTTAACACGTTAGCAACTGCGGTAGGCAGTGCAGCAGATGGTGACACTATATTCGTCTTTAGAGGAGACGGCACAGACACAGGACAAGACGCCGGGATTACTTTAACTAACAATCAAAACCTAATAGGCGAGGGAACTTTTTTTCGTTTTGATGTCATACCTGGAGTAGATATTGGATTTATTGAAATTGTTCCACTCGGGATTCCACCGATATTAGCCAATAATGGCGGGATAGCAGGACAGATCCTGCCGATCGTTACACTTAATGGCTCCGGCATTATTGTGGCGGGAGTCGAGATTAACGGCACCGACAGAGTTGCCGATGTTAGCGGAATTTCCGGGACCAACAACAATGGATTCACAATCTTTACTAATATTTTTACAAATCTTATCAATGAAGGCATTGTCCTGACCAATGCATCTGGCGACGGGACAATTGCAAATAACACACTGAGCAACATAGTGGAAACAGGCATCTTAATTCAGTATAGTGGCAGCGGTACTGTTGACATTGATACCAACATCCTGACCTCCGAAGTCGGTACAGATATTGGTTCCAGGGGAATCGATGTGGATGCAGTAGGCGCCCTTAATATCACCAGCACTATCCGCAACAACCAGGTTGGTAGTGCGGCAGGTACCCAAATCGGGCGGTCCGGCATTCAGGTGCAGGCATCAGGCAGTGGTCAGCACACAGCTTCTGTACAGAACAATACGGTCAGGAATACCGGCGCTGACGGCAGCAGCGGGATTGAGGTTCAAAGTTCGCTCGCCACCTCTTCAATCTGCTTACGGATGACAGGAAACGATAGCGACAACGGCTTTACTCTTGATAATAATGCGTTTGCCGCAGTAAATTTGCAAGCGGAAGGTCCCTTGCAAGCCGACCTTGAAGCTGCCAATACCGGCGTATTTACCTATCTCGATGCTGTGGCAAATATCTCCTTTGTAGCAGTCGGCACCTGTTTCCCATAAAAGGATTGGCAAGTCTGGTGAAATAGCATAAATAAAACAGCCGGGGTAATTAAAGCCCCGGCTGTTTTTCATTTCAGAATAAACTTTCCCTTTTCCGTTTTTACAATCAATACGTCATCCTGACCCGGCCGCAGTCTGGACAGACCCAGGTTGGGCCGTTGGTTATGCCCCATTTGTTTTCCTGAAAGCATTGCTCGCAGATCTGGAAACCGCACAGGCAGTTGAAACAGAAAGGCAGTTTCTTTCGGCAGCAATGGCATTCAAATTCCTTCTTTTTCCGTCTGGGGCGACGCGTGGTTTTTTCTTTGCTCATTTTCGTTGATCACTGCTTTAGCTCTTTGGTCAGCCAGTCAAGATAATCAGGATTGCCTTCTTGCACCGGTACAGCTAGGATTTCAGGAACATCGTAGGGATGATTCTTTTTGATCATGGCTTCCAGCTCGAGATAGAGGTCCTGCCTGCTTTTCAGGATGCAGAGATATTCCTCTGCCTCTTCAATTTTTCCTTCCCACCAGTATGAACTGGAGATGGGGCCGACAACCTGGGCGCAGCCGCATAATCTGGCCTCGAGCGCCCCGGTGATTATCGTTTTGGCCTCAGCCCTTTTTTCAACGGTGGTAAAAACCTGAATATATTCCGACATTATTCCCTCCTGTTATAACTCAATAACCTCCGTCTAAAGACGGTGGGTTTTGAATGAAAAGGACTGAAAGTCCGGATACAGGTCAAATTGACCCGTTTGTATCGTGCTCGTGCTCGTGCTCGTAATCGATTTTCCTTGTGTTCATAATCAAAACACGTAAGTAATGCTTCCTTTTCGATTACGATTACGCGCACGAGCACGAAAATAACAAATACGAGCTAAAGCTGCCTGCCTGAAAGGCAGGGGTATTAACCTTAACTGATACAAATAAAAAACTGCATTTGCTCTTTTTTCTGACTTTCACATAATGAAATATAATCATCAAAGATCCCCTGTCCGTAATATATTGAAATAGAGTTGCCATATAATATTGGACCACTAAAAACAGGCACCGGAGGCGCAGCCGACAAAGTTTGCGCATGCAACACGACTTCCTATTAGACAAAATTTCATGAAATCTGTTACAGTAGTCACATAATTTTACATGGAAAGTCATCAATTTCACGAAAAATAATACAATGTTATTGGCAATCGATGTAGGCAACACCCACATGGTGATAGGATTGTTCAAAGGCGATGAAGTACTTCATCAGTGGCGGGTCAAGACGGATCAAGACTCCACGGTAGATGAAATCGCCTCCCTGTTTCACGGCCTTTTTTCCATGCAGGGCGTGACCTTCACTGACATTACTGCGGTGATTATATCCTCGGTGGTGCCACCCATGCAGCTTGCCTGGACAGTCTTCTCGCAAAAGCACCTGTCACTTTCCCCCTTTCTGGTGAAAGACCTTGATCCCGGCATAAAAATATGCATCGACAACCCTGAAGAAGTTGGTGCGGACCGTGTAGTCAATACGGTTGCCGGTTTTGAAAAATACAAAACCGATCTGATTATTGTCGATTTCGGCACTGCCATCACCTTTGATTGTGTGTCAAAAAAAGGCGAATATATAGGCGGCATCATTACGCCGGGCCTGGCTATCTCGCTTGATGCCCTGGCAACCCGGACTGCCAAGCTTCCCCGGGTGGATATTTCCAGACCGCCCAAATCCCCGATCGGCAAAAACACGGTCGAGGCTATCAGGTCCGGTATCCTGTATGGCTATGGAGGCTTGGTCGACGGAATTGTTCGGAGAGTAAAGGAGCAATTTGCTCCGGATATCCCAAAAGTAGTGGCCACCGGCGGCATGGCAAGCCTTATTGCACCGTATACTGAATCCATCGAAAACATTGAGCCTATGCTCACCTTACAAGGATTGCGCATTCTTTATGAAAAAAACAGATACTCCTGAAATACTGCTGCCGCCCAGACTGAAAAGAGGGGATACCTTCGGCCTGGTAGCACCGGCCGGCCCGGTGGAGAATAAAGAGGGTTTCACGGCCGGGGTGAAACTGCTCCGTGATATGGGCTTTAGGGTAATGTATTCCAATGAAATTCTGGAAAAGGATGGCTATCTGGCCGGCCCTGACCACCATCGCGCCGAACAGTTCATGAATGTATGGCTAAACCCTGATGTCAAGGCTGTGATGGCATTGCGGGGCGGATATGGCTCACTCAGACTCGTCCCCCACCTGGATATGGAGATGGTCCGCAGGTTCCCTAAAATTTTCATAGGATTCAGTGATATCACCGTGCTGCACACTGCGATCCTGAAACATACCGGACTTGTTACCTTCCACGGCCCCGTAGCGACCACTGTTGCCAAAGGTGACAGGGAGATGGTCGAATACTTTTTCAATACCTTGACAGATTCAAAAGCTGAATCCATCAAACCTGCCGGCCTTGAGGTGCTCACTTCCGGCAATGCTAAGGGCAGGCTGTTGGGCGGCAATCTGACCAACCTCGCCCACCTTATCGCCACACCCTATGAAATTTCCTGGGAAAATGCCATTCTCTTTCTGGAAGATGTGAACGAACCACCCTACCGGATCGATCGGATGTTCACCCATTTGCAGGAAGCAGGACGATTGCAAGGGATTGCCGGTCTTATTTTAGGAAATTTCAAAGATTGTGAAGATGTGGAAAAAATCTGGCAAAGGGTGCTGGAACTTGTTAGCGGGCAAGGCATCCCTGTGTGGTCCAATTTCCCGGTGGGTCATGGTCAGGGTAACTACCTCCTTCCCATGGGAGTGGAAGTGGAAATGGATTCACACGGAGGAGTTCTTCGGTTTCTTGAGCCCTGTACTCGGGATATATAAAAAGTTCAAGCGGGAAGGTTGCTTGGGTCTTTTCCCATCAACTTAACGATTTCTTGCCGCAGCCGGCCGGCAAGTTCTTTTTTTTGTTTTGTCCCGTAGCCCTTTGTTTCAAAAGGATCTCCCACTTGGATCATAACTTTGCCTGACTTTGCCAGAAGCTTGCCTTTTGGCAGAATCTCATGGGTACCTGATATTGCCACCGGCACCAGCGGCACCCCGGATTTAATAGCAAGGATCATGGCGCCGCTTTTAAATGGTTGGAGGGTGCCGTCTTTGCTCCTGGTACCCTCCGGGAAAATTACCACCGAGGTACCGTCGGCAATACGTTGTGCAGCATGATCAAGGCTTTTCACGGCCTGACGGCTATGGGTCCGGTCCACCGAGATATAGCCGGCGAACTGCATGGCTTTGCCGAAAACCGGCACAGTAAAAAGTTCCTTTTTAGCCAGCCAACGGAAATCATGGCCAAAATAGCCCTGGAGAGCGAAAATATCAAACTGGCTCTGATGATTGGCCGCAAAAATATAAGGTTTTGATGGATCGAGCTTTTCACCACCTTTGACCTGCACGGCAACATTGCTCACCCGGCAGATAATCTTTCCCCACATGCGGGGCAGCGCCTGGATCTGCCGGGATGATTTGCGCAACACCAATCCATAAAAAATCCCTAATATGCTGACAGTCAAGGTTAATAGTGGGGCCAGAATAAGCAATGAAATCGCCCGAAAAAATTGCACTTTGCTATGTATCCTCTTAAATAGTTTCCGAATTGGAAACAACTTGTTCCAGCATCCGTAAAGTCTGCGCCTATTCGGATGGGAACAAAAAAGTAAATTCCGAATAACTTTTGAATGGAGGTTGCCGCAAAAACTTTGTACTGCCCCTTTTACTTTACCGCGCCAATGTAGTAAATTAAAAAATCCTTTACCTGAGCAAATCCGGGAAAAAGGCTCTATAACTTTTAACTAAAAGCGAAACACTGAAATCTTACCTGAAAAAATCGTGTAGAGATTTTTTACGATAATAAAATATGGCAGAGAAACCCCGAGAAGACGATCTATTCGGCTCGATTCCCATTAATTCTGATATACCGGAGCAAACAGAGGAACCGAAAGACGACTCCCATGCCGTGCAGGAAGAAAAGACCGTCCAGGAAACGGTCCAACCGCAACCAAAATCACCGCACCGTCGTATCCGCCGGAAGAGAAAAAGCCCTTACCGCTTCGTGAAATGGCTCTTCGCCATCCCTGTTCTGGCATCTGCACTTTACATTGCCGCAGGATATTTCCTGGTTCCCTATCTGGTCAAAACCGTAGTTGCCAAAAAATTCGGTAAAAGAGTTGAACGTTCTGTTACCTTTGGAGCCGCGGAATTTGATCCGTTCTCCCTCATTCTCACCCTGCACAACGGTATAATCGGCTCCAGGCAAACCAATCCGGAAGATACTATAGATCCAATCCTATCTTTCAGTAAATTGACGATTGATTTCGCTGCCATTTCCATGGCGAAACAAGGTGTTGTCTGCCAGGAAGCTGATATTGAGAAATTGTTCCTCCATATTGTAAGAAGGAAAGACTCATCATATAACATTTTCGAACTTTTTCCCTCTACAATGCAAGCAGCCAAGGAAGGCAAAACTGAATCGGTGTTCGAAGCGCTGCAGCTCGACTTCCCTTTTTCGCTCAACAATATTTCAGTACATGACAGCAGTCTTATCTTTGAGGACCGGCCTGCCGGCAAAACTCACAACTTGAAAAATGTTAGTTTGGCCCTGCCCACGTTATCAAATTTTTCCTACCAGACTGTGCAGTTCATTCAGCCGAAGTTTTCTGCAACAATTAACGACAGCCCTGTTGAGTTGACCGGCGAGACAAAAATCATCGGCTCCCAGGTTGAAGCTCGCCTCAAACTTCATTTTAAAACAGACGACCTCCCAACCTATCTGGGGTATCTGCCCCTACAATTCAACTTCATGACCAGCAGGGGCAAGACCGATCTTCACCTGAACCTGGTCTTCAATTCAGGTGGTCCGCCGGAAACCAGGTTGAGCATCGAAGGGACAGGAGATTTCATAGACGTTTGGCTCCTTGCTCCAAATGGAAAAGAGCTGGCACGTTTGCCTTCGGTAAAGGTTATCGGCATGTTTTCTCCCCTTGCCAATAACTACAAAATCGAGGAGTTACAGTTCATAGAACCCAGATTCAACCTGGAAAAGATGGCGGATGGCCAATATATTTTCCCGTGGCGCAAGCCGGAGACTTTGGGCCAGGAACAATCACCCAAAGAATTACCTTCTAAAAGCCGGAAAAAAGAAGCAGCAGCGCGGATCGCCATTAATCATTTTCTGATCAAAGATGGCAAGCTTTCATATGTAGATCAAGCGGTCAAAGGGGGATTTGCCGATACCTGGGAAGATATCCAGCTTACTGTTACCTCCTACACTAACCTTGGCAAAGAACCGGCAACATTTGCCATCAGCGCGATCAACAAGGGAAATACCCGAATATCCTGCCAAGGAAACATATCCTCCCAGCCCCTTAAAATCCAAGGGCTTGTTGTTGCCGACCAAGTGGACCTGTCTAAACTGGCACCTTTCTTGTACACCGGTCAGCAGCAACATTTCAAAAGCGGCTTGGCAAAAAAGATTAACACCCAATTTACCCTGCTCACGGAAGGAAAAACGCATAATTTGCGCCTCCATGAGTTGGACACCCTCCTCACTTCGGTCAGCATTACGGAAAACGGTCGGGATGTTCTTGTCTTCCCCAAGCTCACTATAAAACATGGTGCTTTGAATTTTGGCAAGAAAATCATTGACTTTGGCGAATTGGCAACAGAGAGTGGCTATCTCTTCCTCTCAAGTGACCAATCCCGGCAAACGAACTGGGATAACTTTGCAATTTCTTCCGGTTCACAGAAAAAGAATGCAGGGTGGAGCATCAACTTCAAATCATTGGCAGTAAAAAATGGGAGCATCGACTATGTAAACCAAACCTTTTCCGAGCCGCTTGCCCTTAAATTTGAAAAAGTTGCGATCTTGACGGAAACGCTCCAGGATCAAACCGGCTCTCAAAACATTGCTCTGTCTTCCACAGTGAATACAAAGGGTCATGTCCAATGTTCCGGAGCATTGGTTGCCTCGCCCCTGGCCACTGATATGCAATGCACCTTGGAAAATCTCGAAATTACAAGTGTGCAACCACTCTTTAGCGAGTGGCTCATGCCCAACATCACACATGGTACTCTCCAGGCAGCAGGAGAAGTTCATTATCCCAAGGCGACCTTTACCGGTGATGCGGAAATCAGCAATTTTGCAGCGGCAGCTAATAATGAAATCATACTGCGATGCGAGAAAGCCCAATTGGAGGGCATTGACTTCACCTCAAGCCCCTTTGAACTGAAAACTTTCACTGTTGCTTTGCACAAACCTTTTTTCAATTACACCATTTGGGATACCAACCGCTCTACCTATTCGTACCTTTTTAGGAAAAAGGTTTCCGACCAAACCACCAAACCAACCGATACCACCATCCAGATCCGACAGGTCAGCATTTCTGATGGCATAATCAACTTCACCGATAATTCCACCGCTCCTCCTTATACTGCGCCACTTTCTGAAATTAACGGTGAAATTATGGATTATGAAAACAGTCCAGCTAAACACAGTCGCCTTTCCCTTACAGGGAACCTACAGGGAAAAGCTGCAGCTTCTCTGGTCGGGACTATGAGTCTTTTTGATGACGATGCCTTTGCAGACCTTGAAGTCAAAGTATCCAATCTGGATGTACCCCCCCTTGCCCTTTATCTTAAGAGCAATCTCAGCGCTCCTATTGATAAAGGCCAGCTTGACATCAAGGCAAAAATGAGACTTGAGAAAGGTTTTCTAGACACTTCCAACAGTTTCCGCTTCTTTGGTTTGCAACTGGGTTCCCCGCTGAGTCCTAAAAGCCAGCTCCCTCTCGCTGTCGCGCTTTTTTCAGATCCAAAGGGGAACATTGCTGTTGATATTCCAGTGTCGGGCCAAATGAATGATCCTTCCTTCTCCTATCGGGGCCATATATTACGGGGCTTTCGCAATATCCTTCTGAAAACAGCTGTTTCTCCCTTCAGCTACCTCACATCTTTTGCAGGGGATGCGGCTCCGCTGGATCACATGTTTTTCCCGGCAGGAAGTGCCCACTTAAATGATGAGGGCAAGGAACATTTAGACACTCTGGCGCAGATACTATTACAACGTCCCTTGCTGAACCTGAGAATCCAAGGCTTTGCGGATAATAAAAAAGACCGTCAGGCTTTGCTCGATAAAATTCGGACAAGGATCAGCCAAGCACGGATTGAAAAAGAGAAAGACATTTCCATGAAATTGACCAATGTATACGGCAAGGAAGAAGTTGTTATCCCCGAACTTCCTGCTTCAAAAAATGAATCCTTGTCCGCTAACGCCTCTGACAGAAAGATAACCGAAGAAACACTGGTTCGCCTTGCCTCAAGACGGAGTCATGCTGTTCAGCAATATCTGACGGAAAAAGGGGGCCTGAGTATAAACCGGGTGAAAGCGGAGAAGACAGGCTCTTTGATTATTGACGAATCCATGGGCAAAGCTGGGAACAGGGTTGATTTCATTCTTTCAACAGCCTGGAGGTAAGGAATATGCTGGATGATCTTGAGCGATTGGTGAAGAAGACAAGATCTTTTCGCAGGTTTTGCCAGAATGAATCCATTGACAAGGCAATCCTCAAACGGTTGGTAAACTTGGCAAGGCTGGCCGGGTCTGCGCGCAATGTCCAGCCTTTGAAATATATGCTTATCAACGAGCCGGACCAAGCTGCCCAAGTATTCTCCCATCTTGCTTGGGCGGGTTATCTTCATGACTGGCCTGGTCCTCAGGATGGCGAAAGACCATCGGCCTATATAATATGTTTACTTGACAGCCTTATCAGTGCTGAAGCAGATTGTGATCTGGGCATTGCCACGCAAAATATTCTTCTTGGGGCAACTGCCATGGGTCTGGGAGGATGTCGAATCGGCTCAATATCCCCAAAGCTTAAGGGCATCCTTGGCATCGCAGATCATTTAAAAATTATTCTGGTTCTCGCAATTGGCAAACCGAAAGAAACCGTCTTGTTGGAAGATTTAGGCCCTGAAAATGACATCAAATACTGGCGCGATGGAGCAGACCAGCATCACGTCCCTAAAAGATCCCTCACTGAAATCATAGTTGAAAACTCCAAGTGACATTATGGATGTGATTGATGCTCCGCTCTCCTTACACAAAATATGACCAGATCCATATGTACCATCTCGATCTGCCTGAACTTCCGGCACTTAATGACCCGGATCTCATCGGGGCATGGATAGAAGACCGTACTGCCGTAATCTTTTACCACCGGAACAAGGAAAAATTCATCCAGGAGTTATGCAACCAATCAGGGTGTTCCATTATATATCAGGCGCAAATTGGCTACGATGAATGGGAAACCGGCCAGGAAATATCCACCTTCAACGTTGGTGATCTGACCATATCCCCTATTTGGGAAAAAACCACCGCGGATATAAAGTTGGATCCGAGTATTATCTTTGGAAGCGGATTCCATCCCTCAACCCGGCTGTGCCTTGAAACTGTATCGCACTATTTTGCCTTGCCAGAGGGACCTCCAACTACAGTTATGGATCTTGGCACCGGAACCGGCCTTCTTGCCATCACTGCGGCAAAACTTGGCGCTCATCGAATAGTGGCAGTGGATAATAATTCGCTTGCCTACGAGGTTGCCCGCAAAAATGCTTCCTTAAACAATGTTGAGGAAAAAATAACCGTAAAACTGCTTGATCTCAGAAAAGAGTACCCAGATGACAACGTCGACCTTGTAATTGCCAACCTCTATCATGGCCTGCTCGCAGATCTATTCAACAACCCAGTTTTCTGGCGGGCGGATCTCCACATAATTGCGGGCTTTATTCCAGCAATGGAGCCTGAACTTCTCAGCGCCCTGCCCTCAATCCCTCTGAAATTGTTAGAAAGAAAACAATCCGATCGCTGGTGCCTCTGGGTTTTGAAAAAGAGTGCGTAAGATCCTAAAAAAACGCCCAGCCTTTACTCCCTATTCCCATCTGCGACACAAACTGCTTGCCCGATGTGCCGTACATTGCTTCCTTTTTTCAAGTGGACAGTCAATAATGTTCCAGCAGGGCATATGTTTGAGCAGAGTTTTGATCGCTGAGGTATTTATGCCGCGTTCATGGATCATCATCCGTACACATTTTATCCAGTTAAGATCATCCATGCTGTAATACCGCCATGCACCTTTACGCTCTGGTGAGGATAATCCTTCTCTTTCATAAATCCGAAGGGTCCTTGGGTGTACATTTAAGATGTTTGATGCTGTTCCAATGCTGAAAATAGGTTTATCAGTGTTCATTGTATCCCCTCCCCATTAATTACGTGTTCTTCAGTAGTTTTCAACTTACTGGCAATTCAACAGTAACAGTAGTGTGATCCCCAAATTGACTACCGATTTCTATATGCCCTCCGTGGTCCATAAGAATATTCCGGCTGATGGTCAAACCCATTCCCGTACCCTCGCCAGGAGGTTTAGTGGTAAAACCTGGGTTAAAAACTTGGGCCAAATCTTGTGAATTAATTCCTTCACCCCAGTCAGTTATCGATATTCGTATCCAGTTTCTGTCCTGTTTGGTAATCATATCCCCCTTGATTTCCAAACGTTTATTCTCATTTTTCATCGGGTATCTATTATTCAAAGCCCGCCGGGCATTGTGCAGGATATTCAGAAAAATCTGCTGCAACTGCTGGATATGAATTGATATTGCAGGCAGATCGTCCGGATAAAAGGTGTTCACCTTAATGCCATCGTTCTTGAGATGATGTTTTATCAACATAAGCGAATCGGTTATAATATCACTCAATTTAACGAGCGCTTTACCATCCCCTTGTTCTCTACTATAAAATAGAAGCTTTTGCGCGATTTCAGCAATCCGCTCTCCTTCCTTTATAACATTGTCTAAGATGTTGAGCTGGCCATTGTCCAAAACAGTTTCACCGGTTTCATCGGACAAAAGCTGAGCATAATTAATAATGCCGTTGCTCAAATTATTAATCTCATGAGCCACGCCTGTTGCCAGTTCTCCTAAAGACTCAAGCCGAGAGGACCGAATCGTTTCTAACTTTCTGGTTTTCTCTGTGTTGAGCCTGCTTGTCATATCGAGCATAACTTTTTTATGGTCTGTATTATCCTGCGCGATGCAAAGAACATCATCTTCCTCTGCATACTTATTCAGACATTTCACAAAACGGCACTTTAATATTCGTTTCTCACCTCCTTTGCTGATGATATTCATTTCATAACATTTGTTAGTAATTAACCCCGGCAAATTATAGGTGCCATTCTCATTTATTGGTACTATTTTTTCATCATCCGGTTGAAAAAAATCCAACCAGGATTTAGTCAGCATATCATCTGAACTGCAGGCAAAAACCTTTTCCGCCTCGTTATTCATGGAGATAATCGAACCATCTGATGATATTGCCACCAACACGGCATCAACCGCATCCACAATCTGCCTATTCGCCCCCTCTTGAAGGGTGAGATCCTCTTTTATTTCAAGGGTATTTAAGGCCAAGGCCAACTCACCCGACACCATGCTCAACAGATCTACTTCCTCCTCATCAAAGGTGTTTTGGGAAGAGCCGTAAACAGTTAACACTCCATAAATATTTCCCCGCACAGAAATGGGCAATACCACGCAACTGAGAGATAAGCCTTCAAATGGAGTATTGCTAAATAATCCCTTTGGAATGCCTTCTAGAATATCACGCTTAATAATGGGGTTGCCAGTTTGATAGGCTTTGACCTCGGGGTTGTTTTCTGAACCTTTTCCTTCCAGGGCTTTTCGTAAAACCTTTAAAGACTCCTCGCTCCCGCTCTTGTTAGTAAAAAAAGGCGATTCTTGTACAGCAGGAACAAGATTCTGGTTCTCGTCCGGAACAGATATGGTAACCACGCAGTAAAGATCATTGACAAATAATGATCGACAAACTTCCTTAAACAGTTCTTGTCTGTTCTGGGCATGGGCAATGCTGTAAATTATCCTTTGCACCGCTTGAATTGTTTTGTGTTTCTTTATTAACCCTTCAGAAGTTTCCTTTCGCATTATGAGCAAATTATTAAATGAATTAGCCAACTGATTAATCTCATAAGATTTTTTACTCAATTGAAACGATAGATTTTCACGTTTCCCCTCCCCGACCTCTTTTACCTGCTGATCAAGGATAAGCAGCGGCCCCGCAATTCTCCTATGAAAAAGGAATAAAATGTTAACAATGATAAATATTACAATGGCCAAAGCGCCAATAACTACACTCTGGAAACTTATCAGCTGCCGTTTAGCATGATTGACAATAACCCTGTCAAAAAGCATAAGGCGGTCGCCTAGAATCCGCACTTCTCGGTTTAACTCCCGTAGCTTTGCCATATCTAGGGAAGATCCGTCCAATTTCCTTAAAAGCAAGACAATGCCGGGTAGATCAACTTGATTGATAAATGTAAGTTTGTATTCATCAGGTATATTCTTGTTAGACAGGATAAAAGATAAATCGGCATGGAGGTCCTCAATCTCTTCGGTAACGTTCGAAAAGGCAGAATATTCGCCTTCCACTAACAATTCGTTAATGTGTTCACGAATTATTGCGAACTGGAAAATGAGTTTTTCGCTTTGTTCTGTGACTTTGCCGAAATTCTTGAGATGTTGATATTGTCTAAAGCCGAGAGTAAGAACCCCGAGTAATATGATGAATATGCATATCCCTACGAAATAAATGGTTCGTCTCAGTGGAAAATTCATAGACAGCCCCGATAGCTTAAAGCAAAACCAGAGACTTTAAGCTATTAATAAAGCTTTACACCTAAAAAGGATCTTAAAAGACAGTTTTTTTATTGCTAATTTCTAGATTGCAAGTTTAGTGCCCATGCTGAATAATGTTGACAAATATAAATTCCCATTATTCTCGCAGTCTAATTTTATAAAAAATGATTATTAATTTTTATAGAATAAAAGAATAATTTTAGTCAATTTTTTATACCAATTATTTCATTTTTGTCGCATTTAAGGCCAATTAAGATCAACAGAACAAATTAGGCCTTCTTACTCAATGGAGAATGACTTCAGGAAATAATTGGAAAAAATAATCCACCAATAACTGACTTAACGATAGTTCTTTTATATCAGGCAGTTCAAATATGCAACACTTCTGCCGCAACACATATGCTGCTCAGTGTTGCAGGGCAACACATTTTGCTTATCTATATGATTTTTATATTAATTTTCTTAATTCTTCTTTCTGATTGATGAAAACGAATCTACTAACAAAATATTTAAGTACCACCATGTTCCCTTTTGAGTTATTTCACCAGCCTTTTTTCCTCCAAACAAGTGACGGATCGCACTGCATGAAGTAATTATTGTCTTCACGCACCATTAATAATAAACTAAAATCACTACAAATTTAAATTAAACCCTTGTCAGACAACTCTGCTGATTTCCCAAAATTTCGCTTCCTGAGCATTTCGGAAGATGAATTAATCCTCTGCATGAACATTCTCCTCCAAATTATATTTTGAAACACCATATGCAACAAATAATCTACAATACTGTCGCTACAAACATGTAGAGAGCAACACGTTATACAACGGTTTAATAATACAAATCCGACCATAAATTAAAAATTTCGGAATTATTTTATAAATTTTTTTTATGCAATTCTTTTTAAGTAGTACCTTTTTATATCATATTATTTATGCGCAAAATCAATAATTTTAATATTCTATTTTTTTTAACATTTCCACATCCAATAATCTTCTTCTCCTTCTAATCCTGTATTCTATTTCGTGGAGTGGCATGACAAATGCACCCATTTTCTACCCAGGAATATGCTACACCTTGGGGGTTGACCTAATCTTCTATGAACAAAAATGTATCTGCACCTGATCATGTATAAGTTGCACAGCAATGAATGACTATTCACTCATGCTTATTGTTTGTTATATCAAACAATTAAAATGCACATGGAAAGGATAAGATAAAATTTATTACATTCATAATAACATACTATCTGGAGGAATCTTGAACGCAGTTGGCTTGCATTCAAATTTAATCATATTTATAGGCTAACTATTATCAAACCTTTTACGGGAGGATGTGCCCCATGAAGAAAAAAAAATATACAAGCTTGGTCTTGGGAATTTTTTCTCTGCTGATTGCTCCGCTCATCTTCCCCTCCCTATGCCCCGCCGTCGAAAATGAAGAGTGCATGGAGTGCCACGCTGACGACACTCTAGCCCGCACAAAATCCGAAGGCATGAAGGAAAACCTCTTCGTTAACCAGGAGAATTTCGAAAACTCCGTACACCATGCCAACGACATTACCTGTGTTGATTGTCACTCGGACATTGAGAAACTAGACTGGGATAACGAAATACCGCACAGTGAAAGACTTGCCGCTGTTTTTTGCGATAAGTGCCACGAAGAAGAAGCTGAAGCATATGTCGACTCCGTACACAAAAAAGCCGGCGGCAAAGGCATTACCATCCCATGCTATGCATGTCACGGCTACCATTATGTGACCCACCTGGAAGCCGAATCAGTCCTTGAAAGGGAAAACGGCTTCTGCCTGAAATGCCACAATCCAAACAAATTTCATGAGTGGCTTCCGCAAATGGAAACCCATTTCGCCTATGTTGAATGCACGGTTTGCCATGCCCCTGAGGTTCCACGATATATCAATTTACGGTTCTTTGATCTTGCTAAGCAGAAATTTCTGGACGGCAATGAATTATTGACAGCGATGGGTACTGATTATGATGGATTCATGCCGCTTGTCGACACTGACAGTAGCGGCATCATTGATATAAAGGAATTTGAAAATTTTACCTATATGCTGTTAGCTAAAGACCTCAGGGGAACCTTCCACGCAGAGTTAGTGGTTGCCATTGAACCTGTTGTTCACCATGTGAACAGAGGTGCAGCTAATCGTGAATGCGAAATGTGTCATATACCAACCTCTCTATTCTTTGAAAACGTGCGCTTCGCATTGAATAAGGAAGATGGCACAACGGAACACCACCAGGTTGATCGAAAAGTGCTGGAAACGTATTACCTTAAACATTTTTATGCATTAGGCGGGACAAGGATCCGGTTGCTCGACCAAATTGGCCTGGCAATGATTGCTGCGGGTGCGGGAGTTGTACTTGCTCATTTATTCATGAGAATACTTACCATACCAACACGTAAAAAGAAAATGGACCACAAAATATAAACTCAATGGAGGTAGAAAGATGGATAATAAGAAACTTATTTATATTCATCCCCTTCCAGTAAGAATCTGGCACTGGATCAATGCTGTTGGCATGGTTATGCTGGTCGTGACCGGTTTACAAATCCGATTTGCGGACATCGTAAGCCTTTTTACCCTTGAAGAGGCTATAACTCTCCATAATTATATTGGTTTTGTCGTAATAGGCAACTATGGCCTTTGGGTGGCATTTTATTTTGGCACCGGAAAAATTAAGATTTATTTTCCTACCCCAAAAACCTTTTTGCCAAACACCATTAAACAGATGAAATACTATGGGGTCGATATCTTTAAAGGGGACCCTAATCCACATCATATGACCCCGGATAACAAATTCAATTCTTTACAACAGCAGGCTTACGTTGGCTTGATGTTTATCTTCATGCCTCTGCAGATGATTACCGGTCTTTTACTTTGGCGGGTTAATGATTTTGAAAAATATATCAACATGCTTGGTGGAATCAAGATCGTAGATACAATTCATGTCCTGCTCTTCTTCTTTTTCTCAATCTTCATAGTAGTGCATTCTTATCTAGCGACTCTCGGTCATACACCATTGGCACATTTCAAAGCAATGTTCACAGGATTTGAAGAATCTCATTGAATATACTGGCTCGTCAATAATGTTCACAGTTTTTAATTATTATTGACGGGCCATTTTTTTGTCTAATTACACAAAAAAATTTGCTTTTTTATGTTTTTTTATTGATAACATAGAGACACTATTACCTTGGAATGGATTAACTTCAATGTCTAACGTTCCACTACTATAAGGAGTCCGCTATGATCTATTGGGCATTATTTCTAGTTCCAATAATTCTGATGTTTTTCATCGCAATTATTAAGGTGGTCACCCAATACGAACGAGGTGTTCTTTTCAGGCTAGGAAAAGTTGTAAAAATCAAGGAAGAGGGTGTTGCAATAGTATTTCCGCTTATTGATAAAATAGAAAAAATTGATACCAGGACTATAACCCATGACATACCGGCCCAAGACATTATCACTAAAGACAATGTGTCTGTGCGGGTGAGTGCCGTCGTCTATTTCCGGGTTGTTGATCCCGTCAAGGCGCTCACCGAGGTCGAAGATTATAAGGTTGCCACCTCCCAGCTTGCCCAGACAACCCTCCGAAGCATCTGTGGACAGGATGATCTTGACCATATCCTGTCGGAACGTGATGCAGTAAATCATAAGATGCAGGAAATACTGGATCATGAGACAGAACCTTGGGGAGTAAAGGTCAGTAAAGTTGAAATTAAAGACATTGACCTGCCTGACTCCATGCAGAGGGCCATGGCAAAACAGGCTGAAGCCGAACGAGAGCGACGTGCATCAATTATCAACGCGGAAGGAGAGCTACAGGCAGCTGAAAAATTATGTGAAGCGGCAGCGCTAATAGATCAACATCCTGCCGCTATTCAAATCAGGTATTTGCAGACTATTCGTGAGATCGGTGTCTCTGAAAACAATACAACCCTCATTCCGGTGCCTGTTAATTTATTCAATGAATTGCTCAAAATTCAGCCACCAAAAATAACGTAATTTGTATTTTCTCCTGGGAAAACGAATAAGCTTTCTGCACCCAGATTTCCTAAGGTTTTTGTATGACCAAGCGTAACGCCTAAAGAATGATGTGAAAAAATAACTACTTGATTATCACTAAAACCCATCTTTTTTTTAATCTCGCTTTAGATCCCCTTGTCATTTCGAGCACATAGAGAAATCTCATTGCCCCAGAAAAAGATTTCTCACATTCGTTCGAAATGACAGACATGCCAAAAGTCAACAAATTGTGCTTCGTAACACGTTAAGGCAGCTGAGAATTGATGGTAAGAAAAAAAAACTATGACGGGAATTTCAAGTAAACAGACATGATTGCAAAATGCGTCAAAACTTCGAGCCGTCGGCTTCTCCAACCAATCGCGCCGGGGCTGCGAAGGGTAGATATATTACTATTTTTCTATGTATAGCGATCGTTATGCCCCTCCTCTAGGGGATACAAGTGCCTTTATACACACCCCCCCTAACGCGGTATTTTAAGGTTCATGTCCCGCATCTTGTCGAAGCTAAGTGGGGATTCCCTGCAGAGCGGGATGCCGTGGGCTTTTAATTTTCAAAAAAAAATAATTTCTGGGCCATTAATGAAAATATAACGATTGCCTCTATGTTTCGTCCTGTACTCCCTTGAAGTCGTGCGGCACAGGGACATCGTTTCCTCCTTTTTGAAGGATTGTCTTGCCTATATAGTCTTTCTTTTTTTAATCCTCCTTCTCAACATCTCTTAAAAATAAACTACCCCTAACCCATAAAAAAAAACCCTCTCGGGTGAGAGGGTTTTTTTTCATCCTATGGTGCATATTGAAGCCCCCTGTATGTAAGGAACTTTTTTTTATTTTATATGCACTCGTTGATCATGTTCAATTATTGATGGTCCCGCAAAAAGTCGGGAAAGCGGTTAACGTGCCATGTAATTTCAAGGATTTACACCGCAATACAACGATGAATTCGTAATTTTTACGAATTCATCAATTATTGGAATTCATGCTTGCTTCTGGACAATCCTGGAATCTGCCAGGGATCACCCTTATAGCCAAGCTCCTTCCAGTTCATCCTGCTGTTGCTGCCATGACACTCAAGACAATCAAGAGCTTTCTTCGCAGAAACAACACCATGATTAATCCGCCAGTACATCATGGTTTCAGTGAAATCATATTCACCACTGTAAGGCAATCCGGTAAATGCCATTCCCTTACGGGCGGCCAAATCCCAATCATAGGTTTTCCAGAAGGCTGTCTCACCTTTTCCGGTAATATACGGGGAAATGAGATAGTCATATTTTTTGTCATAAATCTGCTTTGCGGTGTGAACCCGGAAAGGAAATATTTTGGAATGCTTGTCCTTTATGCTTCCCTCTGGATTATTGAGAAATGTTATACCGTTGGGATCAAGCTTATCACCTCTTGTATAGGCGCTTTCTTTTCCGTTATACCACTCATACACCGGAAGGACGTTCTTGTTCCAGGTAAAAGCCCCTAAGCCTTTTACCGGTTGGGTAGTGCCGTATTTCTCTGGAGACCATTCAATAACAAAACACTGGGTTGTACACCAATCCCAATGTGTCTTTGTAGCATATTGCCTTGCATAGGTAGGAATATGACAGGTCTGGCAAGATACCGCTTCATAATGAGTATTGAGAATCTTCATCTTGTGAGGAGTGTCAGTGTGGCACTCAATACAGCCGGATTGGTAAGTACCCTTGGGAGACGGCACCATGTAATGGCCCATAATATTATGCCTTTCCTGAGGATAATGGCATTTCTGGCAGTCAAAATCCTGGCCGTCGGCTGCCATGTGGATATCAATGTCCATGGATGGACCGGCAAATGACGAATCAAGATCGCCGTGTTTCACCTTAGCAGCACCACAGCCGCCAAAATGGCAGGTTCCACAGGTCTTTTTTGTTGGTTTACCAACATTTTGTGCGACATGCAGCAAATCGACCGGGGCACCGCGCTCCTTGGATTCTGCATAAAATCCTTTCGGCATGCCGGCGCCCATTTTGGCTTTTTTATAGGTGCCTGTAGTGTCGTGGCAGACGAGACAATCAACCTTTGATTTATCCTGAAAATCAAAGCTCGCATCCTGCCAACCAAATCCGATATGACAACTTGTACAGCGCGGCCAGTTGCCGTCTACGGCAATGGCAAAATTAGTCATTGCCACCTTCTTGCCGTACATCTGCTCCTTGCCGTTGATTATCTGCATCTGTTCCCAATTCCAATGCTGGGTCTTCATGATGTCCACCGCAGCATCATTGTGGCATTCAATACATTTATCTGAAACCTCAGAGGGACTTTCAAATGGTCCCTTGATTTCCTCATGAACTTTTGCTGCCATTGCACTGCTCGAGGCAAAAAAGACAGCTAGGATCGTCAAAAATGATATCATCCTAAATTTTTGCATAATGTATACCCTTCTCCCAATAATTTTTTTAACGGACCAGATCCTCGCGTTATTTATCTCCCTTCCAGGTATATAAAATCGGAAGCCGATACAGGATGAATCGATACGTCACGATATAGGTGGCATAAACTGTGAATACGATAACCAATTCACGCCAGTGTGGAATTTCCTGATAGAGCTGCCAGTTAAACGTGATTAATGCGGTGTTTAAACGGTTTAAGGCAATTCCCATTACCGCAATAAAGGCACTGAAACGGGCAAGAGAAGCATTCTGATTGCGAACGGCCATTGTGTAAAGCACCAGGGGCACAATGGTGCCGGCAACAATTTCAAATGTGAACCAGAGTCCCCAGTCCGTGAAAAGATACTTCCAGTCATTGTCATGAGCAACAGCCAAGATTTTAATTATGAAGTATGTGATCAGGGCAAGGGCACACCCCTTTGCCAGGCCTAAGGTTTGCCGGTCAAGATTATCCAGGAAGTTCCTATCACAACGCCAAGACATGAACTTTTTGCAAAGTGTGGAGACCACAATAAGCATGCTCAGGCCTGCAAATATCGAGGAACAGAAAAAATGGAACCATTGAAATGGCGACGAGTACCACAAAGGATGCACCTTGCCGGGAGCATAGGTAAAAAGTGCTCCAAGGGCTCCCTGGTGGAGGGTTGAAAGAATGATACCCGCAATGGTGAGACCTAGAACCATACTCTTGATATACTTTTTCGCAGACGGCCAGTTGAGCCATTCAGCAAGCGCAGGGACGAGTTCGGCGACCTGCACGGAAAGATATGTGGCAACATGCCAGGCAACCAGAAATAGAACAGCGGCAGGGCCCAAGGAGACAAACATCGGATAGATGAGGCGCCAAGGCTGCCCAAGGTCAACCTGCAAAAATATAACTGCAAAGAAATAGCCCAACAATCCGTTTAAAAGGGCCAATCTCTCGATCGGCTTGAAATCCTTGCGTCCGAATACTTCCACAGTTGTTCCTAGCATGAAACCTGAGGCAGACAATGGAACCATGACAAAAAGACCCCAGCCCAGGAAAAGACCCCAGGGATAATCATAGGAAGAGTGGGTTACCCAACCGAGACCGAATAGAAACCTGCCAACTGTTACAGGTATTCCAACAGAATAAATTGCAATGAGAATCCAGTTAAAGGGATTCCTGAAAAATTGAGTAAAATATTGTTTTGGCGTTAACCCAAGCCAGAGCTTTTCTTTCACCAGCCACTGGGTTTGCGTTTCATCCTTATAATATGAAGCAATGGGAACATGCCCATCTGCAATTAATCTTTTCATGGCCATATCAACTCCTATTATTTTTGGGATTCGCTTTCTTTATTTTTGTTTTCTTTTCTCGTTGCCAGCAGATGGAAACCGGCAAACAAAGCAGGCCAGATCGTCAGAACCATGGGCACTATGGTCAAGAATTCCTTGACATAGTTCAGTATCGGTTGATTACCGAGGTGGGTGTCAAAACCAACCTCTTCAAATGGAACTCCTGATAAATACAACCACGATGTTCCACCGACCTCTTTTTCCCCATAGATATGATTTACATATTTTCCAGGATTGAGTTTTATCCGCTGGCGGGCATAGTAGATAAGGTCCTCCCTTTTCCCGAACGTAAGGGTTTCTCGTGGGCATGCTTCAGCGCAGGCGGGGCGGCGTCCGAATTTGAGTCTTGTGTCGTAGCACATGATGCATTTTTTCACCACCGGGTTAAGCACACTGGAATAACTGTAGGCCGGGACATAAAAGGGACAGGCAATCATACATGTTCTGCATCCGACGCAGACCTTAGGATCATACATTACCGCGCCTTCAGGTGTCTTGGTGTAAGCGTTCACAAAACATGAACTGAGACACGCCGGCTCGTTGCAATGATTACACTGTATTTTTCGATAAACCGGTTTGTCCTGGCCTTCAACATCGTAACGGTTTACAATAGTATACGCTTTTTCCGTAGGGCGGCGTTTTTGACCAAGGTGAATTTCATCGAACACGGAAAAATCGTCAAACGGCTTATCAGGCGCCGGTAATTTTTGTTCTTTGTTGCAAGCAGCCTCACAACTCCTACACCCTATACATCTGGTCAAATCAACCAGAACCCCCATTCTATCCGGATAGCCCTCAAAGGTCCCTGCAGCCTCGGCCTTCTTCCCTAAACCAAGTGCACCGATGACACCTCCTGCAAGCCCCCCTTTCAGCAATGATCTTCGGTTCATTTTCTTCATTCAAATACCTCTTCAATTAAAGGATTAAACCATTCCTTTTTAGTTTCTCTTCGAATTTGATTAATGATGCCCACCTGCATTATCGCTCGGCTTGGGGGCATATTGACCTGAGTAGAAAAACTTGTCGCCCTTCTCAGTTCTTGGGTGACAACCATCGCAGGTGTATGGGCCATCTACTTCTTCATGGCAGGAAATACAAAATTGATGATAGGCCCCTTTTAAACTTGGTTTATCCTTGTGATATACTTCCCCGCGTTCTTTGCGAATCTTTTTCCCCTCCTCTGAATATGGATCGGAAAGGTGGCATCCACGGCATGCAACAATCTTGGTTGAAGCTTCATATTTATGGCAAAGATTGCAGTTTCCTGTTCCTGTGCTAGGTGTACCGATTGTATGGTGATGACACTTTGCACAATCGTTTTCTGCAAATTCGATGTGACTTGCATGATCAAAATTTACCGGCTCGTAATACTCAGCAATACTGTCTAAAATGATTGTTGCAGGCCCTGCTGCTATTTCTTCTTCTTGGGCAAAACAATTCCCTGCAAAGAAAAATGCCGCAATGGGCACTAAAACCATCAGCATCAAAATTTTCTTTATTTTCAACATACTCTTATCACTCCTAACTCACCTTTTAATGAGCACATTGGGTCTCATAGTTTATCGAAAACCAAAACGTCAACCTCCCCTGGTTTGTGGTCACTCATGAAACCAAGGATTTAATTTCTCGAAGGCATTAATCTTGAACCCTAGCCACAAGTTTTTCATGTCCCTTTCCTCCTATTTTTTAGTAATTTTATGGAGTTATATCGCCATTATATATTTCTTTTGTACTTCTTTCCCCTGAGGCACACTCCCCTCGTATGCATTTTCCATACCAAAATTCATAATCAATTTCTTATCTGCACAGCTTTTTCAAAATAGCTTGGTGCGTGTCCTGATCTGATCATGAAGTACAATGGAATTGCCAGGCAACTGCCAGACAATTACCCGACTCTATCGTCTGATCTAAAGCAAAAAGGCAGCGGATGATGGGGGCAGCAGGTATGAAAAAGGAATATAATTTCGCAATCTGAAAAAAATGCCCAAGAGCAAATCAGAAGAAAAGGTAAAAAAATCACAGTGGACAGGAAGCAGATAGTATAGAGGGAAATTGCCTTCCCTAATTTGGGAGGCAGAAAAAGAAAAAATTTACTGTAGTTAAGTTGAAATTAATCTTTGCCAAATTATTTACCCTGAAAATTAAACCACAATAAGTGTTGCATGCAACACTTATGTTGCAACACTTATGTTGCATACAACACTTATTGCCCGATTGTTGCACTAGAAATATTGGCCATGTTGCTCCTTCACTATCACATCCATGAAAATATATTTGTAACATCCTGAAATAAAAGAAATATTAACATTAAGCCTGCTGAGTGTTCATATCCGTCTCTGTTGTCTCCAACTTGGAACAGCCGACCAACTGTTCAACTTCCTCGGCTCCGATTGTTTCTTTTTCCAACAGTAGTTCAGCCAATTGGTGTAGTATATCGATTTTGCCTTCAAGGATAATCATTGCTTCCTGGTAGCAGTCTTCTATGAGTGCATTTATCTCCCGGTCTATAGCGCGAGCAGTATCTTCACTGTAAATCCTTTGGGTCGAACTTCCTCCCAAGAATCCTTCATCAGGCTTCACATAAGCTCTGGGTCCCAGTTGTTCCGTCATACCCCACTCGCACACCATTTTCGAAGCTATTTCCGTTGCAGTCTGCAGGTCATTGCTTGCCCCGGTCGTATACTGATTAAAGACGATTTCTTCAGCAGTTCTGCCGCCAAGAAGTATCTTAATGCGGTTGGTCAGAAATTCCTTTGAATATGCATGGCGGTCATCAAGAGGCATCTGTTGCGTAACTCCCATGGCTCTTCCCCGGGGGATAATAGTTATTTTATGAACAGGATCAGTATTAGGAAGAAGACATGCAAGGACAGCGTGGCCTGCTTCGTGAAAGGCTGTTGTTTTCTTTTCCTTGTCGCTGATCACCATACCTTTGCGTTCTGCACCCATCAAGATCTTGTCCTTGGCCTCTTCAATATCAATCAATTCGATGGACTCTTTGCCTTTTCTGGCAGCCATCAAGGCCGACTCATTCATTAAGTTAGCCAATTCTGCACCGGTAAATCCGGGAGAACTCCTGGCAACTTCATTAAGCACCACATCAGGTGACAGGACAACTATTTTTGCATACACTTGCAGTATTTCCTCACGCCCCTTGACATCAGGGGGTAATATCGTAACCTGTCGATCAAAACGGCCTGGCCGCAGCAGCGCCTTGTCTAAAACGTCCGGTCTGTTTGTGGCAGCAACAATAATGACATTATCACCCGATTCAAATCCATCCATCTCAACCAGGAGAGCATTGAGGGTTTGTTCCCTTTCATCCTGCCCTCCCTGTGATCCGGCACCCGCCCCACGATGACGCCCAACCGCATCAATCTCATCAATAAACACAATACATGGCGCATTTTTTTTAGCCTGGCTGAAAAGGTCCCGCACTCTTGATGCACCCACGCCAACGAACATTTCCACAAAATCGGAGCCGCTGATACTGAAAAACGGCACACCTGCCTCACCGGCTATAGCCTTTGCCAACAATGTTTTACCGGTCCCTGGCGGGCCCTGTAATAAAACGCCTTTAGGAATGCGCCCGCCGAGACGGGTATATTTTTTGGGATCCCTTAAAAACTCTATGACTTCAATGAGTTCTTCTTTTGCCTCCGGAACACCTGCCACATCATGGAAAGTTACCTTTTGCGCCCTTTCGGCTGATATCAAGGCCTTGCTTCTAGTAAATCCTGAGGATCCTCCACCCCGTTGTTGTCTGACCATGAAAAACATCCAGGCGCCGACAATAAGCAAGGCGGGAAATACTGAAGTCCAAAATGTTGAAGTTGAAGATGGTCGATCCGAACTCGCTGAAATAATTACGTCTTTTTCTTGCAGTTTTGGTATTAAATTCACCACATCAGGCGCAAAGGACATAAATGGATTGCCATACGCATCCTCGCCTCTGATTTCCCCACCACGCAAATGGACTTTGCGGATCTCATCATTTGTTAGACTTGTCAGAAAAGCGGTGTAATCAATAAATGGCGGTTTATTCTCAATATTCCATACATTATACAATATGACTGCAACAATAGTGATCAGCACGACAATCAAATAATTTCGAACATACTTGGCCACTGCAATACCTCGCCTGTTTACGCTTTATAAAAGACCTGTTGCATACGATAAGCGAACTAAAATAATAATATTTTCCACACATTGTACTTACTATGAATTGGAAAAAAAAGTAACAAGAATCATCAGCCTACCTGAGAACAGCATTTCCTAAAGGTGCATAGATCAGGAGAGCGGTTGTGAAACCAGGCAACAGAAATGTTCATCGTAAGCAGGAAAATGTAGCCGTTATTCGAACATTTGAAGGAAATGAAAAAACCCGGAGATCTTAGGATCTCCGGGTTTTGATATCGGGTGGCGGGCCGGCTCAGCAATGGCTGAGATTATTCACTGATAGTAGCTTTTGTCCGGCTAACATATTTGTAGAACAAAGGAAAGGTGCTCAGAAATCCTACTGCCAAAATATACTCAATGCCCTTAATGTGGGTATAGAAATCAACCAGGGTTTCAAATTCTCTGATTACACCAACTGCCACGAGATATTGTCTGAACATCTCTGAAACCTGCCAGTCAGCCCTGCCAAGACCAACCATCAGAGCAACAACCGCCCACAATCCAATGGCTGCGCCAATACCCATCATAGCAGTAAGTACCCAAGGAATCTGTTTCTTTTTTTCCATAACCAATTCTTTTTCCATTACCGTTTCTCCTTTTTAATATACGTGTTATGTGACAAATCCTTTTATCGTTACATTCCCATCACAGCAGTGAAATACCCTCGTACCAGATCAAGAATGCCTTCACACTTTGCTATTCCACCGATCAGACAAGCAACCCCCCAAACACCTATCAATGCCGCCAGAGTCATGATCAAGCCGAGACCAAACTGGGAAGTGCCCTGCGACAGGCTATCCATACCTGTACTTTCCATATCGCCAACATGTGTTCCAGACTCATCAATCTTCATTGTCTTAGCCATGGCTTTCCTCCCTTTCTTATTGTTTTATCGTCCTTATTTTGTACTCTGTTTCAATTTGATTAGTTAAATTTGCATATGCCATGCCACTAACCGTTGCAAAAATATTTGATTAGACAAGTATTGTTGTTAACCAGCTGATATTAAATGAAATAAAAATTTCTTTCCCATCTATTATTTTTAACATCTTTTGTTTTGCGAAAATTTTCTTGGAAGAGTGGCAAGGTGGCGGGATGAAAGAATTATTTTATAAAAACAAATAGTTATAGAGTATTGGCACGCAAAAAAAGTCAACGAAGGGGGAGGAAATGGGAGTGCAAACAAAAAAGTGTTGCATGGTGTAGCGAGCAACACTTTATGCAACACTTTTGGCGGCAAAACTGTTGCATCGATGACGATGCAACAGTTTATGCAACGGTGGGTTCAATATTATGGAGACGGAGTTTCCGATAGAGGGTGCTTCTGTCAATTCCTAAGAGCCTGGCCGCTTTAGCCTTGTTGCCATCCACCATTTTCAAGGTGCGGATAATACGGTCATGCTCATTCGCCTCAACCGAATCATTGAGAACAGGCTCAAGCCCCCCGGAGGGACCTGGGGCGGCTGTTTTTTGGGCGGCATCACGAGACGTATAGTTCATGATGATCTCATCTGAGATATGTTCTGTGGCTATGGTTGTGCCATTGCAGAGAATTGCGGCACGTTCCATAATATGTTCAAGCTCCCGGACATTTCCGGGCCAATCATAGTTATTCAATATTTGCAGAGCCTGATCTGAAATCCCGGTAATGTCTTTATCAAGTCGTTTACTGAAACGCTCAAGGAAAAATTGTACTAATAACTCCAGATCTTCATCCCGGTCACGCAGAGGTGGAAGATGAATATCAACCACCCGTAGTCTGAAATAGAGGTCCTCACGGAACTGACCATCATTAACTTTCTGCCTGAGATCTGCATTTGTGGCAGCGATTACCCGAACATCAACTTTTATGTGGCTATCCTGTCCAACAGGATAAAATGTTCTTTCCTGGAGGAATCGGAGCAACCTCAGCTGCATGATAGGTGAGATGTCGCCGATCTCATCAAGAAAAAGGGTGCCGCCATCCGCATGCAGAATCCTGCCTTTCCGGTCTCGGTCTGCTCCGGTGAACGATCCTCTCTTATGGCCGAAAAGCTCGCTTTCGAGCAATGTTTCAGGTATTGCCGTACAATCAACCTTTACCAGCGGCATATCCCTTCTTGGACTCTCCCCATGCAAGGCCTCAGCAACAAGTTCTTTACCGGTTCCACTCTCACCTGTGATGAGAACGCTGGTGTCAACATGCCCCACATTCTCAATCATTGTGTACACCGCCTGCATCACCCGGCTACTCCCGACAAGGCGGTGAAAATGATTTTTCTTGCCCATCTTCTCAAGAGCTTCCAGCTGACTCACATCACGCGCCAAGAACACAACACCAAGAACATTACCGTTTTTTGTTTCCAATGGAGCAGCACTGATACGGAAAATAGACATCTCACCGGCCAGCATACATTCCACCCGGTGCTCGCTGACTTCATTCTTTGTGCGGAGAACCTCTTCCGCATCTTCAATAAAAAATTGCCCAAGCTGACTTGGTAATTCATTTAATGAATCCCCCACAGCAAGATCTGATTTCAACAGCCTCAAAACGTTTTTGGCCCTATTGTTCATATCCACTATCTGCATTTGAGGATCGACAGTAATTATAAGGTCTCGAACGCTTCTAAAAACTGTCTCGAGATGCCGCCGATACCCTTCCTTCTCTTCCCGAAGTTTTTCCTTTTCCTTCCACAGATTATACTGCTGCAGCGCCAGCCTCGCCACTCGAAGCAAATTGTCTTTCTTTACTGGTTTTGGCAAATAATCAAAGGCGCCAAGCCTAACCGCTTCAGCTGCCGAGTTGATATTTGGATAGCCCGTGACCATGACAACAGGGCAATGGAGCCCTCTATCCTTAATATGACGGAGCAAATCGATTCCCGAGGCGCCTTCAAGCACTATATCACTGATGACAAGGTCGAACGTTTGCTTGTTGAGAATATCAATCGCCTCTTCATAAGTAGCAACAATCTGAACCGGTCCATAACCTTCACGGGCCAGGAACGTCTTAAAAGTCAGCCTGAGACTTTCTTCATCGTCGATTACCAAAATACGGCTTTCCGTCTGGTTAATGTCATTCATTAGAAATATTACCCCAAGTCTTTATTGAAAATTGGCAATTTGGCTGTTTATGGCAGATAAACTCAGTATACCCTATCATGCTGGTAAAGAAGGTATCATAACGTGAATCCAAAATTGATGCTCTGCACTTGGTCCATAGATAATCCAGCACCCCAATGATTCCCAAAGGATACGAACCTTCATGGCGACAGAGGGCTTTTTTGAAGCCGGCAATACCTACTCTTAATGCAACCAAACGATTTCTTACTTTATGACCAAACAAAGGTTTATCCTTTATTCGGCCTCCATTGCAAAAAAAATCGTCTCAATCGCGGGCTTTTCAATTTTCAGGACGCTCTCGCTTCCTATTACCAATTTGCCAAAAAAAAGCACACCAGTCCATCTTTAACCGGTTTAATGCAAATTTCAAGCCGTTGTTAACAATTTTTTCTGAAGTCATTTAGCAACTGACTTGGGGGAGGCAATGAAATTAATGCCCTTTTTACAATTGCTGGACAAAAAACTCTCTCAGGAATTGAAGCTCCCCGCGGCTTGTTGGAACGAAGCGGAAATCCCGTTTCAACGGTGCCGCAGGGAGCTTCAACCTCAAGTTCTTCTTGACAATTAGCGTTTATCGCTTATTATAAATAACTGTAAAGTAAAGGGCATATATAGAAAAGGTTCCTATCAGACTTGTTGCCCTTTGACTGTCCTTACGACAACCGTCATTCATATAGTAATGATTAAGCCGTCTCCTTCTCATTATTCTCGGGCGAGCAACCTTCGTATTATGCGCTGCTTTACACTTGGTCTCTATGTTCAGGAGAGGAATTGGGAGCATATTTTCTGAGCTATATTGGATGGAAAATCTCTACAGGAGGACAACGAGATGAGCAAAAGCGGGATTACAGAGAGCATCATTATCAGAGTCGGCCAAGGGATATTATCCATACCTCGCAAATTGCACAACAAAGCGACAGCCAAAAAAGATACACATAACATCCATTCAGACCTTCCGCAGAAAAACAGCTCTGCGGATCATTCTGAACAATCTCAAACGGAGAAAAATTAGACTTTTTACAATCCGCAAATTTTCCTGAACACGATCAGCGAGCGCATTCACCGAAGCTTGCTGCGGCATTAGCGAGCGCTTGTAAAATATAAAATACCTTACATACGGAGATTCCCTGCGGCAAGCCGCGGGGAGCTTCAATCAACTCGCCGGTCCGACGGGAATCAACCTCGAACCGGCGTTTCTTTTTTTAGAATCCGCCTGAAAACCTCGGAAAACAAGGTACCACTCACTCTCCTTTCCTCCTCCACTCCCAAGGCGGAACAGGGTCAGAATCACTCCACAGGCCAATTCCGGCCGTTCTAGCATGCACTTCCAGCGCCGGCCATGTTGAGCAGGACAATAAACTGCAACTTACTTTTAGTGCCCAGGCACAACCTGCTCGCAACAACTCTTCATTGAGGCATTTGCCACCTGCCTCCACAATGCCCACAATCTGCGCAAAGCTGTCCTGTTTGACTTCCTTAACCTCAACATTCCTACCTGCCACCATATCATTGGTGAATTGTTTCGCCCTCTTCCCATAAGGCTGTTTTTTCTCAGGACAATCAATCCCATATAAACGGATTTTGACGTGCTGCTCATTGCGCAGAACTATGATCTTGTCACCATCAATAACGGAAACTACTTTGCCGGACCAAGCCGAAGCTGATGATAACCAGAGCAAGAGTATTGGCAGGGCAATTAATCCATGGAATAATTTTCGGGTAGGCATGTATCAAAGATTCCCACCATATTATGAAATGTCAATAATTTAGTGTGAGCACGATATTGAAAGTGGAAATCTTTAGCTCGTGATCAGGTAACTTCCGAACGACTTAGACCAGCAGTAATTAATCTGGTTTTTTTATTCCGATAAAAATTTTTTAATTCTGCCCTTTATCCTTATATTAATTCTAAAATGAAGGGATAGGCTTTGTAGCCCATCCCTTCATGCTTTCCGCCCCCATAACCCTGCAAGTAGCCAACCTTTAGCAATCAAGGACATTGCGGCGGTTGGCCCCAAAGATAAGAGGAAGGTGATCTTAGCCTAATCCCTACCCGAGTAGCTTGCTCCCAAAAAGGTGGGGGACGACCGGCCAATACAGGTATGGAAACCACCAATCCAACACCCGGATGATAATACTCATAAATTATATCCCAACCGGTATTTTGGTTCATGTAAACCCGGAAGGTGCTCCCCATTAAGGTAGTTAGACTAGGGGCTAAAATAGACGCAAACTGACCGTAGTCGGTTAAATAGCCTGCCATTACAAGGATTTGGGGGAATTGGTACCTGTCCTCAAAGATGTGTGGCAGGTA
Organism: uncultured Desulfobulbaceae bacterium; assembly: GCA_945787445.1. GTDB lineage: Bacteria > Desulfobacterota > Desulfobulbia > Desulfobulbales > CALZHT01 > CALZHT01. The sequence continues at coordinate 30,967 of CALZHT010000030.1, forward strand.
TAGTTCACAGCAATACCCCAGCACAACGTTTACATCAAGGGGATAGTAGTTGCCCATTTGGTCTTTGCGCATAAATACCATGAGCAGATCCAGATCACACATATTGCCGCTCAGATCGATGGTGTTTGGATCCCCCGCAGGAGGTCCGATGGTAATGTCAAATTCCTCAACAAGATTGTAGTCGTCACCGGACTGGAGTGAAGATGAGTAGGCCTCCACTCTCACCGTGTGTAAACCTTCATCTATATCAAAATCTAGAAAACCGAGCGTGGCACTGTAACAGCCGGGGAACGTAGAAGTGCCAATCTCAAGGCTTCTGGAAGTTACCATAATGCCATCCAGATACAATCTGAAGTCAGCAAATCCTCCACCTGAATAGACAGTAGGCTCAGGGCCATTAGCTACTTCCACCTGCACTGTGACGGCTTGATTTTTAGCAAAATTCGCACCACTAACCGGAGGGCTGTGAATAATCAAATACGGATCTGTCCCAGCTCCAATAAACATGACATCTACTGAAGCATCAAGCATCTGTCCGTTGATAAGCAACTCCACCCTTAAAGTATGAGAGCCCTCTGCCATGCCTTCTGTATTATATGAAAAGCTGAAAGTGGCTGAAGTGACTTGCATTTGGTCAACCTGAATACCATCAACATAGAGTGTTGCCTGGCTAGTTGGGAAAGGATCTGGCGGATCAATTACTTCTGCGGTTATGTCTATCATGCCGCTGACTGTGGCACCGTCGCTGGGGGAAGTAATGGTGAGAGTGGAAGGAAGAGGTTCCGTAAAGTCAACGTCCCAATTACTGCATAAAACAGCAGGTTCCCCTATAGATGACGAACTCCTTGTGCAGACCATGACCGGCCCGCTGGTAAACTCTTCCGGCACTATCACTTCCATGTGTTCTTCATCAACCACCTCAACAATCTGGGCTTCAGCTGATGGTACCGGCGTACCTTGTGGATTTAATTTGCTGAAATAGACTGTGTTGTTTTCAGGCTCATAGGGGTCAAAACCTGCGCCGTTGATGACTATAGTATCACCAACATTTCCTGCACTGGGAACCAGTTCATCGACTCGGGGCACAACGAACCAAACGTTATACTCCTCATACCATCTTGGGCCAAGCAGTTGTAATAAGGTGTTCGATAAATCTGCTATACCCATTGGGGATAGGATAAAATTCTGAATGGCATTTAGAGCACTTGCAGAATTTTCCATACCAAAAGCTTCTAAACCTTTTACTACGGCTTCGCTTTCAGCGAGAAAAAGAAAGATTACACGTCCTATGGCAAAGTAATCACCATCGATAAGGGCATTAACGTAAGCAGGTTCTGAACTAATAAACCTAGAAAAATCTGTAGCTATATCTTGTAACAATTCAGACTCAATTCCTTCTGGTAGAACAGCACCGGTCAACGTGCTGATCATTGGCAAGATTAATAACTCCATGGTGGTCAACACTGTTGCATCGATAAGGAGCCTTGCCTCTGGAGGGGGGTCTTCAAACAAGGGAAAAGGTAGCTGACCCAATATAGCTGGCCCCATGGCTTTGATCCTGAAACGTACCTGGGTGCCGGGATTCAATTCATCAGGCAATGGAAGGATATAGGTCCTGCTAGCAGGTGGTGGGATACAGTCAACATTACCATAAACAGCACAAGCCCATAATTGGGCCAACGTCTCGTAGACAAAAATTTCAGAAGCTGGTCCAATAACTTCATCGTTCCGTCCGTTATCAATAACTGTTGTTCCTTGTCCCAGTATAATTCTATCGATGTAAACACCCAAATGTCTCCGTAATCCATTGTCAATTTGCAGATATTTTAGCTCGGTTTCCTGAAAGGATTGGTCATTGTCATTTGGATCATCCTGATCAGTAAGCTTAAGGATTATGTTGCTTGCACCGTTCTGCTCACCTTCTATCATGATCAGCCCTTTAGAGGTCTCAATCCACAGACAGGAGAGAATAATAAGGCCTGTCAAGAACACTATACTGAATTTCCTTATGCTCTTAATCATGTCCGTTCCTCCTTTCTATGGGATGTTTGGTACATATTGATCAGGCAATGTGATTAAAACATCGTTAACTGCTATTGATGCATCCTCGAGTTTTTCTGCAAGCGCAAGAGAGGGGGTTACCATGGCGTCCGGACTTAGAGCCAACTCCTGGCAAAGGTGGTTTGCTAATATCCCCACTTCGGGAACTTCCCTCACGAGCTGCAAAGCTTCAGAGATAAGATGCATAGGAACAGCAAATAAAAACGTATTGAATGTCACAACTGACACAGCTGTTTCCATACATGAGATGGAATTACTATCTTTACCGGGTTCAAAGAACGTCAACGCAATTGGATAGCCGTTTATTGTAGCGATCACGAGAAATGGATTCACCGGATGATCAACAAGTGTTAGAGAACCGTTGTTACTTAAATTAAATTCTCTTGCAGCTGATTGGATTGTCACATCCCGCGGTTTGATACCAGCAGGAAAGTCTGCCACGGCCTGAAGTTTCAAATAGTTAATGGCATTTATAGTATCAGTCCCGCTAAACGATGCGAGATTACATACACCTCCAATCGTTACTTTTACCTCTCCCGGATCACCAATGGCCAACTGTAAAGCATCCCTCGGGAATTTAACCATTAATTCCGGTACAGAATCACTATTGTAATCTGCAATTCCAACAGGCGATGATCGTGCAGGAATATTCACCGTGGCAATATCTTGTCCAATTTGGATTTCAGTAATCGCCACAGTGTTTATAATTATTTCTTCAGGCGTACAACCTTCTGGTGCTGTTATGTAGCCGGTTACGTTATTTCCTTTTGAAGAAAGATTTAACGTATCCGGATCGATGTCAACGAGAGCAGTCCCTGCAGCAGCAATTCCAGACCAACCTACTAGAACCGCCATAATAAGTATAAATTTCTTCATTTTTCCCCTCCTTTCAGTAAGATAAGAATTTTTGAAAACAATTATCGACACACACCTTCTTGCCAAAATCTCAAGGCAATAAAAAAGCCGAACTAACCAAAGGTTTATCCTTCGGCAGCTCGGCCATCTTGCTTTAAAGACCCGCCGCTTTCCGTCCCCTCCTTACAGAAGGTTTGGCTTTATCGGGTTAATCTTCTCTTATACTTTTCTTGAATCAAGAGCGATATCAAATGTCAAGTCTTTTTTGCTTAAAAAATTAGCTAGGAAATGATAAGTATACTTTAAATATATATCTATAGATTTATGTTTAAATTTTGAGATTAGTTGTAAATTTCAGGGGGAGGGTGTCTGTTCTAGAAGGTTATAACTGATGCCAATAACCTAGCAACTTTATTCCCTGTTAGCAAGCTTTGATTAGATATGGAAAGGAAAAGCCCCGGTTATGAAAAAACTGGGGCTTTATAGAGGCTGAATGAATTCAATTCATTCTCGTGAGTATTGACAATTTAAATGCATCAATTTGTCAATTATGAAAATGACTGGCAGGCCGGTAGAAATCTTGGGCTGATCATGCTGTCAAAGCCAATATATATTAAACTTTCTAGAATTTGTATCCTACGCTAAGAGCAAAGTAATTCTGTTGACTTGTAATCTCTTCATCAGTGACCCAATTTTCAGCATTCCATGCAATCCCATTCAGACTCCCGGCATTTATATAATTTGCCTGCGTTCCGGAAGTTTTTATTGTTTTATAATCATACTGGAAGGATAAAAACCAATGATTTATAAAGTTGTAATATCCCTTTAGCGAGAACAAAAAAGCATCTCCGTCACAATCTCCATCAGCATAGATAGGACCTGGAGTTCGCAGAAGATGCACATCTTTATCTTTTGCTTTGACAAGGGGTGAATAGCCAATGCTTATTTCAACGGTTGCATTGTTTTTGACCTCCATAACAACGAGTTCAACATATGGGATAGAATACGTAACATCATATGTTAATCCTACCTCGCCGTTACCAGTGAAATCATATCCGTCAAGGCCTGAAGGAGACCATTGCCTGATAAGCCTGCTTTCAAAGCTGAAATCGCTTCGAATATAGCCGAGTCCGATCAAAGAGATCCATTCGCTATGCTCAGATTTATCACCAAATTTTGAATTAAATGAATTTTTAAATATCTGGTACCGGAGGTTGATATCCATCTCCAAAGCGTCAAGATCAGTCTGGCTATTTGAATAAATATCCAGGAGATAATTATCATTGCTATCAACCCAGACATACCATCCTGGACCCTCGGGTCCAGTGTCATCCCAAAAAGGAACTCCCCAGTCTGAATCTTTCATTTCTCCGGCATCTTTATTGATATTTTTTTTCAAGCCCGCACTTAACGACCACCTTTCGGTAGAATATCCGAAATCAAGCGAAGCCATTGTAACATTTAAAGGGAATTCTAACCTGCTAATCGGGAAATAAGGATTTCTGCCCCATGGATCTTCATTAATTGGTATATTCCCGATTTCATAAGTTGTATCGCCGTCTAATCTGCCTACATCTATTGAAATATCAAACTCAGACTGCGATTTCACGGACGGAGGCCGATCTGATTTTTCAGGAATATCATTTATATCATTAATACCCTCACCGGCAGCAGGGACTTTTTTTCCGGCCCATTGTTGTGCCTGATCAAAATTCTTTGCAATATCAAAAGGAGTTTCAAGAATATCTTGCCAACCAGCATAAGCAAATGATGGATTTAAGTTGAAGGCTACAACTGACAAGATGAAAAAAGGTCTAATTTCCTTAAAAACTTCTAAAATAATTAATTTAACAAAATTTGTGGGAATAATAATGGGTCGGGGCATCAATACCTCATTCCTACAGCGGTTCATAATCATGGCACTGCTTGGAAACCTTATAAGCCCGCCTGAAGATCTTTGCCGGAACATATTCTATGGCTTCTTGGGAAACGCCAGTCCATATGATTTCTATGAAGTCGCTGAAAACTATCAGATCGTCATGATCCACGTTCGGACAAGGGTTTGTATACGAAATTAAACTCTCCCTGCTTTTATCATTTTCCTAACCAAAATTATCTCAAAATGGCTTGTCAAAATCAAGAAAAAGGTAAATGATTTTGTATACTTTTTGGGGCTGCATAAGTGAAAATTTTCAGACAAGTTTTTGCCGTCAAGGGATGCAGAAGAAGTTACAGACTATATATGGAAAGGAAATAGCCCTGGTGGGTGCCAGGACTATTTTAAGGATAGCAGAAACTATTAAATAACAAGGAGATTCAGGAAAAAAATAACCACAAAATGTATAACTAAGAGAAATCCACCTATAAGAAAATATCTTTCAAGCAGCTCCCTAAGGCGCTCCCCGACTTTTTCATACTTTTTTATTTCATAGAAGCTATGTGCTGATGCTGCTCCAAATAAGAATATCATTGCTAGAGGGAATCCTACCGGATAATTAGATATACAATATTCATATATTACCATTATTTGCTCTACATAATCTTCAGACAAATCCATAAAAATTACCTATGAAACTATAAATAAGCTAACTTATTAATTATGGAGCAGCATTATTTGCTGAAAAATTGTGTCATTTATTTGTTAAAAAAGCAAGAAGTCGGGGTTAATGAAAACGCAAGGCAAGCTTTGATTAAACCTGAAAAGGGAAAGGCCCAGGTGAAAACCAAAGCATTTGAATGATAGCAGAAGGTTAAATATTGAACAGCTGGAAGTGAGGGGCGCGTCCAAAACCTTGCCCGACAAGGCCGCAGCGCTTCTCGCGGTCAAGTGCAGTAGCATGGTTATGTTCCAGATATTTCATTAGATCCTCTGACTGGATACCTTTGCAATATTGCTTGGCAACTTTTTATTAACTCGGACAAATAGCTCTGATCTATCTCAAAATGATATTTATGATCTTGCGATAAATGGTCAGGGGTAATATTGACTTCCATATTTATATGGCCAAGACCTTCAGCCTTTAGGGAAACCGATAATTCTGGCTCCATACAATCCAAGTTTGCCTCTCCTTTAAGACTTTCATTCATTGCTTGAGTCGAAACCAACCAGCCATGCAATTCGGATAAATGAATTATAGGACCACTAACCCAGACGCTCGACCCCTTTGCCTTACAATGGACTGTTGCTCGTAACCAATTACCGTCCCAATAGTCATTCAAATCAGGAAATTGACGGCCATGTATCCAGATTTGTAACCCAGATACTTGAACGTCAGGCTTTCCCAGCTGTTTAATATGATTTTCATTCATGATTTGAGAAACATAACAAAAAAAGTAAGGCGCGGGCCAAGAAGCCTGCCGCGAAGCGCCGTAGCGCTACTTCCCGTCGCCTTGACTGAGTGGTTATGCCAAACGGCATATTTTAAGTTCTTCCCCAGCCTCGATATATTTAAGGTCAAGAGGTTCCTTTTTGTGCATAATCCACCGATCAGTAAGAATAGAGTTTAAATACTGGTTCACTATGAGCAGTTCACCACTTACAAGACCAATAATGATATCAAGTTCATCACATTCTATGGATGTATTTGGTCCAGTCATAAATTCCACTGTGCCGTGGTCATGCCATGGTGTTCCATCAAAACCGACGAGTGTGTCATTTTCGTCAACGAGATTTAGGAATGACAAAACACAATCTTCACGAATTGTAACATCAATTCGGTTCTTATCTGGCATATCCGTTTTAAAACCATGCTCTGAGCAAAGTTCAGCTATTTTGTTAAGACGATATTCCATAGTTTTTTAAGGGCATAACAAGTTATTCTACAAATCTGTATATCAAATATTTTTTTATGATATACAGAAAATCTACCGGGCTCTTTGGCTTACATATACGTCCTTGCAAGTTTTAACTGATGCCAAATCTCTTTAATTACCGGGAACCATAACATGCTAAAGGTTCACATTGCCAGTTATAACTACGTCTAAGGAATAAGAGAATATGGAAGGATCATAGCTCATGATGGACTGGCACTTTCTGAGAGTATAGTGGCCCAAGGAAAATGAAATGCAGCGATGCTATTTTCCCTTTCCATCCAATATCTGTAAAAAAAGCTTTGCTTTTTCCTGAATATATATTATTTATCAGCTTCATTTGTTTGTGCAGTACCTGCTTGTAGTCAAAAAATACAAAAATAAAAACCGCACAATCCACAAAGGGTATGCGGTTTTTTTGTTTTTAGGGCTTTGTGCAGTCAGACTGCCAACCCGGTCTATCAATGGATAACCGGGCCCTATTATCAAGTGGTTCCCAGAAGGAACCAAGTACAAAGGAGTAGTTAGAAGTGAATAAAGGAACAGTAAAATGGTTTAATGAATCCAAAGGTTTCGGTTTTATTGAGCAGGATAGCGGCAATGATGTATTTGTTCATTACTCTGCTATCAAGAGCGATGGTTTCAAGACTCTCAATGAGGGAGCACGAGTTCAGTTTGATGTTGTCGACGGTCCCAAAGGCCCGGCTGCAGACAATGTAACCGTGCTGTAAAAGCGGTCATTAGCTGAGATGATTGTGCCCCGCACCTTGCGGGGCTTTTTTTTGCCTGGAATCTATCCTCGGAAAGCATCCAGGGAACATAAAATCATAACGGGATCATATAATTCCGTCACGTTTCTTCTTCACCCGCCGTACCTGACTGCGCAAGGGCTTTGTTAAACGCCCTCCTTTTCTTAGAGTTCTTTGTTGCCGCAGTTTGGCTTTCCTTTTAAAGTCACCATATTTTCCAAATCTGCCGGCCATGTCCTTTATACCATGCTCTGGGCTGAAACATCATGCCCTGAACCTATTGTATTATTCCGCTGCATAGAATTGATGGAAAAATTGTCACATTTTATTCTTGATTCACTCACAATAAGTATTGGGAGGCTAAGCATAAAAGTTCGAAATACGCCCAACGGAAGTGCCCTTGGGGTGCAAGGCGTAGTGGTGTCGAGGAAGCGGAGACATACATAAGGTATGTTGAGCATTCCGAGAACCCGCTACGCCCCGCAGGAAGTGCCCTTGGGGTACAACGCAGGAGATCGGACTTTTTGCAACGCCATCATTCTTTTAATTTCATCATGATAACACTCCACTTCGGGAGATTGATGAATATCTTCCCAGCATCGTTTGTCCACGGCTCATAATAAGCATTGCCTGCGTCATCCCAACCGCCGTATTGACCATCCTGACTGCAAAATATTTGCACCCACTGGCCCATCTGTCCCCCGGTTTCAACACCATAGCAATGATTACCAAAATTGTTGTCGCCCATATTAACGATAACCAACACTACATTATTGCCACCAGGCGTCCATCTTTTAAAGGCAAGAATATTATCATGGTAATTTTCATGGGTAATATGAAGCGTTTCGCTTCTGAGGGCAGGATTATTCCGTCTTACCATGTTGGCATCTTTTACCATGCGCCGCATAGGCATGCCCGTAGGATCATCGGCAAGGGCCCAGTTGATTCGATGATCACCATATTGATCAGGAGTATCGTGCCAGTATCCCCAGTGATGGCATTCTTCCCCCATAAACATCATGGGAGTTCCCAAAATAGCCACATTCAAGGCCCAACCTACTCTGGCCTTTGCTCGGGCATACCAGTTATCACGCCCGCCAAAGAACTCAACAAAATATCTATGTTGCTCCCAATCGGCTTTATTTATTGTTTCGCCGTTTTTATCATCACCACAGTCATCATGGGAACCAAGAAGATATTTCACCAGGTTCCATTGCTGGTGATAGCTGCGCCTGTCGCCGAAATATTTCCCGATTATGTTTTTTAACTTATTCAGTGGATCATGGCCGCTTGCCGCCCTTTGGAATTCATGGTGCGAATCCACAAACCATGTGGCGTTAAATCCGGCATTATTGATAATGGAATCATGATCAGGAAGATGTTCAGCAATAAGATATTTATCTGGACAGGATTGTTTGAGCTGATGGGTTAGATATTGCATGAATTGCCAACCGTCATTGTGCCACCCTCTATTATATTCAATGTATCTGGTTGCATCGAATCTGAGGCCGTCAGCATTATAATCCTCAAAATACATCCTGGCGTTTGCCAGAAAAAAATCTTTGACCTGCTGTTTCCAAAAGGCGGGAGACAATCCCCACGGGGTTTCATAATGTGACAGGTAAATTCCTTTTTCAACGGCGGAATCCACGTCAAACTTCCACATTGGATTGTCTATATTGCTCGCATGATTAAAAACAACGTCAAAAATAACAGCCAGCCCATGCTTATGCGCTTTATTGACAAATCTCTGATAATCCTCGGGGGCTCCATACGCCGATTCCGGGGCAAAAAAGAAGGAAGGATTATATCCCCAGGATCTGTCTCCCCTGAATTCCTGAATTGGCAGCAACTCAATTGCATTAAAACCAAGTTCCTTGATATAATTCAGTTTGGTTTCGATATCTTGGATTGTTGCGGTATGATTTCCAACAGCAATTCCGTCATTAAATCCTGCGAATGATCCTATATGGAGCTGATAAATTATAAAATCTTCAAAATATGGGGTGGTAAAAGATTGCCAGTCATAGGAAGGATCCAAAATTATCCCCGCGTTTGAGCCGGGATCTTGCAAATCATGCAGCCCTGAATGCAAGGTGTCTTTTGCCGCCAGATCTATTTTGTAATACTCTTTATTGTCAGGAGAGATAATAAGATATTTATATTTTTGGTTGCTTTGCACATTGGTTACCATACCCTGCCAATAGCCATCTTCCGCCTTTGTTAACTTATTTTCGCCCTTTTCCCAGTTATTAAATTCCCCTATGACATGAACTTCTTTAGCGTTCGGGGACCATACCGTAAACCGACATCCACCATTGACCAACTTTGCTCCGATATCCATTGTGCTTTCCTCCTGGTAAAGAGAGAAAAATGAATTATTCCGCGGCCCCGTTTAGATGGGATTTCCACTTCGCTGCAACAAATCAACGGGAGTTTCAATACATAAATGCCATCTTGTTTTGGTGGATGTTGTCAAGAATATTTTTATAAAGGTACTACTTCGGTGGGGGCTTTAGTCTTTAGCAGCAGGTTTTAACGTTTGATACGGTTGCCGGCAACAGGAAGGCTAATACGAACACCTCACAAAGCTATCAGTGCAATGGAACAGTACTTACACTGACAAGATAGAGCAAATAGATGATATAACAACTTAAGAGGAGCATTCCCCCACCGCGCGAAACCGTGGCTTTTTTGCGCATCATAATCCAGAGAAAAAAACTGATAAAAAGCATGACACCATAGTCGATAATCAGTCCGCTTGTTAAAAAGCCGTCGGAAATAGGAATAGGCCTGACAAGAGAAGAGACTCCCAGGACGCTCATAATATTAAAAATGTTGCTGCCCACAAGGATGCCGATACTGATATCCAGTTCTTTACGTAAGGCAGCGATAACTGATGTGGCTAACTCAGGAAACGAGGTTCCCAGGGCTACCATGGTGAGGCCGATGAACTTTTCATCCACCCCAAGATACTGCATAATCCAGACCGCTGAACCTACTACGAGCTTTGCCCCGCCAACCACACAAACGATGCCGATGACAATAAGAGCAATCTGCCTGGTTCTGGATGAGATAAAACCGATCTCTGGGAGATCGTTTGTGCAGGCAGCCGATTCATCTTCTGATACTCCTTCCCTTTTTGCCATATAGTAATTGAAAAAAGTGTACGCAATAATTCCGGCCACCAGGATTATACCCTCCAGCCTTGAAATCCGGTTATCCAAGAAAAGAAAAAAGAGATAAAGGGAGACCGCCAGCATAATAGGGATATCCCGCTTCACCACCGACTCATGACTGGTTATTGGGTGAAAAAGTGCAGACAGGCCGAGAACAAGGGCAATATTGCAGATGTTGCTTCCCACCACGTTGCCAACCGCTAGCATGTTTTTTCCTTGGATGGTCGAAACAACATTCACTACCAGCTCGGGAGCCGATGTGCCAAAGGCGACAACAGTTAGACTGATAACAAGAGGAAGGACCCCCAGACTCCGGGCCAGACAGGCGGCGCCAATCACCAGCCACTCGGCACCATAATACAGCAGTATAAAACCGATTATGCAGAGAACAACGTAAAGTACCATGCCCTCAGTGCTTCTCTGATCCAGGAACCTGCTGATTATCTCTTTGCAAACTTCCCCCCTTCTGTCGCCATGCACATCATTGGTGAATACAATAAAGTTGCCCTGATGGCCACGTTAGCCGCGGCCCAGGCAATAACTCGACAATATAATACAAAAAAAACAGGAAGATAAATGTATTTTTTGATTTTTTGTCTACCAAATCCACTGGAGGCTTGTATTCTGTGTTTAGCATAAAGCCTTCCGCAATCAGACGGCAAATTACTGCATTCCGGAGGCGGGGGACGCCACTGTGATTAGTTCGCTCGGCCAGGCTCCCGAATCATTTAACGCCTTGATCCATTTCCGGTTGACACTGCCACGCAATTTCACTATTCTCCCTTAAAAGGGCAACAGGGCCGGATTTCAAAGAGAGGAGCTTTCGATGGGTAACACAAAAATATCGCAGAAAAAACACAAAGACATCTCCAGAATTGACCAGGAATCGAAACATACGCATGGCTGGTATGTGCGCGTCCGTCACAACCAGAAAACCACCTCGAAGTTTTTCTCAGACAGGAAAAACGGCGGGCAGAAGTCCGCTCTACGGGCCGCCATAGCTTGGAGGAATGCAACCGAAAAAAAACTCGGCAAGGTGCGCACGGACAAAAAGATACGAACCGTGAGCAACACCAATACAGGCGTCGTCGGAGTCCGGTTAAATGAAAAGTACAATAGATACGAAGTCAGCTATGTCAACCCTACCGGAAAACCGAATAGGACATCTGTTTCCATCAGAAAACATGGCAAGGGGAAAGCCTTTAAGATTGCCTGTGATATCAGAAAAAAGAAAGAAAAGGAACGCCTCAGCGCCTGATTTAATCGCCCTTATCAACAGTTTT